>CAKSAC010000026.1 GCA_934434925.1 uncultured Eubacteriales bacterium | reverse complement strand
GACTTATGCGAAACGTTTTCGCAACGTCCTGCAAGGGCTTTTTCTTTTACTCCGAAGGAGAAATTTTTGGGAAAAACACGGTTTTTTTGCATGGCGACCCGGCCTTGCCTTTCGGGGAAAAAGGCTCGTCTGAAAGAAAAAAGCCCCTTGCCCCGGCGATGAGCCGCGACTTGTGCAAACGTTTTCGCAACGTCCTGCAAGGGCTTTTTCTTTTACTGTGAAGGAGGGGGGGAGAGAAATGCAATCCTTTATGGGAAGAAGGCTTTTTGTGGATTGCTCAGCGGCGGAGCGTGGTACAGCTTTTTCCCGGACCGAGCGTTACGGGGAGAATCTTACGGCAAGGGAAATCAGACAAATCTCCCTGCATCCGGCGCAAAAGAAGTGCCGCGGCTTCTTCGGCCATTCCGGTGCCGGCAGGGGCGATACTGGTAAGCGGGAGGGGGAGCAGGTAGCTCGCCGAAATGTTGTCACAGCCGACCAGCGAGAGTGTTTTTGGCACGGTGCGTCCTGCCTGTGGGGCGGCGGCGAGAAATTCAGAGGCCAACAAATCGCTGAATGCAAATACCGCGCGGACCTGCGGCCATCTGTTCAGAAACGCGCAAATCTTTTCTGTGTTTCCCTCTTTTTGGGCAGAAAGAGCCAGTTCCAGTTCGTGGCGGATCGGTATCCCGGCTTCGGTCAGCGCCCGGCAATAACCGGCGTACCGTCCGAGGTCGGATGAACCGGCCTCCGGAACCCGGACGCAGGCAATTTCCCGATGGCCGAGAGAGAGCAGATGGCGTGTGGCGAGATAGCCTGCTTCCTCATCGTCGCAAAGCACACAGTCATCTTCCCGGCTTTCACCGTCCCGGCCGAGCAGAACAAAGGGTACTTTTTCTCTGCGCAGAATCGAAAGGCCGGCGCGGTCTGAAATTGTCGGGCAGAGAATGATGCCGTCTGCGTTCTGCCCGATGGCAACGCGGATCAGACGTTCTTCTTCTTTGGCGGACTCTCCGCTGTTGAGAAAGAGCGAGGTGACCGAAAGGTCTTGGAAAAATCGTTCGATCTGATGAAAGAGAAGCGTGAAGTGCGGATTGATGATATCGGGAAAAATCACAGCGATCGTGCCGCTACGCCCGGATTTGAAACCGCTGGCGTGCAGATTCGGAATATATCCCATCGCGTTGGCGGCGGTGCGAATCTTTTCTTTGGCAGCGGCGCTGATGTCAGGCATATCGCGCAATGCGTGCGAAACCGTATTGACGGAAAAGCCCGTAGCCTCCGCGATATCCTTTAACCGAACCTTCATGTTTTTTCCCTTTCTTTTCGTTTTGCGGCCATCGGCACACAATCTTTTGCAAGTATTGTACCACAGGAACGCAAAAAGTGCAAATTTTTCTTTTCGGAGAAGAGGACATTTTCCCGTCGCCGTGAACTCTCGCCCGACAGAAAACGCTTCCCGGCGCGGCGGAGAAGCACCGGTGGCCGCAAGAGAAATACGACCGCAGGACCGAGAAACGGCAACCGGACCCGTGATAGAGCCGCAGGACGTGAATTCTTGAAACGCGGGGTTGACTTTTTGCATCCTGTGTGCTATACTGCAAATAACATTATCGTTAATGTAACCGAGGATAAAGGGTGCGGCCGGACGAAAGAGCGGGAAGGGGTGCGGCTTAAAAATAAAAACAGAACGCAAAAAAGCAAAAAATGAAATGCAAAATAAAAACAGAACGAAAAAAATGAAATGCAAAAACAACAGCAGAACGCAAAATAATGAAACGAAAAAAATGAAATGAAAGGACAACAAATGCGAAAACAATAACAATATGCAAACACAAAGCAAAAGAACAAGGGCGAAAAAGAGCGAAAAACAAAGGAAAACGGAAAAAGAAAAGTAAAAAAGCAAAGAAAAACCAAGAAAAATGAAGGAGAGAGGGATGAACAAAACGCTCTTTGATTATTATATTACCCGGCGGGAGCATCGGGCGTTCCGGCGGGACAGCGGTTTGGAACTGGCGGTCGGATATGCGGCCGCAGGGATGCCGTACCGCCGCCGGATGGCCGATCGGTTTTGCCGTATCGCCGCGATGGAAGAGCCGCACATTGCTCCCGGGGAACAAATCGTTTTCATGCGGACGGTCCGAGACCTTCCCCCGGTGCTGACCGAGGACGAATGGACATCCATCCGGAAGGAAAAGTATGTGCATGAGCTGGGCTTTGTTTCCAATATATGCCCCGATTACACGTATCTGATTGCAAACGGGCTTTCGGCGGTTTACCGCGCGGCGGACGAAGATCAGCGGCGGCAGATCGATGCGCTTCTTTCCCTGACCGAACGGTATCGTAAAGAGGCTTTGCGCGTCGGCCGTCCGGAAATAGCCGAAACGCTTGCCCGGGTTCCGCGAAACGGAGCGCGGAATTTCCGTGAGGCGTTGCAGTCTTTTCGCATTCTGCATTATGCGCTGTGGTTGGAAGGCGAATATCACAACAATATCGGCCGGTTTGATAAATTGATGTTTCCGTACTTTGATGCCGACCGCAAAGCCGGGCTTGGCCGGGAAGAGGCGTTGTCATTGCTTTCGGACTTTTTCCTTTCTTTCAATAAAGACAGCGACCTGTATCCCGGCGTTCAGCAGGGGGATAACGGGCAGAGCCTGGTGCTTGGCGGATGTGATGCCGGAGGAAAAGAGGTTTTTTCCGAACTCTCGGAACTCTGCCTGATGGCCAGCCGCGATCTTTTATTGATAGATCCGAAGATCAATTTGCGCGTTTCGTCTCAAACCCCGCCGTCGGTTTATCGGCTCGGTACCGAATTGACGCGCTGCGGTCTCGGGTTCCCGCAATATTCCAACGATGACGTTGTGATTCCGGGGCTGATCCGCCTCGGATATGCGCCGGCAGATGCCGCAGACTATGCCGTGGCCGCGTGCTGGGAATACATCATCCCGGGCGTCGGAGACGACATTCCGAATATCGGAGCGCTGAATTTCCCGAAAATAGCCGATGAAGCGGTGCGCGAAAATATCGCCGCCGGCGGAAACGCCGCAACGCTTTTTGACTGCGTCCGCCGTCGGATCGCCGGGGAATGCGATCGGATTATCGCCGGGATCGGAGAGGTTTTTTTCCTGCCGTCTCCGTTCCTCGATCTGTTGCGCACCGGCCGCCGGTACCGGAATTACGGAATCCACGGGTCGGGGCTTTCCGGCGCGGTCGATACGTTGGCGGCGGTTGAAAAATACGTGTATCGGGAGCGCACCGTCGCGCCGGAACGGCTGATTGCCGCCATAGGCAGCGATTTTGAAAACGATCCGGCGCTTTTACATCTGCTTCGTTATGAAGCGCCGAAAATGGGGATGGATGATGAGAAGACGAACCGGCTGAACGCGTTTTTGCTGGATGCGTTTGCCGACGCATTGGAAGGAAAAAAGAATGATTACGGCGGCGGTTATCGCGCCGGAACGGGAACGGCCATGTATTATCTGTGGCATGCCCGCGAACTCGGCGCGGGAGCGGACGGGCGGCGGCGCGGAGAGGGATTCGGAACCAATTATTCCCCCTCTCTTTCGGCGCGGGTACCGGGGCCTGTCTCGGTCATCCGGGCGGCTACTTCTCACCGTCTGGAACGCGTAATCAACGGAGGCCCCCTGACGCTTGAATTTGCATCTTCTGTCTTTCGGGATGATGAAAGTACGGAAAAGGTGGCGGAGCTTGTGCGGTATTTCATCCTGCGCGGCGGACATCAACTTCAACTGAATACCGTTAATGCCGAGGCCATGCGCGACGCGCAAATCCACCCTGAAAAATGGGGCCGGCTCGTTGTGCGTATCTGGGGATGGTCGGCCTATTTTGTGGAACTTGATAAGGAATTTCAGGATCATGTATTACAGAGACAGGAGTATGGCGCACCATGAAAGGGATGATTTTTGATATCAAAGAATTTGCTCTTTCGGACGGGCCGGGAATCCGAACCACTGTTTTTTTCAAGGGGTGCCCGCTTCGCTGTGCCTGGTGCCATAACCCGGAAGGGCTGTCGCCTGCGCGGGAACTCTATGCGGTTCCCGAAGGCTGTCGCCATTGCGGGGCTTGCCGCCGCCCTTGTGACCACCCCGAATGCCGGGGGCTTGGCCGTTGCCTGCATGTCTGTCCCGGCGGCCTCCTCCGTGCGGTCGGAGAAGAGTGGGAGGCCGGCGCACTTGCCGAAAAGCTGCTTCACCAGCGCGACCTGTATGATCTCACCGGCGGCGGGATTACGCTCTCGGGCGGAGAACCGCTGTTACAGCCGGCTTTTGCCAGCGAATTACTCGGCGCGCTGGAGGGGGTTCATCGCGTTACGGAGACCTGTGGTTATGCGTCGGCGGAGGATTTTCTTTCTGTCGCGTCGCGCTGTGAACTGGTCTATTTCGACCTGAAACTCTACGACAGGGAGGCGCACAGGAAATATACCGGCGTCAGTAATGTAAAAATTCTTGAAAACGCAAAGATTCTCCGGGAGAGCGGGATCCCGCACGTCTTCCGCATTCCCCTGATCCCGGGCATTACCGATACCGAGGATAATCTCCGCGCCCTCGCCCTGGTAGCCGGGGACAGCCGGGTGGAACTGCTTTCTTACAACCAATTGGCACCGGCCAAATATGCCGGGGTGGGCAGGGTCTACCCGGATTTTATCCGACCCGAAGAGGCACGTATCCCCGATATTTCTTTATTTGTAAACAAAACTTTGCGCAAATAAAGCGGCCGTCGGCAATCGGGCCGGAGCTACTGAAAGCGCGTCCGGGAGACGGCTTTACAGAGAGAACGAGGCGGATTTCCTTTTTCCGGCGGGCGAGGGCGTTTGCTCCGAAAGATGGCTTTGCGAAAAAGGCTTGCAAAAGCCCGGTTCCCGTGCTACAATATATTGAAAAGAAAACGGTGTAAAGAAAAAGGCAGGGAAGAGCATGAAAGAAAAAGTACGGATATGTAAATTGGATGAGCGCGCGGTATTGCCGAGCTATGGCAGCGAAGCGGCCGCCGGAGCCGATCTCTACGCGCTCCTGGACGCTCCTCTCACTCTTTCCCCCGGTGAGACGGCGCTGGTCCGCACCGGGATAGCCGTGGCTTTGCCGGAGGGAACGGTGGGGCTGATATGCGCCCGGAGCGGTCTTGCGACCCGGCGAGGCCTTGCCCCGGCCAACAAGGTCGGTGTGATCGATGCCGATTACCGTGGGGAAATTCTGGTGGCTCTGCACAATCATGCGGCAGTTCCGGCCACGGTGGAGCCGGGGGAGCGGATGGCGCAATTGCTGATCGTTCCCTACCTTGCGGCGGAATTTGTTCCGGTTCGGGAATTGGACGATACGGCGCGGGGAACCGGCGGGTTCGGTTCCACGGGGAGCAACTGAAAATGGCACGCTCCGAGGGTTTTATCGATTTTCACGCGCATATCCTTCCCGGGTTGGATCACGGTTCCCGGAATGTCGCTGCTTCCTTGGGGCAAATGCGGCTTTTGTCGGAAAAAGGGGTTTTCGCCGTCGTTGCCACTTCGCATTTTTATGCGCACGTTTCCCCTTCTGTACAGGATTTTCTGACCCGCCGCGCGGCTTCGTTGGACGCTTTGCGTGCCGCTTGGCCGGAAAATGAAAAACACCCGGCGCTCTATCTCGGCGCGGAGGTGCTGGCCTTCCCGGGGCTTGAAAAATTGCCCGGGCTTGAATCGCTTTGCGTCGGCGGGAGCCGGGTTCTTCTTTTGGAAATGCCGTATACGCCGTTTTCGCGCGAGTTGCTGAACACCGTCGAAGCAATCATCCGGCGGGGAATCATTCCTCTGTTTGCGCACATCGACCGGTACGCCCCTGCGCAGTTTTCGCAGTTCTTTGATTTTGACGAAGGGCTGTACCAGTTGAATCCCGAAGCCTTTCTCTCGTTCGGCCGCCGCCGGTTTTTCCGCAAGATGGCTGAGCGCGGAGAGATTGCAGCGCTCGGAAGCGATCTGCACGGCCTGACCCGTGGCGCTTACAAACCGGTCATTCGTGCGCTTTCCTATCTTGGACGTGCGGCGGAGAATATCCGCGCGAATTCGGAAAAACTGCTTCGTGAAGCTACGCCCGCATGGACATAAAACCCTTTTGAGCGGATTTTCAAAGGCGGATTTTCCAGGATTGTTCGCACGGAGAAACCTTTCGACGAAAAACGCGGATTTCAAACAAAAAGAGCGAAAACTTCAAGAAAAAAGAGAGGCAATTCCGGCAAAAAGGCGGAAAAA
>CAKSAC010000025.1 GCA_934434925.1 uncultured Eubacteriales bacterium | reverse complement strand
CATGAACATGAACACGGGCATGAACATGAACACGGGCATGAACATGAACACGGGCATGAACATGAACACGGGCATGAGCATGAACACGACCACGAGCATGAACACGACCACGAGCATGGGCATTCCCATGAACACAGCCATACCGGCCTTTGCGAAGTCGGAACGCTGGCGGACGGATTGCCGGTCAGCACAGGGGTGAAGAAAAATATCCGCGGGGTGTATCGCGCAATCGCCGAAGCGGAAGGGCGGGTACACGGAGTTTCGGCCGATCGGGTGCATTTTCACGAAGTGGGGAGCCTCGATGCCGTGGCGGACATTACGGCGGTTTGCCTGCTGATTGAAAAACTTGCCCCCGATGAGATTGTCGTGTCGCCAATCCGGACGGGCTACGGGCAAGTGCGGTGTGCGCACGGCGTTTTGCCGGTTCCTGCCCCGGCCACAGCCGAACTTTTGCGTGACATTCCGATCTATGCCGGAGAGTTTCCCGGCGAGATGTGTACGCCCACCGGGGCGGCGCTCCTTGCGCATTTTGCGACCCGATTCGGCGAGATGCCGATCATGACGGCAAATGCCGTCGGATACGGAATGGGAAGCCGGGAGTTTCCGGCGGCCAACTGCGTGCGCGCCTTTTTCGGTGAAAGTGAAGGACGGCACGGAGACTGCGTGGCCGAGCTTTCCTGCAATCTGGACGACATGACCGGAGAAGAGATCGGTTATGCCGTCGCGAAGCTGACGGAGGCCGGAGCGCTGGATGTATTTACGGTACCCGCAGGCATGAAAAAAGGCCGGCCGGGCGTTGTGCTGACGGTGCTTTGCAGGCCGGAAGAACGCAAAGAAACCGCCGCACGGATTTTCCGGTATACCGACACGCTCGGTATCCGGGAACATCTTTGCAATCGGTATACCCTGGAACGGCGTGAAGAACGCTGCCCCTGCCGGGATGGGAAAGTCTCGGTCAAGACGGCCGAGGGGTATGGAGTACGGCGGATGAAGATCGCATATGAGGACGCGGCGCGGCTGGCCGGGCAGGAAGATATTTCTCTCCGGGAAGCGCGCGAACTGCTTGCGGAAACGCGGGAGATCGACAAAAAGTGAAGAAGCCGCAGATCCGGCAAAAGAAACACGCGGAAACATCCAGAAGACGGGCGAAAGTCAATCGATTTGCGCAGTGGAGCGTCGGCTTTCTTTGAAACGAAAAGTTTTCTTTACAAAAAAGCGGAGAAGCTGCCGGCAGGATATTCGTCTTGAAAAGGCGATGGAATTATGCTATACTATGTGCGCGGAAAAACAACGGGAGCAGGAACCCCGGAGCAATCTTTTGCGATACGAACATCTGAAAAGGAGCGATTGCGATGCACGGATATTATGACAGTACGGTGATTTATCTTGACAGCGTGAACGGGAGCGACGACTACAACGGACTTTCCCCGGTTCCGAACGGGCAGGGAGACGGTCCGCTTGCCGGGATTGAAACGGCGCTTGAAATGATCGGAGGATTACGCCTTTCGGGCGACCGCCGACCGATGACGGTGGCTTTTTGTTCGGATTACACGTTAAAAAAACCGATTTCCCTTTGGCATGACAATGGCTTTTTGACCGCAAAGACCGACGCGCGGCTCGACGCGGTCACTTTCACTTCTTACGGCAGGCGGCGGCGGTTATCCGGCGCGGCGCAATTGACCGATTGGAAGCCGGCCGTTTTCAACGGGGTCGCCTGTCTTGCCTGTTCCGCGCCGCGTATCCGGGGGGAAGCGGTCGTTTTCACGGATCTTTATGTCAATGGTCGCCGTGCCGGTCTGCCATGCTTCCCGGCGGACGGCTCTGTCCTTCGCGCGAAGGAAACCGAGCAGGACGGGGGAGACGGCTGGGCAATCACGGAGACTTCGCGCTGGTTTATCGCCAAGCGGGAAGACCTGGAAGGGATCGACGGGATCGAAAACGCCATTGTCAGCTTTTACCATTATTGGGTTGACGAACATTCCCCGGTCGAATCCTATGACCGGCAGACCGGGCGGCTGACCCTGGCTTACCGCACCCGCTTCAAAATCACGACGATGTATGAGCCGAAGGAGCATTCTTCCGCGCTACGGTATTTTCTGGAAAACATTCCGCAGTCCTTCGGTAAACCCGGAGAATGGTATTATGATCGCGCCGCCGGTATCGTATACTATACGCCGCTGGAAGGCGAAAGTGCCGATACGCTGGAGGCGTTTGCACCGCTCACGGATCGCCTTCTGGATGTCCGGGGGCGCGAGGGCGCGCCGATGGCGGATATTCATTTTGAAAACCTGGAGTTTGCTTATACGCAATGCGATTACGCTTCGGGAATGACGGGAGCCGCCATGCCGGAAAACGAACACGACACCGATCTCCGCGCGGCGGACAGCCAGTCGGTTTCCGGCGGGTTCGGGGCGATTGGCTTTACGCACTGCGTGCGCTGTTCGGTAGAACGATGCCATATCCATCATGTGGGGATTTACGGAGTGAGTATCGGGGTCGGTTGCCGCGCCGTCCGGGTGGAAAACAACGAAATTTCCGATCTTGCCGCCGGCGGCGTCCGTATTTTCGGCGGAACGGCGGAGGAGCCGGAATTCTGCCGGACATCGGCTGTGACGGTCCGGGGAAATCATATTTTCGCCTGCGGACAGCGGTATCATGCCGGGTGCGGCGTTCTGCTCTGTCATGCCGCCGAGTGTGTGATTGAGGAAAACGAAATCGACCATACCGATTACAGCGGAATCTCTGTCGGCTGGCGATGGGGGTACGCGCCTTCCTCGTCTTTCGGGAATCTCATCCGGCGCAACGATCTGCACCATATCGGCATGGGGAAACTGTCGGATATGGCGGCGATCTACACCCTCGGGCAACAGCCTGGAACCGTTATCGAGGAAAACCGGATACACGATGTTCTCTCGGCGCATTACGGCGGATACGGCATCTATCTGGACGAGGGGTCCAGCATGATTACGGTGCGCCGCAATGTGGTGTTCCGGACCAAAAACCAAGCGTTTTATCAGCATTACGGCATCCAGAATGTTGTGCGGAACAATATTTTTGCCATGACCGGCGGGAGCGTTACGTTAGCGCGCGACCGTTTTCATAATATGGCGATTTTTGAAAACAATATCTTTTGCACCGAAGGGGAACCGCTGATTGCGGACAAACCCGATTCTCGTGTTTTCTCCCGGATTCCGATGCGGAAAAATCTTTTCTTCTGCACGTGCGGCGAGGCAACGGTGGCTACCCCCGAAGCTATCCCGCTCCGCGCTTACGCAGAGGAACGAGGCCTGCTCGGGGATAATGTGGTGGAAGACCCCCGTTTCCGCGACGCGGAAAACGGCGATTTTACGCTTTTACCCGATTCTCCGGCGATTGCCATGGGCTTTTCCCCCATCAGCGGATTTCCCGCAACCGACAGAAAGTAAGGAAAAGCATATAAAAACAGCCCGGCAGAAGCATATCGCTCTGTCAGGCTGCCATGAAAATAAAAACATTTGAGCAGAGATTCCACCCTGTTGCGCAGTGAAGTGAACCCCAAAAGTCAGACACTATTGGAGGTGCATATCACAGCAGGGTGGAATTTTTTATGTGGCGGTGCGGGCGGGGCGCGAGCGGGGAGCAAAACGGCGGAGCGGGGATAAGCGAGGGCGAGAGAGGCAAAGAGGATAACGCGACAGAGGGAGCAGAGGGCAGAGGGCATGGGGCAGGGAGCAAAGCGGCGGAGCGATAAAACTCCATCTGCGTTATGCATTCGGGGTTCTGCCGGGCGGTTTTTGTTGTAAAATGCGGGATAAGCGAGGGCGAGAGAGGCAAAGAGGATAACGCGACAGAGGGAGCAGAGCGGAGCAGAGGGCAGAGGGCATGGGGCAGGGAGCAAAACGGAGGAGCGATAAAACTCCATCTGCGTTATGCATTCGAGGTTCTGCCGGGCGGTTTTTGTTGTAAAATGCGGGATGAGCGAGGGCGGTGGCAAAAAGAGAGAAAAGCGGAGGAAATAAGGAGAGAAACAGCGGGGGGGAGAGAGAAAGGCGTTGGAAAACAGGGGGTTGACAAAAGGAAAAAGGAAGGTATACTTGTAGGTAGAGCGTTTGAAAAAGAAACGGGAATGCTCAATAATCTGCAAGGAGACAATCATGAAGATCAAAAGAATCGGCGACGGGGTTTTTCGTGTGACGGCGGGCCGCGGCCATGTCAGCATGCTCTCCCGTTACGGGATATTCCGAGAAGAGCTCCGTGAATCCTATGCACCCGAAGCGCGTTGCGCAGAATGTGAAGGCGGGTTTACCTTCACCGGAACGCGCCGCACCTTCAACGCCCGGCTCCTGACAGGAGATGACGGCGGTTTTTCGCTTTCGATTCCGCTTTCCGATAAAGACCGCATTTTCGGTTGCGGAGACGCGACCCGCGACCACCTTTCCCTGCGCGGAACACGGCAGTTTATCTGCGTGGCGAATGTATCTTCTTACGGACCGCAACCCATTCTCCTTTCTTCGGAAGGGTGGGGGCTGATTGTCAACTCGACCTACCGGATGGTATTCGACATCGGTGCCGCCGACCCCGACATGCTCACCGTGACCGCCATGGAAGGCCGCGCCGACTTTTATCTGCTTGCGGCCAATGACCTGCCCGCCCTCGTCCGCGAACTGACCGATATCACGGGGAAGCCGATGATGCTCCCTGCCTTTGCCTATGGGTTGACCTTTGTACAGAACGAGCAGACCGATACCCGCGCCATGCTCGAAAACATCTGCCGGTTCCGTGACCGCGATATTCCCTGCGATATCTTCGGACTGGAGCCCTCCTGGATGGTCGGTCGATACGATTTTTCCACCGGAAAACGCTGGGATCCCGAAAAATTCTATCTCCCGCACTGGTGTCCGCCCGGACAGAGCGGTACTTTCACTTTTTTCTTCCCGATGCGGGAGAAGGGAATGCAACTCTCGCTCTGGCTCTGCAATAATTACGACCTGCTCTATGAAGAAGACCGGCGGGCCGGGGTGGAACAGGAAGATACGAGCGAAGCCGATGCCGCCATGCGGGAACAGTATGCGAAAAACGGCGAGATCGTGGACGAACATCTGATTGCCGTCTGGCGCGATAACAAAATCACCGACCCGAACGAGCCGTGGTTTGAACATCTTAAAAAATTTGTGGACAACGGCGCTGCCTGTTTCAAACTGGACGGGTCCAACCAGGTCCTGGAGCATCCAGACCACACCTGGGGCGATCGGTATTCCGACCGCGAAGTACATAATATTTACCCGGTATTGCTGGCCAAGCAGATGCAGATCGGTTTCCGTGAATATACCGACCGCCGCCTGATGCTTTATACCGCCGGCGCGTATGCCGGAACACAACAGTTTGCCGCTACCTGGACGGGCGACACCGGCGGAGGCCCCCGCACACTGATTGCCAACCTCAATTACGCAATGTGCGGCCATACCAACACAACCTGCGACATGGATGTGCTGAATCCGCGCGGAATGCATTACGCCTTCCTGTCCACCTGGTCACAGCATCTCGGCTGGGCAAACTGGCTCTATCCCTGGTATCTCTCCGAAGAGAGGGAAAACAACTTCCGGGAGTATGCGCGCCTGCGATCAAGCCTCTTCCCGTATATTTATTCGATGGCGCATATCGCCTCCATGACCGGCATACCGGTCACGCGTCCTTTGCCGCTGATTTATCATGAGACCGACCGCTATGACAACACCAAGAATATGTATATGCTCGGCGAATCGCTCTTGGTCGGGGCGTTCGATATGCGGCTGGACCTGCCGGACGGAGAGTGGATCGACTACTTTGACGGAAAGACATACAGCGGAAAGATTGAGTATCAGCCTCTGCCCGGCAAAGGCGGCGCACTGCTTGTGAAGAGCGGCTCTGTTTTTGTCACGATGAAACCGCAGAAATATATTCTTGAAAAAGAGCATGATTATATCGTGCATCTCTATCCGGGCGGACAGGGGTCCTTCACCCTCTATGAGGATGATGGATTTACCTACGACTATGAAAACGGAGGGTATGCCGAAACACCCATGGCGATTGCCGATACAAAGGACGGCGGCATCCGGTTCACGCTTTTGCGCCGGCGCGGGGATTTCGGCGGCCGCCCCGATAACGGGCATAACCATTTCCAAAACTCGATTCCGAAGATCGACGGAATCCGTCCGGTGCGCGATATGACGGCCGTACTCCACGGACGTATTCCCGGCGAGATTCTTCTGGACGGAGAGCCGGTTCCCTTCACGGTAAACCGGCAGGATGCCGTCTTTACGATTCCCGCCGCGGCCCATGCCGAACGGGATCTTTTGTATACCATCCGCTGAAAACGCCCGGTTGCCCGGTTCCCGGGGCAGAAGACGCCCGGGGTGGCTCGGGGGCATCGAAAAGCTCCCGAAAACGAAGATCGCAGGACTTAAAATCCTGCGATCTTTTTTGAAATTATTTGAAATTATGATTATTTTAACTTAACGATTAGCCCCCAATAATCTCTTGTATAAAATAAAACGAACTCAAGATTAACTCTTAGGTTCGTTTTATTCTTGTTTGGTGCGGGTGACAGGACTTGAACCTGCACATCGTTGCCAACATAAGAACCTGAATCTTACGCGTCTGCCAATTCCGCCACACCCGCGTGACAAGTGCTATTATAACACAGTCTTTTCTTTTTGTCAAATGTTTTTTTGAAAAAGTTCGCTTTTTTTATAAAATTTCCGGGCGATGCATGCGGGAGAAGAAAGAATGACGGAAAGTCTTGTTTTTTTCGAGGGTTCGTGATAGAATAAGGTGATTTGCAAAGACAGGCACGAGAGCCGGCGGGGGAAGAGCGGGCGGCGTTCCGGCGCGGCCCCAAAATCCGGCACGGCGGGGTGAAAGAAAAGCAAAAACAAAATTCCGCGATGGTTTCGCGTTTTGGGAGGAGTTATGGAACAAATCAAATTTTCGGCATTTTCGGATCTGCACTATTCCCCGAACACATGGTATCCCGATATTGATAAACGGCTGGATGCGGTTCTTGCGCGCGCGAAGGAAGAGAAGGTCGATTTTATCATACACGCCGGGGATTTTTCGCATCGGGTAGAAGTTTGTACGGATGTCATCGACCGGTATAATCGGTTTGAAATCCCGACCTATCACACCCTCGGCAATCATGAGTTTGACAGCAATTCGCCTGCCGAGGTGCTGGCCGCCTATCAGATGCCCTCGGACAGCTATTGGTTTGATTGCGGAGGGTTCCGCATCATTTCGGTCTCCACCAATGCCTGCCGGATCGGCGGGGAAGATGTTCCCTATGACCACGGCAACTATTTTCAGCATCCAGAGGAACGGGATTACGTGGCAAAAAAAGAGATGGAAGTTCTGCGGGAAGGGCTACTCACCTCTCCGTTCCCCTGCGTTCTTTTTTCGCACAACGACCTTGGCAGTTCCCGAACGCTCCGAAACTGGGAAGAAGTTCAGGCGATCCTTGCCGAGGCGCGCGCGGCCGGGAAATATATCCCGCTGGCAGTCAGCGGGCATTTGCATCACGACTATTTGCGCTTGCAGGACGGAACCTGCTATTTCGGACTCAACTCCACGTCATTTGACTGGATTCCGATCCCGCATGATTTCTACCCGGCAGCACTTGCGGAGAAATATGTCGGTCTCCGAAACACCTTGATGTATGAAAATCCGGTACATGCGGTCGTGACTCTGCGGGAAGACGGTCTGATTGACATACGCGGGATGAAGGGCGGATTTATCGGCGGGATTGATCGCTATCGTGTGAATCAAGCCGACCTCAAGCAAAACATGGCGGCGTGTGTTGCCTGCGTAAGAGATTACCGCTTGATTTTGCCACGTGAGCAGTAAAAATGGCCGGGGAGCCGTCGCATAACGGAAGCGACAGCCTCGGCGGGTAGTTTTTGAAGGAGAAAACGGTCGTTTTTCCCGAAAGGGCAGGGCGGCCGCTTTTTTCGTATGATGGAAACGCTTCATAAAAATCCGGGAAACGTCGATTGGGCACTTTGAGTGAAACGAAACGGGCAGGCAGGAGCGAGAGCGGCGTTGCCCGCTTTTCGGCCCCCAAAAAAAGAAACCCGGCTGAATGAAGTGCACCCCAAAAGTCAGACGCTATTGGAGGTGCATATTCAAAAAGCCGGGTCTTTTTGTTTGTCGGGTATTTTCTGTACGGCAAATCGAAATTTGCTTATTTCCGCAAAAGTGGCCGTTTGCGCGTTGTTGCGGCCGCTATGATGATGGTTGCGCTTGTTGCTCCATTGCGGTTCCTATGCTCACCGTTTTCTTTCCTTCGGTTTGCTTTTATGAAATTTATTTTGATAGGGTTCCGTCCGTGCAATAAACGGTGTAAGAACCGGTGTTAATATTCCAACTCCGGCCTTTCTGTATCGCGTACCACTGTGCTTTGGTTCCGGTATACTTTATGGTGGTCAGGCTCGTGCAACCCCGGAACGCATTAGAAGGGATGGATTTGACGTTATTTCCGATGGTGACGTTTGTTAATTTGGGGCAATTCTCAAATATATAGTAATTATACGAACCGGCGGCTTGACAGTTTTCCGCATTCCATATGACGCTCGTAAGGCCTGTGCAACCATAGAACGCCCAATCGCCGATCGACGTGACGCTGTTTCCGATTATGACACTCGTAAGGCCCGTGCAACCCCAGAACGCATAATTGCCGATCGACGTGACGCTGTCCGGAATCGTGACGCTCGTAAGACCCGTGCAATCCAGGAACGCCCAATCGCCGATCGACGTGACGCTGTTTCCGACTGTGACGCTCATAAGGCCTGTACAACCCGAGAACGCATACTCACCGATCGACGTGACGCTGTTTCCGACTGTGACGCTCATAAGGCCTGTACAACCCGAGAACGCATACTTGCCGATAGACGTGACGCTGTTTCCGATTATGACACTCGTAAGGCCTGTGCAATCCCGGAACGCAGAAGAGCCGATCGACGTGACGCTGTCCGGAATCGTGACGCTTTTAAGGCTTGTGCATTCATAGAACGCAGAAGAGCCGATCGACGTGACGCTGTCCGGAATCGTAAGATCGGTTACCAAATTGCCGTTCAAATACAAATTATGCGCGTAAGCCAGCGGCTGGCTGCCAAAGCTGATTTCACACCATGCCGCAAGGTCGGTAATATGCACTGCGGTCAGGCCCGTGCAACCATAGAACGCATCCTTGCCGATCGACGTGACGCTGTTTCCGATTATGACACTCGTAAGGCCCTTGCAACCCTTGAACGCCTCAAAGCCGATCGACGTGACGCTGTTTCCAATGGTGACGCTCGTAAGGCCCTTGCAACCCGAGAACGCCTCATAGCCGATCGACGTGACGCTGTTTCCGATTGTGACGCTCGTAAGGCCCGTGCAGCCCGAGAACACATAGGAAGGGATGCTTGTGCCGCTTGTTATGACAACGGTTTCCAAAGCACTTTTTTGAATGCTTGAAATAGCGCTCACTGGAATGGTCGCAACCTTGATTGGGCAATCCGAGAACGCCCCATCGCCGATAGACGTGACGCTGTCCGGAATTGTGACGCTCGTAAGACCTGTGCATTTATAGAACGCATAACTATGGATGAATCTTGCCGTTTCAGCAATCACACAGGAAGTAATCGACTGGCTTTTTGCTTTCACCAATACCAAATAAGGATTCTTTTCGTTTCCAAGGTATAGGGCATTGTCATAGGCATTGCATTGCAGATTTGTGCAATCCTGGAACGCCCCAAGGCCGATCGACGTGACGCTGTCGGGAATCGTGATGCCGGTCAGGCTCGTGCAACCATAGAACGCCCAATCGCCAATCGACGTGACGCTGTCGGGAATCGTGACGCTTGTGAGACTTGTGCAACCAAAGAACGCCCCCCAGCCGATCGACGTGACGCTGTCCGGAATCGTGATGCCGGTCAGGCTCGTGCAACCCCAGAACGCCCCCCGGCCGATCGACGTGACGCTGTCGGGGATTGTGATAGTGGCAAGGCTCGTGCAATCCCAGAACGCAGAACTATAGATGAATCTTACCTTTTCAGAGATTACACAGGAAGTAATCGACTGGCTTTTTGCTTTCACCAATACCAAATAAGGATTTTTTGCGTTTCCAAGGTACAGGGCATTGTCATCGGCATTGTATTCCAGATTTGTGCAACCGTCGAACGCCGAATCGCCGATTGACGTGACGCTGTTTCCGATTGTGACGCTCGTAAGCCCTGTGCAGCCCGAGAACGCATAGTCGCCGATCGACGTGACGCTATCCGGAATCGTGACGCTCGTAAGGCCTGTACAACCCTCGAACGCATAGTTGCCGATCGA
>CAKSAC010000024.1 GCA_934434925.1 uncultured Eubacteriales bacterium | reverse complement strand
TGCCACCCGGAATTTCGGAGTGCCACCGGCACTCCGAATGTTGCGGCCCGGGTCTGCTTGCTTTGCGCGCAGAACGCGGCCAATCCGTCGATGCCTGTAAAACACAAAACCCCCCGTATGGGGGGTTTTGTGTTTTGGAGGCGCCACCCGGAATCGGACCGGGGATAAGGGTTTTGCAGACCCGTGCCTTACCGCTTGGCCATGGCGCCAAATAAATAGCGGACACGAGGCTTCGCGTCCGCCGATGGAGCGGATTACGGGGCTCGAACCCGCCACCTCGACCTTGGCAAGGTCGCGCTCTACCAAATGAGCTAAATCCGCAAAAATCAGCGACAAAGTCGCTGGTGCCTCCGGTCGGAATTGAACCAACGACACGAGGATTTTCAGTCCTCTGCTCTACCAACTGAGCTACAGAGGCATAATGGCGACCCGGATGGGGCTCGAACCCACGACCTCTGCCGTGACAGGGCAGCGCTCTAACCAACTGAGCTACCAGGCCATACGCGCAGGCGACGCCAACGCCCGCAAATCCTTTGGTGGGAACAATAGGGCTCGAACCTATGACCCTTTGCTTGTAAGGCAAATGCTCTCCCAACTGAGCTATGCTCCCATGCTCCCAAAACCAACCGTGTTTACACGGCTTTCTTATTATAGCAAACCCCTTTTGTTTTGTCAAGGGATTTTTCAGATTTTTTTCATATTTTCCGAAAGCCCCGGAACAAACGAAAACCGCCGCCTTTGCACACCCACCGGGAACGGCAGACCGTCCGGTCTGCCGTTTTTGCGGAACGACAGCGCGCGCGCAACGCCATTTACTTCGCGCTGATATATCCCTCCCGGTAGAGCAGTTCGGCGTTCAGAAGCGCACCGCCGGCCGCGCCGCGCAGGGTATTGTGTGACAGTCCGACAAATTTATAGTCGAAGATCGGATCCTCGCGCAAACGGCCGAGCGAAATGCCCATGCCGCCGTACAGATCGCGGTCAAGCGCCGTCTGCGGGCGGTTGTCTTCTTCAAAATACGTGAGGAACTGTGCGGGAGCCGACGGCAGTTCCAGCTCCTGCGGGCGGCCGCGATAATTTTTCCACGCGGCGAGGATTTCTTCACGGGCCGGCTTTTTTTCAAAATCCACAAACACCGCCGCCATATGCCCGTCTATGACCGGTACGCGGATGCACTGGGTCGTAATGACGGGAGCCTGCGCTTTGACAATCGCGCCGTTTTCGACATGACCCCAGATGCGGAGCGGTTCCTGTTCACTCTTTTCCTCTTCCCCGCCGATATACGGGATGACATTCCCGACCATTTCCGGCCATTCGCGGAAGGTCTTGCCGGCTCCGCTGATCGCCTGATAGGTGGTGGCCACCACGCGCCGGGGGCCGAATCCGAGAAGCGGCGTCAGCGCCGGCACATAACTCTGAATCGAGCAGTTCGGCTTGACGGCGATAAATCCGCGCCGGGTTCCGAGCCGCTTTTTCTGAAAAGGAATAACAGACAGATGGCTGTCATTGATTTCCGGAATCATCATCGGTACATCCGGGGTCCAGCGGTTTGCCGAGTTGTTGGACACGACCGGCAATTCGGCGCGGGCAAGGCGTTCTTCCAGCTCCACGACTTCTTCTTTCGGCATATTGACCGCGCAAAAGACGAAATCGCATGCGTCGGCAATCGCCCGGGTGTCGTCGGAAGAGAGAACCGTCATTTCCGCCGCTTTTTCCGGCATCGGAGTTTCCAGTTTCCACCGGGACCCGACCGCTTCCCGATAACTTTTCCCGGCGCTGCGCGGGCTTGCAATCAGCGCGGAGATTTCAAAATAAGGGTGTTCCGCCAGCAGAGTGACAAAACGCTGCCCCACCATGCCGGTTGCACCGACAATACCTGCTTTCAGTTTCATAACCATTCCTCCGTTCACTGAATATTGTATACGCGCCCCGCGTAATAGGTGCATTATAACACTTCAGCCGCCGCTTGTCAATTCCTCCGGGGCGAAAAAAAGAAAAAAGCCGCTTTTTTACGGCTTTTTCCGGGATTTTCAGCTCTTGCGCATGATCTTGACGTTGGCGGGAACAATGCCCGTGGCTTCATAGACAATTTCATTGATCTGCGCAACCTGTGATGCAATCAGCGCCTCGCCGGACTTCACGATTACGTTTACCTTTTCCCCGTTGATGACGGCCACGCACTCTTCGTACCCTTTGGCCTTGACAAGGCTCTCGATATTTGCTTCATTCTGAATATCCTGCGCAATCTTCGACATTTGCACCATCGCGTCATTTTTGGCGGTTTCCTGCGCTTTGTCGCTGGCTACCACATCCTGCAAAACATCCAGTGCCTCATCGCGCGCCTGCTTGCGGGAGAGCTGGGTCGCGCTGAAATAGGTCGATATGCTGACGTTTTCATCCCCGGCGTCGGGATTCCCGGTATTTCCCGTCGGTTCGTCCTTCATGTTGTTTTTCCCGTACCCGATATCCCCCGCCGCGCCGTAAAACCACGCGTAATTCAGATAAACGGCCAGCCCGATGAGCAGGACCGCGCACACAATGATGATACTCCGTTTCCCCGCTTTTGAGAATATCTTGGACCTGAAAGAGATTTTTGCCATAACTGTTCCTCCGCGTTTCTTCTTTTGTTCTGTGGTACATCTATATGCGACCGATGTCGGTCGTATGCCGGTTTTTTTATTTTTTTGCGGTAATATAAATCCGGTTGCTCCCGACCCCCAAAGTCGCCGACAGCATGGCGATCAGGGTCTCGCGCACGCCGGGGTCATTTCCCCCGGTGCAAACCACCGTGATTCCGCCGATCTCGGGCGGATCCGTGCGCAGAAGAATCGCTTTCCCGCCCGCGAGGCTGATGCCGTTTTTTCCTTCCGCGTAAACATGCTTTGCGCCGCTTTTGAGCGTCAGGAAAACGCTCACCTCTCCCGCGCCCCGCACCTGCCTGCAAAGAGATGTCAGCTCGGCTTCCATGGCGACGCGGTACGCTTCACCCGTATCTTCCGCAGGCAGGGATTCCCGGTTTTGTGCGCCGGCCGCGCCGCCAAAGGCAAGGAGCGCAAGCCCCAGCACCCCGACCAGGAGAAGCGACCACTTTCCACGCAAAAAGGCAAACGCGGAAAGGATTCCGCTTTTCTTCTGTTTTTCATCCGCCACCGTATATCACCTCACATTCAGCGCCCGTGTTTTCGGACAGGTAGCTTAAAAGAGCCGGAACATCGGCCATCCTGGCACGCCCGCTCAGCGTCAGCACGATATGCCGTACAATAACGGTGTCTCCCACGATATCGGCCTCCCCGGAAAGAGAGACCCCTTCCGCCAGGTTGAACCGCTCGCAAAGCGCCGCCTCCATCCCCCGGAAAACGGCCTCCGCGGTCTTCTGTTTCAGATAATCGCCCGTTTCGCCCGCGCCGGTATGGAACCCCGGTAACGCCGGTAATTCCGGCTTTCCGTCGCCGAGCGGGAAGACCACCGCGGCCAGCACCGCAAGCGAAAGCGCAAAGCGCACCCCTTTTTTGACTTCCCCGGCCGGGGAGAGCGCCATCAGCACCGCGCTCACCGCCCCGACCGTCAGCACCGTCACAAAATACTCCTGCATATTCTCCCCCGGTCCTTTCTGCCCGGCGTCCTTTCCTTCCGTTATATATATTGTATCTTCTCTCGCTTTGTATCTTCCCTCACCTTGTATCTTCTCTCGCCTTGTATCTTCCCTCGCCTTGTATCTTCCCTCGCTTTGTATCTTCCCCGCCGCCCGCCGCCTTTTCCGCGTTGCCTTTTCGCGTTGCCTTTTCGCGTTCCCTTTTCCGCGTTTATCCGGCCGCCGCCGCGCATTTCATCAGGCTGGCGGCGATGAAAATAAACAAGATCGAAGAGAAAACGACTGCGGCCAGACAAAGATCGAAAAGCGAACGAAACCCGTGAAAGAGCCGGGCCGCTCCCGCCGCATCAAACAGTCCGGCAAGAGACGCAAGGAGCGAAAGCGCCAGCCGCGCAAGGAGCAGTTCCAGGATCAGCGGCAGAGCCGAAAACAAAATGACCGCAACCACCCCGCCTCCCGCCGTGGTCCGGATCAGAGAGAGCGAAGCCGAAAGCGTGGCCAGACTCCCGCTGACCGTACTGCCGACCATCGGAATCATACTGCCGACGGCAAATTTCATGGCGCGCATCCCCACCGAATCGGCCGCATTGCCGAGGGTAGAACGCAAGCTGAGCGAGGCCGTCAGGAGCATGCAGGAAAAGCCGAGCACTGTGGTATACAGATTCCGGATCGTTCCCACCATGCCGTCGGTTTTGACCTCGCCGAACGCCCCAACCAGCAAAAAGCCGAGAAAAAGACGGCAAAGCGGCAACAAGACCCCGGCACACAGGTGTTCCAGCAAATAGGAAAGCCCCGCAAGTGCCGCACCCCCGGCGGCGGCCGCTCCTACGTTCCCGCCGGTCAGATACAACCCGCCGAAAAGCGGCGCACAGAAATCCGAAAGGCTCCGCATATCCGTCAGAAAAAGCGCACAGCGTTCAAAACAGTCCGAAAAGCAGGAATAAAGGAAAAGAACCAACCCGGCCCCCATCACACCGTCTACCGCCCGGCCGATTTCGGGGGAAAACTGCTCCCGAAGGGCGGCGGCTACCGCAAAGAGCAGGACCGCCCCGGCCAATGCGCAAAAGGTCGTCAGGAGTTTCGGCGTTTTGTCCGAAAGGCTGTCGGCCGCCGCGCGAAGAACCGCCTCGACCCCGAGCGCTTCCTGCACACGCGCGGTATATGTTTCGGTTCCGCCGTTTTCTTTGACAAGATCGGGGAGCGCGGAAAAAAGTTCATCCAGATATTCCTCGGGGCGCTTGATCTGCCCATCGTCCGCGGCCGGAACCGTACACCGTTCTGTCGCATCGCGCTCTGCCTGCATCGCGGAAACTCCCCCGGCCGAGACCGGCAGACACAAAAGCGTTCCGAGCGTGAAAAAGCAGAGCAGACCGACCCATGCGCGGCGCATCATGCGCCCCCCGCCAGCGTGCGCGAGAGTTCCAGAATCCGCAAAAGCGTCGGCAAAGCGGCCAGCAGAATTTCGGCGCGGCCAAGCATTTCGACCCGCCCGGCCAAAGCCGCCTCTCCCATCTGTCGGCATACATCAGCCGAAAAAGCCGTCAGCATGGCGATACCGAGCGCACGCAGAGAAAGCGAAAAGCAATCGGCAAGAAGGGCGTTTTCCGAAAGGGTACCGAGCGGTGCAAGAATCCGGCGGTAGCGCTCCAACAGTTCAAAAAGCAATAAAATTCCGGCGGCCACTCCGGCAAGCGCACTCCATTTACTCCCGTGCTCCCGGAGCAAAAGCACCGACACCGCTCCGACGAGAGCCAGTCCGCACAGGCGTACCATCAGAAACCGAAAACGCTTTTGATCGTTTCAAAAAGTTCCCCAATCTTTCCGATCAGCATCAAAAGCACCAAAACAATACCCGACAGCGACACAAGCATGGACTGCTCATCCCGCCCCGCTTTTGAAAGAATCTGGCATGCCACCGTGACGATCATGCCGACCCCCACCACCTTCAATATCAATCCGATATCCATGTTTCCTCCGGCCGGAATCAAGCCACCATCCCGGCGTTTTTACTACTATATGCGCTATCTCGCACGAAAATGCGGGCAAGCCCAAGAACAAACCGCGCTCTTTCTCCGGATACCCGGCCCCCGGCCATTGTCCGTTTCTTTTTTTCGTTGCTTTCTTTCCGGTCGCCTTCTTTCCGGTCGCTTTCTTTTCGGGTTGCGCCGCGGCAATTGCCCGGTTTTCACTTTTTATGGCCCCGCGGCATTCCACTCTCCAAAAAGTAAAGTATTCTTTGCAAATATCGATTTTTTCGTATGCTTTGCGCTTTTCCGCGCTGCTTTCAGAGCAACAAAAGGATCAGCGCCGCCCCGCCGGAAAGAAGAAGCGTGCGGGAAAGTCTGATGCGCCCGGGCAGACGGGTTCGCACTTCTTCGGCCAAGGCGTTCAACGCCTCGATGTGCCGGTCCAGCAAAGACAGTTCACTCTCCCGGTATCCCCTTCCGATCTCCTTGGAAAAAGAGGTCAACAGCAGGAATTCTTCTTCCTTCAGCCAAAGAGCCTCCCGGCAATCGGTCAAAGCCGCCGTCAGCCCTTCCTTCCGCATTTTTTCAAGGAACCCTGCGGCCTCCAACCCCTCATCCCGGAATTTTTCACAGATTTCGGGCATCGGCGTGAGGGAAAACGCAATCTCCGCCCGCACAAATCGTAAAAACCGCAGAAGCGATGCAACAGACGCATATCGGCGGCGTTCCCCTGCGGCGGCGGCCCCTGCAAGCGCACAGGTCGCGAAGGCCATAAGCGCCGCCCCGACAAGTTTTGTGAACACAGGCATTCTCCTTTCTTCCGGCTTTTCGTTTCCGGCCTTTTTCCCGTTTCTCTGCATTTTCCCGTTTCTCTGCATTTTCCCGGCTTCTTTGGTCTGTTCGGCTTTATCTGCCGCCGGCTTTTCGCCTCTTGCGGCCTTTATAGTTTTTTCCTTCGTCGGCTTTTCGCCTCTTGCGCTCTTTACGGTCTTTTTCTTTCGCCGGCCGCCCTTTTCTTTTCCCTTATCGCGCGCTTTCCGCAGGCTCCCCGGGCCTTTTCTCCCCGGAATCGGCTACCGCCCGTGCAACCCCGCAAAACGATGTCGCCCGGCCTGCGGGAACCGGTCCCGTCGGATTGCCGACCGCATAGGTCACCTCGGTCAGAAAACTGTCTCCTTCCCGCCGAATGCCGGCATACGCGCCGAAAATGCCGGATTCCGAAAGCCGCCGGATTGCCGGCCGTGAAAGCGCCCCTGCCAAAGTAGCGGCGTGGGTGGATGCCACCAGCGGAACTCCGCACCCCGCCACCGAAAGGATCGCGTCGGATTCCTCCGCCGTGGCGATCTCATCGGCAATCAGCACCTCGGGAGACAGGGTACGCACCGCGCGCGGAAGCCCGTCTGCCTGCCGGTAACCCGACAGAATATCCAACATGGCTCCGCGCGGGAAAGGCAGTCCGGAAAACTCCCCGGACGCGTCCAGGAGTACGACCCGCCGCCCGTTACAGGCAAGCCGCGTGGCCAAAGACCGCAAAAGCGTTGTCTTCCCCCCGCCCGGCGGAGCAAAAATCAGCATCCCCGCCGTCGGCGCAAGTCTGACGAAAGCCTCATAAGCCGTATCGGCCGCTTCCGGTACTTCGTGCGCAATCCGCACGCAGAATGCCGTCGGGGCGCGCAGGCCGGCCGGCGCGCCGTTTTCATACACCGCCGTTCCGGCAATCCCGACCCGTATACCGCCGCGCAACGTGACGAAGCCGGCACTCAGTGTTTCCCGGTGCGCATAGACCGAGCCGTCGCACATCCGGCGCAGCAGGTCTTCTCCTTCTGCCGGGGTCAACATAACCGGAAGAACCAGGTTTTTTCCATCCAGACAGACCGAACAAAACCGTCCGACCCGAAGCCGCACTTCCAATGCCCGCCCCCAAAAATCCCGTCGGTCAAGAGCCGCTCCGGTAAGCGCCGCCTGCACCCGCGCAGGGAGCAAGGCGAGAAATGCCTGTACATCGGTTCCCCTCCCGCCTTCCCCGCCTGTGCGCGCGGTTTCCCGGAGTACCCCGACCGCCGTCTTTTGTTCCTTCATTCCCGCCCCTTTCTTTTCCGCCCCGCGGCAGTTGCCCGGGTTTCGTCTTTTTGTTGCTCCCCGCGGCAGTTGTCCGGGTTTCGTCTTTTTGTTGCTCCCCGCGGCAATCGCCCGGGTTTCGTCTTTTTGTTTCGCGCCCCCCGTTTCCCGCCATAAACGTAACGTATTCTTTACAAATAACGCCTTCTCCGAAGACTTTTACTTTTTCGTTTTTTGCACTGCTTTTAAGGAAAAGGCCGGTTTGTGCCGCCCCGTCTGCCGTCTTTCGCTCTTTTCCGATTTTGTCTTCTTCTGCTTTTTTTCGCTCCGGAATCTATGCAAAAAATCGCCGCGAAAACGCTGCGGAAAGAAGCAGGCAAACCACCATCACAAAAATGGCCACCGGGAACGCATATCGGGTGCGCCGTACCCCGACCGAAGAAAAATACAGGCAGATGACATATACCAACGTGTCGGAAGACCCCATCAGCACCGACGCGCACAGCCCGGCGGCACTGTCCGGGCCGTAATCGGCAAACAGGTCGGAAAGCAGCGCCACCGAACCGCTCCCGGAAAAAGGACGGATCAACGAAAGGGGCAACACCGGGAGCGGGATCCCAAGCGCCTCTCCGACCGGAGCGAGCCATTCGGAAAGCAATCCGGGGAACCCCGAGGCCGAAAGCATGGAAACCCCGACCGAAAGAAGCAGCAGCGCCGGAAAAACCGACAGCGTAACCCGCCCTCCCTGTTCAATCCCGCGTTTCAGCGGTTCGTATAATTCCTGCCCGGAAAAAAGGAGCAACACGCCAACAGCCACCAGCGTGACGGGAACCGCCAGCACCCCGAGCAATTCCCCGTTCATGCCGCCGCCCCGCCTTCCCCGCGCCGTCCGGCGCGTCCGTCTCCGCCGCTCTTCGGTGTCTTCTGTTTCGGCAAACTCCCTCCGCCGCGCGTCCTTTCTTTCCTTTTCCTGCGTCGCCGCCCGGCCGACGCGCAGGCGCGACAGAGAAGAACGGAGAGAGAACTGCAAATAAAACTTGTCATAAGAACCGGGAGCAGGATTACCGTCGGCCGAGGGGAGCCGGCCGCTCTCCGCAGGGCAAAGAGCGTGGTCGGAACCAAAGAAAAAGAAGAGCTGTTGAGAACGGCAAGCGTAATCATGTCGTCCGTCGCGCTGTCTTTGTCCGGCGCTTCCTCCCGCATCTTCCGGACAGCGGCCAGCGAAAACGGCGTAGCGGCGTTTCCGATTCCGAGCAGATTGGCCGAGAGCGCCGCGCAGATTTCTTCCCGTCCGATGCCGGTCTCGGCCGCGTGCGGAAAGGCAAAACGCAGAAAAGGCGAAAGAAGGCGGGCGACAAAACCGATGCATCCGGCGGCACGCAAGACCTCCAGCACCCCGCACCAGAGGCACTGCATCCCGAGCAGGGCCAGACTGAGCGTAACCGCCCTTTCCGCCCCCGCGAAAACAGCGCCGCCAAGTGCCGGCAGGTTGCCGGTCAACGTCGCCACCGCTGTCGAAACGAGGCATAAAACAGCGAATATTTTCCCAACCATGCGGTTCCCTCTCCTTTCGTTACCAAATTTTTGGAATTTTTTCGTAAAAATTGTTTATAATCTGTTAAAAAATGGAATGCTCGCTTGACATTCGTCGTTTTCTGTGTTACAATCGTGCCAGAAGTCCGGCGGGTATCGCCGCCGCACAAATCTATATTTGCCTTTGAAAAAAAGGGAGGAGTAAAAAATGAAATCTACTGGAATGGTACGGAAAATTGATGAACTCGGCCGCGTGGTCATCCCGATGGAAATGCGCCGTAATATGGGAATTGAAGATGGCGATGCCTTTGAGATTTTTGTTGAAGGCGACCGCATCGTTCTGGCAAAATACGCCCCCCTTTGCCTCTTCTGCGGAAGCGGAGACGACCTGGTGGAATTCCAGGGCAAAAAAATCTGCCGCCACTGCCGCGAAGCAATCGCCGCGAAGTGATTCATTAAATCAATATGCAGAAAGTAGGCCGTGCAGAACGGTCTCTTTCTGTTGTGGAGACTGACTTATGGAAAATGAAAAATCAACTCCTCTCGGATTTCCTTGCCGCAGTTGCGGGAACCGCATGGTATATTCCCCGGCGCTCGGAGCGCTTGTCTGCCCTTATTGCAAGCAGGAAGAGCCGATAAAAAGCCGGGAGATCGAAGCGCCCGAATACCACTTCGACCCGGATTCCAGCCAGTCGGACGCGCCGATGTGGGAAGAAGCGGGCGATCTTTCCTTTGTCTGCCCCGCCTGCGGAGCGGAAACGGTACAGGAAACCCTCTCCATGACCGTGACCTGCCCGTTCTGCGGCTCCCAATATGTCAATGAAACCAAGACGGCGAAGCCGGTCATCCGCCCCGAGACCATGATTCCTTTTTCCGTGGCAAAAGAAGAGGCCGCCCGCCGCTATACCGAATATGTCCGGCGGCGTTTCTTTGCCCCGCGCGCCTTCAAAAAGAGCGCGAAAGCCGAAGCTCTCCAGGGGATTTACGTTCCGTACTTCACCTTTGATGCCGATCTTGCCTGTGACTATTCCGGCCGCGGCGGGCGGAACCGCACCGTCACCGAAACCGTCAGAGTGAACGGAAAAACGCAGGTACGCACCCGCACCGTGACCGACTGGTATCCGATCCGCGGACATGAAGAACGCTATTTTGACGATACGCCGGTCTGCGCTTCCAAAAATGCGGACGCCGATCTTCTGCGCAAAATCCGCCCTTTCAGCCTCAAAGTGCTGCACGTCTATAACCCCGCGTATCTGGCCGGATTCATTGCGGAACGATATTCGATCGGCCTTAGCGACAGTTTTACCTCCCTCCGCCCGCTGATCGAACGCGATATGGAAAGCTATATCCGCACGCAGGCCGGCTACGATACGTATGCGGGGATGGTCTATCATCATCATTACCGGGATGTGCGTTTCAAACATATTCTGCTTCCGGTCTGGACCTCTTCTTTTACCTATAAACAAAAACGCTTCCCCTTCATGGTGAACGGCGAAACCGGCAAAGTTGCCGGGCGCGCGCCCGTCTCCCCTCTCCGCGTTCTCCTGGCCGCGCTCTGTCTGCTGGCCTTCTTTGCTTTTGTCATCCTGCTGATTGCCCTTGCCGATAAGACCGGCGGAACCGCGCTGACGTTGCTTTCGGACGGCTCCCCGCTCGTGGCCCGGACGGCCGGACTGCTTCCCGCCACCAAAGAGGTTGCCGCAGAGTTACCCGGGGCGCTCCCCGACGCGCTTTCCGCTTTGCCGGCGGGTCTGCAATCGGGTCTGCAATCGGGTCTGCAATCCGCTTTGCCGGCGGGTCTGCCGCTTTGACGCGCATCATCACAAATTCGTTACATTTTGTTTGCAAAGAAGGGGGGATTTTCCCCCCTTTTGTTTATTATAATATATAGGTGAAAATTTGCTTATCGGGTTTTCGCGCCATCGGCAAAACGGCTCCGGCTAAAGCAAAGCGCGGCAAAACGGCCGTCTGTTTTTGACCGCTTCCTGTTCTGTCGCGTTTGTATATTCCCATATGCGCTGTGATATCCTTTTCCGGCGATTCCGGAAACATCCTGAAAACAGGGGAGAAAGACCATGTTGCAACTCATCAATATCAAAAAAGCCTATTTCACTTCCAATGAAGTCGTTCCGGCGCTGCGCGGCATTTCGCTCGCCTTCCGGCCGAACGAATTCGTCTCGATTCTCGGCCCGTCCGGGTGCGGAAAGACCACCCTTCTCAATATCATCGGCGGTCTTGACAAATACAGCGTCGGGGAACTGCGCATCTGCGGGCGCAACACCTCGGACTTCACGGACCGGGATTGGGATGTTTACCGCAATCACCGGGTCGGGTTCATCTTCCAGAGTTATAACCTCATCCCCCACCAGACCATTCTTGAAAATGTCGAACTGGCCTTGACGATTGCCGGTGTCAGCAAAGAAGAACGGGTTGCCCGCGCCAAACGGACGTTGGATCGCGTGGGGCTTTCCGGCATGTACAAAAAACGGCCGAACCAGTTGTCCGGCGGCCAGTGCCAGCGGGTCGCCATTGCCCGCGCCCTGGTGAACGACCCCGAAATTCTCCTGGCTGACGAGCCGACCGGTGCGCTCGACACCAAAACCAGCGCGCAGATTCTCGATCTGATCCGGGAGATCGCCGGAGAACGGCTTGTAATCATGGTCACGCACAATCCCGAACTGGCCGAACGCTACTCCACCCGGATCATCCGCCTGCTCGACGGGCTGGTCACAGAAGACTCAAACCCCTATTCCCCCGAGGAAGAAAACAAAGAATATGCCGGTCTTTCTCCTGCCTCCGCCGATACGCCGCAGGGGCGCGCAGAGAACGACCGAACCGGGAAAAAAGCCAAAAAAACGCCGAAAGAAAAGGCAAAGATGTCCTTTTTCACAGCTTTCCGCCTGTCGGCACGCAACCTGATTTCCAAGCGCCGCCGCACTTTTCTTGTCGGATTTGCCGGCTCCATCGGTATTATCGGTATCGCCATGGTCCTGTCGATTTCCGCCGGGATCAAGGGATACGTCGCCTCTATGCAGGACGATATGCTCTCGGGGAACCCCATCCGCATCTCGGAATCGGCTTACGATACCGAAGCCCTGACCGAATTGATGAAGTCAAATGAAAGCAAAGTCAAAAACGACCGCACGTTGCCCCGCGTCTTCATCAATTCCCTGGTCGAATATATGGCCAAAACGAGCGAAACGACCAACCGCCTGCTTATCCGGAACGATATTACCGCGGAATATGTGAATTTCGTCCGTGCCATGCCCGCTGAAAACTACGCGGCCGTCCTTTACGGATACGGCATCGATTTCTCCAACAATATCTATGCCGATTTCCGCGAAACCGCCGCAAATACGCCTCGGAGAATGTCGGTCTCCGCACTGACCTCGGTCTACACCTCCATTCTCAAAGAGACCAGATTCCGCGAATACGCCTACCTTGCTTCCTCGTTCGGCAATGTCTTTTCCGAATTGCCCGACAACAGCGACTATGTCCTGTCTCAATACGAGGTCGTGTCCGGTAAAATGGCAACGGGCGCGAACGAAGCCGTCCTGGTACTGGATTCCGACTCCTGCCTGACCGACATTCTGCTGGCCAAGCTCGGCTATTACACGCAGGAAGAGTTTTTGAATATCGTTTACCGCGCCACCGAGGACGAAGCGTACAACGCCGCCCTTTTCCGCGATTATTTCCGCTATGAAGATATTCTCGGCCGCTCCTTCTTCTTCTACCCGAACGACAGTCTTTATCGGAAAAACACCGTACCGGAAGGATTGCCGCCCGCATTGGCCGCCGAGGCGGAAAAGCAGGTCAAGGCCGCTCCTTTTTCCTACCGCGCCGATATGACCGATGCGACGGAACAAGGAACCGAACTCCGCGTGGTCGGCATTCTCCGCCCGAAAGAAAGCACCTCTTTCGGTTGCCTGAAAACCGGTTTCTATTACACGTCCGGCCTCGTTTCTCTGGCCCGGGAACAAAATCGCCATTCCGAGATCGCGCGCTACCTGTCCGAACACAACATGAAAGCGTTTGAAATGACCGGAAATGCCGAAACCTCTTCCTGCATTCCCTACACCTACACCTACCATTTCAAGGACGAAGAAAAAACCGGCAACGGAGTTGTCGGCTCGGTTTCCCTGACCGAAATGACCGGCATGGGCGGCAGCGGTACGCTGAAACTGACGCTTGCGGCGCTCGGCGCGGCGGACCTGCCTTCTTCCATCACCATCTATCCCCGGTCTTTTGACTCCAAGGATGCCGTCACCCGCTGGCTCGACCGATGGAACGAAGAAGGGAAAGCCCTGACGTACGATGATGTCACCATCCCGGCCGATGCCCGTTCAAACGTACGCTATACCGACACCCTCGCGATTATCATTGCCGTCATCAATTCCATGATCAATGTGGTTTCCACCGCGCTGATTGCCTTCACCTCGGTCTCTCTGGTCGTCTCGACCGTCATGATCGGCATTCTCACCTATGTTTCGGTCGTGGAGCGGATCAAGGAAATCGGCGTCATCCGGTCGCTCGGCGGACGAAAAAAGGATGTGCGCCACCTCTTCAATGCCGAGACTTTCATCATCGGATTTTTGGCGGGGCTGATCGGTGTGCTGATTACCTCCTTGCTTTCGCTTCTCTTGAACCTGGTCATCCATGTGCTGACCGGCCTTACCGTAACCGCCGCCCTGCCGTGGTATGACGCAATCCTGATGCTGGCGCTCAGCACCGTGCTGACCCTGATCTCCGGCCTGATCCCGGCTGCGGCCGCCGCCCGCAAAGATCCCGTAGTCGCTCTCCGGACAGAATAAACCCGGCCGTTCTGCAAAGCGCATGCCCCGAAGAGAAAAAATCTGCGCCCACGGCCGACCCCTGCCCCC
>CAKSAC010000023.1 GCA_934434925.1 uncultured Eubacteriales bacterium | reverse complement strand
TCCCCGCCATCGAACAGTCGGAGGGCATGGGAAAGCTGTCGTTCCTTCCTGCCTTTATCGGTTTTTGGGTCGGCGTGTTATTTTTGCTCCTGCTCGACCGTCTGATTCCCCACCTTCATATCGGAAGCGACAGGGCGGAGGGGCCGAAAAGCAAGCTCGGGCGTACCACGATGATGGTGCTGGCGGTGACCTTACATAACATTCCGGAGGGAATGGCGGTCGGCGTGATGTATGCGGGCTTTCTTGCGGGAAACTCGCAGATCACGGCGGCAAGCGCGCTTGCTCTGTCTCTCGGCATTGCCATTCAGAATTTCCCCGAGGGCGCAATCATCTCCATGCCGCTCAAGGCGGAGGGGCAAAAGAAAAGCAAAGCGTTTCTCGGCGGCGTTCTTTCCGGCGTGGTCGAGCCTGTCGGCGCGGTGCTGACGCTTCTTGCGGCGCGGCTCGTGATTCCGGCGTTGCCGTATCTTCTGAGCTTTGCGGCAGGCGCAATGCTTTATGTGGTGGTGGAGGAGCTTATCCCAGAGATGTCTCAGGGAAAACACTCCAACATCGGAACGGTTTTCTTCGCCGTCGGGTTCAGCATCATGATGACGCTGGATGTGGCGCTGGGATAGAATTTAATTTTGAAAGAAGGTACGAAAATGATTCAAACAACGGTCAAGGTTTCCGGTATGGCATGCTCCATGTGCGAGGCGCATATCAACGATACGATTCGCCGCGCATTTTCAGTGGAAAAAGTGTCTTCATCCCATACGAAGGGAGAAACCGTTATCCTCTCGCGTGAGCCGCTTGACGAAGCCGCCCTGCGCGCAGCCATTGACACCACCGGCTACACGGCGGGAGAAATCCGTGCTGTTCCATATGAAAAGAAAGGGTTGTTCTCTTTTCTGAAAAAGTAAAGCATGCACTTTGAATCGCCGCTTGGGCGGCTTTTCAAAAGCTGTCAGGTTAGCTTTGGCTAACCAACAATCTCACCACGCGCAACGGTTCGGCTTCCGTAACGGAAACCTATGACTATGAAAACGGTAAAATCCGCTGCAAAACAGACCAAGAAGGCATGAAATTTGACATTCTCTTTGTAAAAGCCGAGAAAAAAAGCCGACTGATTACGCAAATTCTCAAAATCAAAAAGCACACCCTTCATTGTGCATTGCAATGCTTTGTGTGCTTTTTTGTATTCAAATGGATTTATGTGACGTATTACTTTTTTATGTTTTATCTTTCGTCTTGATAAACCAACCCTATGATCCGCGGGAGAACGCGCGCTGATAAAATCAAACCCGGCGCCGGAGATTCTTCGTATACGGCTGCGCCTTCGCTATGCGGTCGCTAATGGTATGTCTTTATGATTTCCTCCGCGACCTCTTTTTTGGAAACGCAGCGATCCATCGCCTGTTTTTCAATATACCGATGCGCCTGCGGTTCGTCCATCTTGAGTTCTGAAATCAAAAGCCATTTTGCGCGGTTAACGAGGCGGATCTCTTCCATTTTTTCCTCAACCGAAAGCGTCTTTTTCTCTAATTTCCTCAACCGCTCCCGTGCGCTTGCCATCCAATCGAGAGCCAGGGTGAGAATCGGACGGGAAAGAGGTTTTGAGAGTGTAAAGACCCCGTATTCCGAGACCCTCTCCCGAATATCGTCATGAAGCTCGGCACGGACGCAAAGGAGTACAACCGTTCCCCGGGTACTTCCGAGATCGATCGCAAATCTTATCCCTACATCATCCGGCAACGGAGAATTAATCATCACGAAGTCATAATCCCGTTCGCTCCATACGCGCTTCCCTTCACCGATACTCGAAACGATCTTGATCGGCCGGTAGCGCGATTCGGGCAGAAGGTCTGCGAGAGCGATATTCAGTTTTTCTGCCGATGAAACGACCAGAACGCTATAACACCGCTCCTTTAAGCTCATATGGATTCCCTTTCTCTGCGGATTTCCTTCGGTTTATCTCCCACAGTAAATTGCCAGCACATCAGACGGTATGTGCGCCCTGATAAAATCGCTGGAAGCGGCAATTTCACGGGCCTCCCGGAGAGTGGTCGGAAGCTGTTTGTATGAGGAAAGAACCTCGGAGCTTGCCGTATACAGATTGATGTTTGACGGTTTGCACAGAGGCAATTTGTTCATGATTCCGTCAAGTCCGGCGTAAACCATCAAAGCAAAAGCAAGGTAGGGATTTGCGGTCGGATCAGGCGATCGCAATTCGGCGCGGCGGTATTCGCCTTCGGCGGCGGGAACACGCACAAGTTGCGAGCGGTTTTCATGCGACCATGAAATATACCGGGGGGCTTTGTGATTTCCCAAACGTTTATAAGAATACTCGTCCGGATTCAAAAAGGCGGTCATGTCCCGGACATGGTGCATAATGCCTGCAATCATATGGAAAAAAACAGACTCGTCATCAAGAGGACGCACCGACATGTTGATATGAAATCCGTTGCCGGGAGCTTCTGCCAAAGGTTTCGGCGAGAAGTCGGCAATCAGACCGTTTCTGTGCGCAATGGTTTTCACCACCCGCTGAAAGGTCATGGTGTTATCGGCAGCAAGCAAAGCCCCGTCATATCGGAAATCGATTTCATTCTGGCCCGGTCCTTCTTCATGGTGAGAGCTTTCGGGCCGGATCCCCATCTGTTCCAAGGTAAGGCAGATTTCACGCCGAACGTTTTCGCCGCAGTCTTCCGGTGCAATATCCATATAACCGGCATCATCGCAGGGGGTCCGTGTCGGCTGTCCCTTTTCATCGAGACGGAACAGATAAAACTCCTGTTCTGCGCCGAAGGTGAATTCAAGTCCGGCTTTCTGCGCTTCCGTGACCGCTTTTTTGAGTAAATTGCGCGTGTCGTGCGGAAACGGCCTTCCATCCGGGTAGGTGATACCGGAAAACATCTGAACAACTCTGCCATGCTCGGGTCTCCACGGGAGAGGCATGAGCGTTTCGGGTTCCGGGTGCAGCAGCAGATCGCTATGCACTTCATCGCCGAAACCGCTGATTGCCGATGCGTCAACGGAAATGCCATACTCAAAGGCACGAGGCAATTGATCCGGCATGATGGCGATATTCTTTTGTTTACCGAAAACATCACAAAAGGTAAGACGGATGAACTTCACATCTTCCTCCCGGGTGTACTGTATGACCTCTTCCTTTGAATACTTCATGTTTTCCTCCTGATGGTTTTAATTCGCCACATACATTTGCCTGTAAGGGTTTTTGCTGTCCGGGGTCACGACTGTGAAATCAGATGAAAGAATGCGCTCCGCATCCAATTCAAAAAACTGACAATAGTCTTGAATACAGGACCTGAGTTCCTGTCTGTCCGCCTCCGTTGCAGAGCGCGCGGTAACCTGTTTTGGGAAGGAAACGTCTTTGCAGGACGAACGAAGAAAGAGTTTTCCCCCGTGCATTCCGGCGCAGGGAAAGAGACCGACGCACTTTCCCTCCGGATTTTCGAGATTCAGAACGACGATAATGCCGCCGGCCTGGTACTCTCCGAGGAAACTGCCGGCCCTGCCGCCGATCACCATGAGAGGAATTTTGTCCTGATACGCCTTCATATGGATCCCCGCCCGGTATCCGACGTTTCCCCGCACGAAGATTCTGCCGCCGCGCATGGCATAGCCCGCGGCATCGCCTGCGTTCCCGTCAATAACGATCGTGCCGTCGTTCATAGTATCTCCGACCGCATCCTGAGCATTTCCCAGCACGGTGAGCCTCCCGCCGTTCAGATAAGCGCCCAGCGCATTTCCCGGAACGCCATGGATTGTAATCTCTTTGTCTGCCATTCCGGCCGCAATAAAACGCTGGCCGCAACAGAAATCGATTCTGCACGGGCCGGCCGCACCCCTGATGGCTTCGTTGATGGCTCTGTGATCCAGACCGACTGCATGAATCCGTATCATATTATATCACACCTCCTTACATTTTTCTACGCATTTCCGCAGAAAAAAACCACTGCCGTATCATTTTTTTACAATTTCATAAAGAACAACCGAGGAAACGCCTTTGTTGACATATGCGCGCACGGGTTTATTCCCTCTCATTTATTCCCCCGCGTGCAGGATGCCGAGTATTTCAAGTTCTTTTGCATTCAGGCCGATCCCCCGGAGCATGAGCCGGTTCCCGCGAAGAGCTTCAATCGAATTGATTCCCATGCCGCCCATGAGTTCCATGATTTCATGCCGCCATGCAGTCATGAGATTCACAAGGCGGGCGCTGCCGATATCCGGGTCCAGTCGTCTGACAAGATCGGGGCGTTGCGTGGCGATCCCCCAGTTGCACTTCCCCGTTTGACACGTCCGGCAAAGATGACATCCCAGCGCCAAAAGAGCCGCCGTAGCAATATAACAAGCGTCCGCGCCGAGGGCAATCGCTTTGACCACGTCTGCTGCGCTCCGTATCGAACCGCCGGCGACAAGCGAAACATTATTGCGGATCCCCTCGTCGCGCAATCTCTGATCCACAGCGGCAAGCGCCAGCTCGATCGGAATCCCCACGTTGTCACGGATTCGCGTAGGAGCGGCCCCTGTGCCGCCGCGAAAACCGTCGATTGCAATGATATCCGCGCCGCTGCGTGCGATTCCGCTGGCAATGGCGGCAATGTTATGAACCGCTGCGACTTTTACGATCACGGGCTTTGTGTATCGGGTGGCTTCTTTCAGAGAAAACACAAGCTGCCGCAGGTCTTCGATGGAATAAATGTCATGGTGCGGGGCGGGCGAAATGGCATCCGATCCCTCCGGAATCATACGGGTTTCGGATACGTCTCCCACGATTTTGGCACCGGGCAAATGTCCGCCGATGCCCGGCTTTGCCCCTTGCCCCATCTTGATTTCTATTGCGGCCCCTGCTTCCAGATACTTTTCGTGAACGCCGAATCGCCCGCTCGCGACCTGCACGATTGTGTTCCGCCCGTAACGGTAGAAATCCTCATGCAGGCCGCCTTCGCCTGTATTATAGAGAATGCCGAGCTCTGTCGCGGCGCGGGCCAGCGAAGCGTGCGCATTATAGCTGATCGACCCGTAGCTCATCGCCGAAAACATGACCGGCACCGAAAGAGTGATCTGCGGCGAAAGATCGCAGAGGATATTCCCTTCCGTATCCCGCCTGATCCGGTCCGGTTTTTTCCCAAGCGAAACACGCGTCTCCATCGGCTCACGGAGCGGATCAATGGGCGGATTTGTCACTTGAGAAGCGTTGAGAAGGATTTTGTCCCAATAGACAGGGAACGGCTTTGGATTTCCCATAGAGGATAGCAGAACGCCGCCGCTCCCCGCCTGCTTATAAATCTCCCGGATTGTATCGTCCTGCCAATTCGCATTCTCGCGGAAGGGCGATGGACTTTTGACAATCTTCAATGCCCTTGCAGGACATAGCGATACGCAACGCTGACAATGAACGCATCTCGATTCATCGCTCATCATCATGCCGCGCTCATCGCTGAATGTATGCACCCCGTTTGCGCACTGTTTCTCGCATATTCGGCAGGCTGTGCAACGCGATTCGTTGCGGATTACCTCAAATTCCGGATAAATAAAATCCGCGCCCATCAATAAACACCCTCTTTCACCGTAACAATGACCGGCTCTCCGCCCTCCGGAGACATAATATGTTCTGCATCCGGTTCCATGGTTCGGATGGCGGCCTCTTCACTGGCAATAAAAACTTTGTCTTTTTTCTCGCCCACAACCATGGAACGAAGCTTCAAGCGGTCGTTAAGCGCCATTATACCGCCGGTAAATCCAAGGACCACGGAGAACGGACCCGTTATAAGCAAACTCGGGAAAACCGTGCGGAGATATGTATGCCTTTGGCGTTCTTTCGCGTCCTGTTCCTTCTCGATCTCGCTCCAAAAAGGCGCGGCAATCACATTGGCCGCCTCCGGAAGCGTCAATCCCCGGTTGCGGACGAGATAATCCAATATATACGTAATCACTTCCGTATCGGTCTGTAACGTACACGTATAGCCGAACATTTCAATAAACCGACGGTTGGCATCGTAAGAGGAAATTTCGCCGTTATGTACGACGGAATAATCAAGAAGGGAGAACGGATGCGCGCCGCCCCACCAACCGGGGGTGTTCGTGGGATATCGGCCGTGAGCGGTCCAGGAATACCCTTCATACTCATCCAGTTTATAAAAGAAGCCCACATCTTCCGGAAAGCCGACCGCCTTGAAAGTACCCATGTTTTTCCCGCTGGAAAAAACGTAAGCTCCCTGCATGCCGGCATTGATTTTCATGACGGCGCGCGCCACAAATTCTTTTTCATCAAGCTGAAACGCGGCAAGCATGGATTTTAACGGGGATACAAAAAATCTCCAGATGATCGGCTCGTCCGTGATTGCCGGAATTTTGCGCGTCGGAATACGCTCGGAGCGGACGATTTCAAAATATTCCTTCAGATACGCTTCGCATTTTTTCCTTGTATCGCGACTGTCGAAAAAAAGATGAAGCGCGTAAAACTCTTTGCACTCCGGATAGATTCCGTATCCTGCAAACCCTCCGCCAAGTCCATTGCTTCTTTCATGCATGGGTTTCATGGCGTTTGTAACGGTTTCTCCGGTCATTTTGTTTCCTTCTTTTGAAATGACCGCCGCAATCGCGCATCCGGACGGGATGCGAACCTGGCCTTCTTTCTTCACCCTGATCAACCCCTTTCAAATTAATAAATGAAAAAGCGCTCATTGCCGCACAGTTCCGCTGTACGATCATGAACGCCTTTGCTCATTTGCATGTATTATAGCCGATCTGTTGCGTTTTGTCAAGCCCGAATCTTTACTTTTCCCTTTCGTCCGCAAAATTTTTTTCGAATCTTGCAAATAAGGGGTTGACAAGGGCGATCAGATCGTGTATAATCGCATATGTAAAGGCAAGGGCGTCTTTGATTGATTCAATTCAAAGTCGCTCTTTTTCCTTTTTGGAAGAAGAATAAAGCGAACTGCATACGGATGAAAAAGGCAAAGGCGTCTTTTGTGTTCACACGAAAGGAGTCTTTGCCTTTCCGTATTTTTGATCAGAAAAGGAGACTGAAAATGAGTATCGTATCGGATTATTTCGGCAGCATGGTTTTTGATGACCGCGTCATGCGGGCCAATCTCGCGGCAGACGTGTATGCTTCCCTTCGCAAGACCATCGATGAAGGAAAAGAACTGGATATCACTGTCGCCAATGCAGTGGCGGAGGCTATGAAGAACTGGGCAGTATCGAAGGGTGCCACGCATTTTACCCATTGGTTCCAGCCGCTGACCGGTATCACCGCAGAAAAACACGACAGCTTCATCACGCCCTCGCCGGACGGAGGCATCATCCTGGAGTTTTCCGGTAAGGAACTCATCAAGGGGGAACCGGACGCTTCCTCGTTTCCGTCCGGTGGCCTGCGTACAACCTTTGAGGCCCGGGGTTACACGGCATGGGACCCCACTTCCTATGCATTCATAAAAGGAAAGACCCTTTGTATTCCGACCGCTTTCTGTTCCTACGGCGGACATGCGTTGGATAAGAAGACGCCGCTTCTGCGCTCTATGGAGGCGCTGAACAAGCAGGCGCTTCGTATTCTGCGGCTGTTCGGCAATCAAACCGCCGGGCGCGTCGTTTCTTCTGTCGGCCCCGAACAGGAATATTTCTTGATTTCAAAGGAGATGTACGAAGCAAGACCCGACCTGCGCTTCACAGGAAGGACGCTCTTCGGCGCGAAGCCTCCCAAAGGACAGGAACTGGACGATCACTACTTCGGTGTCATTAAGCCCGGCGTCGAGGCTTTTATGAAAGACCTGAACGACGAGCTGTGGAAGCTCGGCATCCTGGCAAAAACAGAGCACAATGAGGTCGCTCCTGCTCAACATGAGCTGGCACCCATTTATACCACGACCAACGTAGCAACCGATCACAACCAGCTGACGATGGAAATCATGCAGAAAGTGGCGGCCAGACACGGGCTTGTGTGCCTGTTGCATGAAAAACCTTTTGCCGGCGTTAACGGCAGTGGCAAGCATAACAACTGGTCGATCGCCACGGATGAGGGGCAAAATCTGCTCTCCCCCGGCGACACGCCTTATGAAAATGCGCAATTTTTGCTGTTTCTGTGCGCCGTTATCAAAGCGGTAGACGATTATCAGGATTTGTTGCGTATTTCGGTTGCCACTGCGGGAAACGATCATCGCCTCGGTGCCAACGAAGCACCTCCCGCGGTTATCTCCATTTTTCTGGGCGATGAGCTGACCGCCGTGCTGGAAGCCATCGAGACCGAAACGCCGTATCAAGGGGTGAAAAAGATGCAGATGAAGCTCGGCACGGACGTTTTGCCCAAATTCAACCGGGATACGACTGACCGCAACCGCACGTCTCCCTTTGCGTTCACAGGCAATAAGTTTGAATTCCGCATGCTCGGTTCTTCCAACAGCATCGCCTGCGCGAACATCATGCTCAACAGCGCCGTCGCCGAAAGTCTGCGTATCTATGCGGATCGTTTGGAGAAAGCCGATGATTTTGAAACGGCGCTGCGTGAAATGATCAAAAAGACGATCAAGGATCATAAGCGCATCATCTTCAACGGCAACGGGTATGACGGTGCGTGGATTACGGAAGCGACGGAAAAGCGCAAGCTTCTGAATTATCGTACAACGGCTGACTGTATGCCGCATCTGTTGGATGAGAAAAACGTGAAGATGCTCACGTCTCTCGGTGTCTTTTCCGCGGATGAAATGAAGTCCCGCCGCGATATAATGCTGGAAAACTATTGCAAAAGCGTGATCATCGAAGCTAACACCATGATTAACATGGTACATAAGCGGATCGCGCCTGCGATTACGCGTTTTACGGCGGATCTGGCCAGGCAGGCCACCGAGAAAAAAGCGCTTTTCCCGGAGCTTGCGTGCAGTTATGAAACAGACCTTGTGCAGAAGCTCTCCGTGCTGACAGACGCAATCGCCGAGAAGACGGGCGAGCTGGAGAATGCCGTTCTCGCCTTGCAGGGGGCTGAAGATATTCTTGAAGAGTCGGCGCTTGTGCGGGATACGATATTGCCGAAAATGAGCGAATTGCGTATTCCCTGCGACCGGGCAGAACTGCTGACGGCTAAGAGCTATTGGCCCTTCCCTACCTATGGGGATATTCTGTTCAGCGTGAAATGAGAAAGAACGCATGCGGAACGATGGCGGACGCAACCTTTTGCAGGCTCTGCTCCGGCGTTCCGGGGGGGTGGGTCGGCTTTGTCACCGCGGGGCCGGTTTCATACATCCAAAACCGCAAAAAACACAAATTTGACGGAGGTATCGGAATATGTGTTCTATTATGGGTTATTGCAACAAAGGGGCTGACATCGCGTTATTTGAAAAAGGCTTTTCCCGCACGACCTCCCGGGGCCCGGACGAAAGCAGGATCATCGATACGGGAAAAGGGCTCCTTGGTTTTCACAGGCTTTCTATCATGGGCCTCACTCCCGCGGGAATGCAACCCTTTGAACTGAACGGCTGTTATGCGGTTTGCAACGGGGAGCTGTACGGGTTTGAAAAACAGCGCAAGGCGTTACGGGAAAAGGGCTATTCCTTTGCGTCCGACAGTGACTGCGAGATTCTCCTGCCGATGTACTTTGAGTACGGAGAAGCGATGTTTTCCATGTTGGATGCCGAATTTGCCTGCATCCTCTATGACGGCAGGACGGGGCAATTTCTTGCGGCCCGCGATCCCATCGGTATCCGCCCGCTCTATTACGGGTACAGTACGGAAGGCACTATTTTGTTTGCGAGCGAAGCTAAGAACCTTGTCGGGCTTACGGAAAAGATTATGCCGTTCCCGCCCGGCTGTTATTACAAAGCCGGTCAATTCATCCGATACGCCGACATAGCGAAAGTCGGGGCCGTCTGCCGGGATGATCCGGAAACCGCCTGCGGTAAAATCCGCGAAAAACTGATTGCGGGGGTAAAAAAACGTCTTATCGCGGATGCCAAGGTGGGATTTTTGCTTTCCGGCGGTTTGGATTCCTCTCTCGTATGCGCCATCGCCGCCCGGGAAAGCAACTCCCCCATCGAAACCTTCTCCATCGGCATGAGTGAAGATGCCATCGACCTGAAATACGCAAGACAAGTCGCTGATTACATCGGCAGTCACCATACGGAAGTCTATATGACGCCGGAACAGGTCATTTCTTCTCTCGAAGAGGTGGTCGGTCTTCTCGGAACCTATGACATCACGACCATCCGCGCAAGCATAGGTATGTACCTGGTCTGCAAGGCAATCCGCGAGCAGACAAATCTTCGTGTAATCCTGACCGGAGAAATCTCCGACGAGCTGTTCGGCTATAAGTACACGGATTTTGCACCTTCTGCCGAGGCTTTTCAGAAGGAGGCCGAAAAACGCATCCGGGAGCTGCATATGTACGACGTTCTTCGGGCCGATCGCTGTATTTCCGTGAACTCTTTGGAAGCCCGCGTTCCCTTCGGCGACCTGGATTTTGTGCGCTATGTGATGAGCCTGGACCCCGAAATAAAAATCAACAAGTACGGAAAAGGAAAATACCTGCTTCGTCATGCTTTTGAAGGGCTTTATTATTTGCCCGATTCAATCCTTTGGAGAGAAAAAGCCGCCTTTTCTGACGCAGTCGGGCATTCTATGGTGGACTACCTCAAAGAATACGCGGAGAAACAGTATTCGGACGCGGAGTATGAGGAAAAGCGGCGCAAATACTCCTACGCACAACCCTTTACCAAAGAGTCGCTTCTGTATCGGGAACTGTTTGAAAAGTATTACCCGGGTCAAGCGGAAATGATTGCAGGGTTCTGGATGCCAAACAGGTCCTGGGCGGGCTGTGACGTGAACGACCCGTCGGCTCGTGTTCTCTCCAATTACGGCGAGAGCGGAAAATAAGAGATTTGATCGGAGATCTTTATGTGTGGAATGGGTGGATTTACTGAAAAACGGACGGCTGTGACGCGTCTGCCGGACGGCTTGAAAAATCCGGAATGCAGAGGTTGCGGTTCTGCCGGTATGAAGGGGAAAATCACGGAAAAAATATTGGTTTTGGACTTTGGCGGTCAGTATAACCAACTGATTGCCCGGAGAGTACGGGAACAACATGTTTATGCCGAAATCAGAGCCTACGACCGCGTCACGACAGAAGAACTGAAAAGCAGTGCCTATTGCGGAATCATTTTTACCGGCGGGCCGAACAGCGTGTACGACGAGGCTTCACCCCGTTACGACCCTGCTATCCTGAATTTGGGTATCCCGATTCTCGGTATCTGTTACGGTGATCAGCTGATGGCGTATATGGCCGGCGGAGAAATTGCCTCTGCTGAAAACAGCAGTGAATACGGAAAAACCACTGTGTTTACCGAAAAAAACGCCTTGTTTGAAGGAATTCCCGGCGAAAGCACCTGTTGGATGAGTCATACTGATTATATAAAAACTCCACCCAAAGGCTTTATGACGATTGCGCACACAGCAAACTGCCCGTGTGCCGCTATGTGTGATGAAGATCGTAAGCTGTACGGTGTACAGTTTCATCCCGAGGTCACGCACACCGTTTACGGCAAACAAATGCTTCATAATTTTATCTTTTTGATTTGCGGTTGCAAAGCAGACTGGAAGATGGAAAACTTTGTAGAGACCTCGGTTGAAAAATATAAAAAAGAGCTTGACGGGAAAAAGGTGCTGCTTGCGCTCTCGGGCGGTGTGGATTCCTCGGTTGCCGCAGTTCTTTTACATAAGGCTATCGGCAAAAATCTTACCTGTGTGTTTGTAGACCACGGATTACTCCGAAAGGATGAGGGCGATTTTGTAGAAAATACATTCGGAAAACAGTTTGGCATCCATTTGATCCGCGTCAACGCAGAGGACAGATTTTTAAGCAAATTAAAAGGGATTACCGAGCCGGAGCAAAAACGCAAAATCATCGGCGAAGAATTCATCCGTGTGTTTGAGGATGTGGCAAAGAGCATTGGGAAGACGGATGTGCTGGCACAAGGCACTATCTATCCCGATGTCATTGAAAGCGGCAAAGGAGCTTCGGCGGTTATCAAGAGTCACCACAATGTCGGCGGTCTGCCCGACGCCATAGCTTTTGACGAGATTGCGGAACCTCTCAGAGATTTGTTTAAGGACGAAGTACGGGAAGCAGGAACAAAACTCGGTATTCCTCCCGAGCTTGTCTGGCGTCAGCCGTTTCCGGGGCCGGGGCTTGCGGTAAGAGTGATCGGAGAAATCACGAAAGAAAAACTGGAACTTTTACGGGAAGCCGACGCTATTTTCCGTGAAGAAATTGCAAACGCACGGCTTGAAGGCAGTACCAATCAGTATTTTGCGGTGCTGACCGATCTTCGCTCAGTTGGTGTGATGGGAGACGCCCGAACCTACGGCTATACGGTCGCATTAAGGGCCGTGTCCACGGACGATTTTATGACTGCGGAATGGACAAGACTTCCCTATGAACTCCTCGAGCGCGCCAGCAACAGGATTACAAACGAGGTGCCGGGTATCTCGCGGGTGGTATACGATATTTCATCCAAGCCTCCGGCTACTGTGGAATGGGAATAAAGGAGTATAAAAATGACAAAGTATATTTTTGTAACCGGAGGGGTCGTTTCCGGTTTGGGGAAAGGCATTACAGCGGCCTCTCTCGGCCGGCTTCTGAAATCCAGAGGCTTGAAGGTAGCCGCGCAGAAACTCGACCCGTACATCAATGTTGATCCGGGTACCATGAGCCCCTATCAGCATGGCGAAGTCTATGTAACAGAAGACGGCGCGGAGACCGATCTGGATCTGGGTCATTATGAGCGGTTCATCGATGAAAATCTGAACAAATACTCCAACCTGACCACCGGTAAAGTCTACTGGAACGTGCTGAATAAAGAGCGCAGAGGCGAATATCTCGGCTCTACTGTGCAGGTGATACCGCACATCACCAACGAAATCAAGGAATTTGTTTACAGCGTCGGGAAAAAGACCGGGGCGGACGTGGTTATCACCGAGATCGGCGGTACCATCGGCGATATTGAATCCCAGCCTTTTCTTGAAGCCGTGCGACAGATTTCTCTGGAAGTCGGGCGGGAAAACAGTTTATTTATCCACGTGACGCTGGTTCCTTACCTGCGCGGTTCAGAGGAACACAAATCCAAGCCCACGCAACATTCCGTTAAGGAATTGCAGGGCATGGGAATCAATCCGAACATCATCGTCTTACGTTGCGATGAACCGCTGGAAAGCTCGATTTTCCAAAAGATCGCGCTTTTCTGCAATGTCAAACCGGATTGTGTAATTGAAAACATTACTTTACAAAACCTGTACGAAGCGCCTTTGATGTTGGAGAAATCCCGCTTTTCCGAGGTAGTTTGCCGGGAACTGGGTCTTTCGGTACCGAAGCCGGACCTGACCGAATGGGCGGAGATGGCGGAACGAATCAACAGTGCTAACGGCCGTTGTGCCGAGATCGGTCTTGTTGGCAAATACGTCGGTCTGCACGACGCGTATCTCTCGGTGGCAGAAGCGTTGCATCATGCAGGATATTCCCATAACATTCATGTCAATATTCACTGGATCGATTCCGAGAGTATAAATACGGAAAATGTCAGCGAAACGCTCTCGGCACTTGACGGCATTATCGTTCCCGGCGGGTTCGGACAAAGAGGAATAGAAGGCATGATCCTTGCGGCAAAATACGCGAGAGAAAACAAGGTGCCGTATTTCGGAATATGTCTCGGCATGCAGATTGCCGTCATTGAATTTGCCAGAGATGCTGCCGGAATTCATGACGCAAATTCCGGTGAATTTGACGAACAATGCCTGCACAAGGTGATTGACTTTATGCCCGGGCAAAGCGAAGACCTTGATAAAGGCGGAACCTTGCGGCTCGGTGCGTACCCCTGCGTCATGCAACCCGGCTCAAAGATGGAAGAATACTACGGTGTCGCCGAGGTCCGGGAACGGCACCGCCATCGCTACGAGTTCAATAACGACTACCGCGACAAACTTTTCGCATGCGGTCTGACGTTTTCCGGCGTCTCCCCGGACGGCAAACTGGTGGAAGCGGTCGAACTGACGGACCACGACTTTTTTATAGGTGTTCAGTATCATCCGGAATTCAAAAGCCGCCCGAATAAACCGCATCCTCTGTTTCGGGGGTTCATCGCCGCGGCGATTAAAAAATCAGAGGTTCGTTGATCATCCGATCAATCAGAGGTTCGTCGCTCATCCATTCATCGGGAGCCCGGTGTGTCCGGCGTGACGCCGGTCGCCCGACCGGCGTGAAGCGCCAAGCTCGCCCGAGCTGGCACGCAGGCTTTCCGTCGGCGTTGACTGCTCCATAAACAAATCATTGCAAAAAAACAGGGATAAGCGGCACTTGCCGCTTATCCCCTTGTTTCGCTTTACCAACAGGAGCTTTACGATACTTTCACAATACGGATCCTTACCTTTTGGGAGGTATTCAGGGTGTTTTGAAGCGTTAAGGAATACCATCCCGTGCTGCCCGCCGTAAACTCTTGTGTATGATTTACGGTCACCTCGTCAAAAACGGGGTTATATAACGCCTTTGTGCTGATTGTCGGTACAAGGACAATGCTATCCGTTTTTACGATGTCGATCCTGTATTTGCCGGGCGTACTCACTTTGAAGTAGAAATGCAAGGGCGCATTCGCGTTGAACGTTACTTCACGGAAAGCAGTATCACTGCTTTTGGGTTCGGGAAGCTCGGTTGCGGTTGAAGTTTGATTGTAGAAATTAAGCGTTGTTGTGCTATTCAAATCCGACCCATATTCCATCATGATATAGGCGACTGTCCGTTCGTTATTCCGGTTCGGTAATTTGAATCTGTCTCCGCCCGGAAGCGAAGCGTATTCCATTCCGTTAAACACCGAATAGTCATTCTTGAACACCTTGATTTTGCTACCGTTAAACGCTGCAACCTTTTCTTCGAATTTAACATAATTTGAATGGTGATACGTTAATGCTTTATACAGCGTAACTTTGATGATGAGTCTGTCGCCTTTCTTCCCTGTGGGGATTGTAAGACTCGCTGTTGCATTGATTGCAGGCAGTTCCGCCTTGGCGGCATTGACCCCGATAATCTCGTCGGTGATATTCTTGTTGGCCGTATATTTAATCACATACGCACCGCCGGAAGACCGGAACATATCATGCATTTGCTCATCCTTCACATACTCGCCGGTATATATCTCGTAACGGCATTTCCCGCTGTCAAAGCAGTTGACAAAGCTATACCACCCGTCGGCGAGATTGGCAAGGTTGTTGATGGTGTAATATCTCGTTTCACCGTTCTGCAAGGAAATCGTTTGCGTGGTGCCGATATTCAGGTTGCCGAGTTGTTCGGTTCTTTCGACCGTCACTTCAAAGGTAACGCTCCCTTTTTCGCTGATCCATTTTCCGTCGGCGTCGGTGAGAGCCGAAATGTTCTTCTCTAAATTGACGCGAATATACGAGCCGGCCATAGTACCGCCGTTTTCGACATACGGCAACTCTCCTTTGCCCAAGCCGGAGCGGCTGTATCTTCCGATAACCTTACCATCGCATTTCACAAGTAAATTGACGGCTTCGGTTTCCGTGATACCTGCAAGGGCGGTGCTTCTGTTCAGATTGATGGCGAACGCGGTCGCATCCTTTTCGATAGGATCAATGACTACCGTTTTGCCTTCTGGCGCAATCACGTTGCCTGTCACGTTCGTCGTGGGGGTGAGAGCGGTGATGATACACTCCGCAATAGTTTTTCCGCCGGATTTGAGTTTGAATCTGCGTCCGACAAAACCAGGGAGTTTTTTTCCTTGGAAATCGACGGTAACGCCTTCCCGCGTTTCACCCGGGAAAAACATGGTATTGTCTTCCGGGAATGTAACCGTGCAAATCGTTTCAAAAAACGTGTCGTCGAAGACTGCCTGCGGGGTAATTCCGGAAAAGATCGGTGTATGCTGCCCGCCTTCATCTTTTGTGTATAATCTGATTGTTATCGTATAATTGCCATAGCAAACAACCGTATCCGGTTCGGAAAGCATAAATCCGCGCGAAAGTTCCTCTTTCTTTACGCCTTCGATACGCAAATCAACAGCGTCGCCGGCAGTTGCCGTATCAACCTGCACCTTGTTTTTCGTGATTCCTGTGACCTTGATGATCTTGCCAAGCTCATTGATATGAAGGCTGTCGCCTTTATGCAACGTGCCGCGAGCAATTTCAGTCGTGATGACAATATCGCCGCTTGCAAAAGAGAATATATCCTTGATCCCGGCATAGAAGGCGGGAGCGTCCCAGACGGTAAACCTGACCGACGCGTATTCGCCTGTGGCAAGCATAAAGTTGTCGTTGTCCACGGATAAATCGTCAACGGAGATTGTGTGAATGCCTATCGCATAATATTCTTCCGGAACGCAGATTGTCACCCAGGTCACGACGTTGTTCGTATCTTCCGCCACGTTTATGCAGGCTAAGCCGAACTTGCCGCTTGCAAGGTTTTCCGCAAATTCCCCGTCAAACTCGGCCGAAGGCAAAGTTACCGTGCGTTTTTCGATGGTGAAATCCGCGGTGATCGAGCCGCCTTTCCACTCTGCCGTAGCTTCAACGATTGCTTTTACGGTGTATTCGCCGGCGTTCGTGGGAGCGGTTGCGGCGTATGTATTATCGTTTGCGTCTTTTTCTTTATACATAACGGTAATGGCACCGTCGCCTTGGCGGAGAACCTGCTCGGGAGAAAGAATAACCGCCTCTCCGTCATAGGTTTTGTCGAGCGCCAAACCATCTGCAAAAGCGATAACGTTATTCTTTGCATCAAGTGCGGGAACGGCTTCGATTCTTGTCGTGCGGCAGACCGTGCAAGTGTAAGTCTTCACGCCTTCCGTTCCGTAGTTTGCAGGGGTGGTGACAACACCGTCGTTCCAGTTGTGCGGCGCAATCGAATCTCTCTCGTCGGTGTGCGCGCAGGTGGCGGGATGCCAGTGATTTTCACTGTCAAAGCTCCACTTGGCGGTATCAAACGTATGCACATGGTCGAGCTTGCCGATTGTGGAGTTTTTGGTCTTTCC
>CAKSAC010000022.1 GCA_934434925.1 uncultured Eubacteriales bacterium | reverse complement strand
CTCTTTTTTGGGGCGGGGGGGGATTGTCGTGGCAGAAAAGTTTCGGCCGGGGCAGTGTTATGGCGTGGCAGGCAGGGCGCGAAGGGGGGGCGGGGGGCGCAACAAAAAGGCTCGAAAAGTGCGGTGAGCCGAAAAAGTGACAACGGCGCATTATTATGGCGGGGAATCCCCGGACGCATGGCACGAGGAGACAGGAGAAGTAACAAGGGGGCAAAAAAAGGAGAAGGCCACGGGCGGCTTGGTGTGAAGTCATCGAACATCCCGGGCGGGGTAGCCAGGGCGCGGTGGCGATTGGGGCAGAGCGCAAAGTGGAAGCGGGTGCAAAGGCGGGGCAGAGGAGTAAAAACGGTGAGGTGCAGTGTTATGGTGAACGGTGCAGTGTTATGGCGTGGCAGGCAGGGCGCGAAGGGTGAGCGGGGGGCGTGTGGGATAGTAAGAAAAGGCCGGGTGAGGCAGAAAGAGCGAAGAAACCGGGGCGAATAGCAAAGAACGGGTGAAAAATGGCAAAAACAGCGGTGTACGATAAGAAAAAAAGGGGGGCGGGAATCCCCGGACGCATGACATGAGGAGACAGGAGAAGTAACAAGGGAGGCAAAAAAGGGAAGGCCACGGGCGGCTTGGTGTGAAGTCATCGAATATCCCGGGCGAGGGGGGTGGGTTAGGGCGCGATGTGGTGGCGATTGGGGCAGAGCGCAAAGTGGAAGTGGGCGCAAAGGTGGGGCAGGGGAGGAAAAATGGTGAGGCGCGGCGTTATGGCGCGCGCGGAGCAGACCGGGCGGGGGGAGCATGAAAATGTAAGACGGCAAAAAGAGCAATTCGGGCAGGCAGGGCGGGGCGAAACAAAAAAAGACCCCGAAAGTGCGGTGAGCCGAAAAAGTGACAACGGCGCATTATTATGGCGGGGGATCCCCGGACGCATGACATGAGGAGACAGGAGAAGTAACAAGGGAGCGAAAAGGGAAAACCGCGGACGGTTTGGCGTGAAGTTGTCGAGAATTCCGGGCGGGGTAGTCAGGGCGCGATGTGGTGGCGATTAGGGCAGGTAGAGCCGCGAAGTGAGAGCGGGCGCGGGGCAAACCGGGCGGGGAGCATGAATGTAAGACGGCAAAAAAAGAACAATTCGGGCAGGTAGGGCGGGGCGCAACAAAAAGGCTCAAAAAGTGCGGTGAGCTGAAAAAGCGACAACGGCGCATTATTATGGCGGGCGTGTAATGTTATGGCGGGGCAGGCAGGGCGCGAGCGGCGGTGCGGGCGCGGAGACAGAGAACGGGCTCGGTGGCAATCGAAGGTGCGCCGGGAAAGGCGAACGTATGCCGGCGTTCCGGCGACTTTTCTTTCTGTTAATTATTGTCGTATTGACAGCGGCGATTTCACTTGATATAATATTATATAGAAATTTGTCGCGGCCGGGCGCGCTTTGTCCATTCGCGGTTTTGCGCTTCGCTTTGTTTTGCGCTTCGCATTGTTCTGCGCTTCGCATTGTTCTGCGCTCCGCATTGTTCTGCGCTCCGCATTGTTCTGCGCTCCGCATGGTTTCGCGCGGGCCCGGCATGTGCTTTTGTTCTTTTTTCATTTTACCTATCGGAGGTTCTTTATGAGTGCTGTTTGTCTTGCTTTCGCCAATCAAAAGGGCGGTGTCGGGAAAACCACCAGCGTTGTGAATATTGCCGCCCAGCTCGGAAAAAACGGGAAGAAAGTTTTGCTCATGGACATGGATCCGCAAGGGAACGCCACCAGCGCCCTCGGCGTGGCCAAAAAAAGCGTCCGAATCTCTTCCTATCAGGTCCTGATCGGAGAGGCAACTGCCGAAGAAGCCGTCATGGACACGGGGTTCAAAAACCTTTTTCTGATCCCTTCCACGATTTCTCTGGTGGGAGCGGAATTTGATTTGCACACCTCTGACGAGCGCGGAAAGAACGCGGCGGTCGCCCTGCAACCGATCCGGGATCGCTATGATTTCATTCTGATCGACTGCCCGCCGACGCTCGGGTTACTGACGCTGAACGGACTGGCCGCGGCCGACGGGGTCGTTATCCCCATGCCGTGCGATTTCTTTTCCCTGGAAGGGCTTTCCCAGCTCACGCTGACCGTGAAAAAAGTACGCCAGCTCTATAATCCCGGACTGGAAATCACAGGGCTTTTGCTGACCATGTACAACAAACGTCTCCTGCTGACCGCGCAGGTCGAGGGGGAATTACAGAAATATTATGCCGACAAACTGTTCCGCACCACCATCTCGCGCAGTGTTAAATTGGCGGAGGCTCCGGGATACGGACAACCTATCTGTTATTTTGACCCTTACGGAAAGGGTTCCCTTGAATACCGCGAATTGGTGAAAGAGTTGCTGTTGCGCGTCTGATTCCGGCTTGCCGGCGATCTCCCGCTCTTTTTCCGGCTCCCTTGCGCGGGCCCGGGAAATCTCCTTTTTCTGACTATACCGGGCGGCCGACCCGCCCTGCTTGTGCGCTCCCGCGCACGGAAAGGACTTTACCATGATGAAAAAAAACACCTCGCAATGGAAGGGGCTGGACGCCCTCTTCTTGGAAAACACCGTGGAGGGAAGTGAAAAGAACGGCAGGACCTCTCTGAAAATCGGCCTCATCGAACCGAAAAGCGGCCAGCCGCGCAAGACTTTTGAAGAAGACTCGCTTTCCGAATTGGCCGCCTCGGTCGCCACCTACGGCATTCTGCAACCGATCCTTGTGCGCGAACTGCCGAACGGAAAATATCAGATCGTGGCCGGAGAACGCCGTTGGCGCGCCTCAAAACTGGCCGGCCTTTCGGAAGTTCCCGCTATCATCCTGTCCGGCGACGAAAAGGAAGCCGCCGAAATCGCGCTCGTTGAAAATATCCAGCGTGAAGACCTCAACCCCGTGGAAGAAGCCATGGCTTATCGTTCGCTCCTTTCGGAATACGGCATGACGCAGGAAGAACTGGCCGCCAAAATCGGCAAAAGCCGCAGTGCCATTGCCAACGCGCAGCGCCTCCTGGATCTGCCGGAAGAACTCCTTGCGCTGATTGCCACGCGTTCACTTTCTGCCGGTCACGCCCGCGCTCTTCTGTCTCTTCCGGACGCTGAGGACCGTGCGCTCCTTGCCCGGCAGGCGATTGCCGAAGGCTGGTCTGTCCGCACGACGGAAGAGGAAGTGAAGCGCTATGCCCGCCGTCGGCTCGCCGAAGAAAAGCAAAAGCAGAAGGAGAGCGCGCCGTCGTCCTTTTCTGTCAATTATGCGGAGGTGCTGGAGCAACGCCTGATGCGCCGCCTCGGTCGCCGCGTCCGGATCGAGGAAAGTCCGCGCAAAAAATGCATATCTTTTTACTATGAAAACAATGAAGACCTTGACGAATTCCTCCGCCGCGTTTGCGGAGAGAACTATATGGAAGAGGATTTTACATGACCGTAACGCTTCTGGCGGCCGGCTCCGGCGATCAGTATCGCTTTTTCAATCTCGGCGGCGTCAGTTTTAATCTGACGGCCATTTTTGCCGGGCTTGTTATCGGCGCCGTTTTGGCCTGTTTCGTCTCGACCTTTGTGAAGTACCGGGCCGGGAAACTCTACGACGCGCTCTGCCGGGAAAACGCCTTCTCTCCCGAAAGCGCCCGTTCTCTTTCCGAACTCGGCTTTTCGCCGAACTCCTTTCTCGGCCGTTCGCTCCGGTCGCCTTCCTCCCTGCTCCGCAAACTTTTTTCCGTCGTGTTGCCGGATGGGAAGATCATCCCGCCGCTTGCCAGTTTGGACGATGTCTCCCCGGACAAAAAGAAAAAGCGCCGCCGCATGCGGGATGCCGATCTCGCCCCCTTGCCGTGGGAAACGAAAGCGCCGCCGCAAGAACCGTTGCCGATGGAGCGGATTGCCGCTTCTTCCACCCCCTTTTCTCCGGCGGATATCTCTCTGTATGTGGACGACGCGCATCGCCGCCGGGCCGAAATCCGCTTTGCCGGGCGCGAGAAAGCCGTCCGTTGGCTGATCCTCTCCGTGCTTTTGCTCGGTGGGCTGCTGGCCTTGTTGCTGTCGTACGGGCCAATCGTTCTGAAATGGTTGGATTCCGCCCTCTACCAAATTTTCGGAGGTCGGACATGAAACTCTTTTTCTCCCGGTTCGGCGTCCGCAAAATTCTACCTCTCTTTCTGTCGGTCGTGTTGCTCTTATCCGGCGGCGCACTCCTTCTTCATCATCGGAAGACCTCTTATGCCCTTTCCGAAAAGATCCGGCAGGAATTTGAAGACAAAATCAGGCAGAATGCGGCCGGCTGGCTGTTCCCGGGAACCCTGCCAAGCCAGACGCAGTATGTCATCCCCGCTAAATCCGCCTACCGCCTCTTGCGGGACGGCGACCCCTTTTGTTTCTATTATGTCGGCGACGGCGACACGTATGGAGTGGGTGCCTCTGCGCCGGATTCTTGCTGGCGTTACGCCACTTTCCGTTCTCTTCGTGAAAATTATTACCCGGCCGACAAACAAAAAGATCTCCTCGGGCGGCTTTGCAATCCTTTCTCGGACGGCTCTTTCATCGTTCCGAATTATTACACCGCGGCGGAAGATCTGCGCCTATCTTCCCTGTACTTCCCGTTCTTCCGCTTTATGCTTTTTGCTCCCGGCCCGGGAATGGAAGAGGCCAACCGCCACTTGACCCGCGAGGAATACCAATGCTCGGCCGAGCGGAAAACCGAGCTCTTTTTACGGCAAGCAAAGACCTTTTTGCAGACCGGGGATATTCTTCTCATCATCACGCATCGCGACAGTGACGAACAAGCCGCCGCGCTCCGCGCGCTTGCCGGACATTACAATCTTTTGCTCTGTGATATGCGGGAAGTCTTTGCGTCCTATAAAGGGTCCGAAACGCTGAAAACGGCAGACGGAACCCTGACCGATTCCGGACATCGGCTCTATACCGACACCATCCTGGCAACCGTGAAAGCGGCCGTGGAAGCCGGTCGCGACGCGGTCTCCCTGGAAGGCGATTATCTGTATGCCGAGTGATTTCGGCCGTCTCTCTTTTTGCCTATCGGCCTCCCCTCTCGCTTGGCCCCCCGCCAAAACAGCCCCCATCGGCCCTCTCGCTTGGACCCTCACCAAAACAGCCCCCATCGGCCTCCCCTCGCTTGGACCCTCGCCGACAGCTCCCATCGGCCGCCTTTTCCCCCGCACACCGCCGTCCGGCGCGCCGGACGAATCCGCCCCCGGCATAAAAACAACCCGGCGCAAAAGCGCAGTTTCCATAGGGAATTATTAAAACCAATTTTTAGGATTGCGCTTTCAAAGGAAAGAAAGGCTCACGGAAATTCATCCGAGAGCCTTTTGTCATAATGAAAAGATGAATATATACTGCTTGTCATCTTTATACAATCTTAATGCCTTTCACGAAAATCCTAATGCTATCTTTATGAAAAAAAGGATATGATGATACCGACAAACGGAATCGAGGCCTTTGCATGGGAATACTAAAAAGGAAACTATCATCCTTTCAGATAATATTGTTAGGATTCGCGGGAGTTATTTTGCTCGGCGCATTTTTACTTACCTTGCCGATCTCTTCAAGAACGCACGAATGGACATCATTTATCGACGCCCTTTTTACTTCGACGTCCGCCGTATGCGTAACAGGACTTATCGTGTTCGATACGGCAATGCACTGGACGATATTCGGGCAAATCGTTATATTATTGCTGATTCAAATCGGCGGCATGGGCGTCGTTACCATCGCCGTGGCTTTTGCTGTTATTTCGGGCAAAAAAATCGGTCTAGTCAGCCGCGAAACGATGAAAAGTGCAATTTCTGCGCCAAATGTGAGCGGTATCGTCCGCCTGACCGGATTTATTATCAAAGGGATATTTTTGATTGAACTTATCGGCGCGCTTGTTATGATGCCCGTGTTTTGTCTCGATTACGGCGCAGAAGGAATCTGGCTGTCGATTTTTCATTCTGTGTCGGCGTTCTGCAATGCCGGATTCGATATAATGGGAACGAAAAGCGGCGAATTTACTTCTATCACGCGCTATTCGGCGCAACCCGTCGTCAATATTACGATTATGTTGCTGATCATGATTGGCGGTATCGGTTTTTTGGTATGGGAAGACGTTTGCAAACACAAATGGCGAATCAAAGAATATCGCACGCAAAGCAAAGTGGTATTGATTGTAACCGCCGCGCTTATTGTTTTGCCCGCGATATACTTCTTCTTTTTTGAATTCGGCGATTTACCTGTCGGTAAGCGAATACTTGCGTCTTTGTTTCAATCGGTAACGCCGAGGACGGCAGGGTTTAATACGGTAGATCTTACGGCGATCAGCGATACGGGATTATACCTGATGATTATTCTTATGTTGATAGGCGGGTCGCCCGGTTCTACCGCAGGCGGGATGAAAACGACGACGATAGCGGTTTTATTTTCTTCCGCTTTCTCCATATTCAGAAAAAAAGACAATGCGGAACTTATGAAACGGCGCGTTGACGATGAAACGGTTAAAACGGCTTCGGCGATATTTATACTGTACATAACTCTGTTTTTATTGGGCGGAATGGCGATAAGCGCGATTGAAAATTTGCCTGTTACGTCCTGCCTTTACGAAACCGCTTCCGCCGTCGGTACGGTAGGTCTTACGCTCGGAATTACCCCGACGCTCGGAATTGCGTCCAAATTGATTTTGATTTTATCGATGTTTTTCGGGCGCGTCGGCGGAATGACGTTGATATATGCCGCTTTCGGCGCAAATAAAAGGCAAGTGGCAAAGTTGCCGACGGATACGATTGCCGTCGGTTAAGGAGATTTTTATATATGAAAACAAAATCTGTTTTATTGATAGGTCTCGGACGTTTCGGAAAATACATCGCCATGAAATTACACGAATTAGGGCACGAAATCATGGCGGTAGACGAAAACGAAGAAAGAATCAACGACGCTATGCCCTATGTGACGAACGGGCAAATCGGCGACAGCACGAACGAAGCGTTGTTGAAATCGCTCGGCGTAAAAAACTACGACGTCTGCATTGTAACGATCGGCGGCGACTTTCAAAGTTCTCTCGAAACGACCTGCTTATTAAAGGATTTGGGAGCGCAAAAGGTTGTGTCACGCGCCGAACAGGACGTTCAGGCAAAATTTCTTTTGCGTAACGGCGCGGACGAAATTATTTATCCCGAAAAACAACTTGCCACATGGGCGGCGATCCGTTACAGTTCCGACCACATTCTCGATTACATAGAACTCGGCGATTCCTGCTCGATATTTGAAGTTTCAGTTCCGCAGACATGGGTGGGAAAATCCGTTGTAGAAATCGATATTCGAAGAAAATACAACGTAAATATCATTGCCACAAAGAAAAAAGGAAAAATCAATGCGGTTGTTACCGCCGACACGATTCTTTCCAAAGACGAAACGCTTTTAGTTCTCGGAGACTATAAGGCTTTGCGCAAATGTTTTGATATTTAACCGCTGTAAAAGAGGGCGACTTTTATGGAAGACGTAATCCTTATCATTGCAGTAACCGCGGTTATGATTTTCGGCTTTTTTATTATGAAAAGGCTCGACGTCTTCTTGGAAGAAAACAGAAAAGCCATTGAAAAGGAACGAAAAGAAGAATGCAGTCCGCTTGAATTCATTGACGCGGAAAATTATGAGGATATAATTTCCGGAATTGAAAATTTCAAAAAAAGCCATAAAAAAGCCGCAATTGTAATCTTTGACAAAGAAAATCGGGAATTGACCGATGCCTTAAACGACTACAAAAGCTGTATCAAGTAGATTTTATTCAAAAAACATGATATAATACAGAAAATATAAAACGAAGGAGATACGGATTGACCGAATGGGAAAGCAGTATACAAACGACAAAGAACACATTCTGGTTTGTTTGTCTTCCGCGCCTTCAAATCCGAAAATAATTCAGACAGCGGCAGCCATGGCAAAGGCGTTCCATGCGACTTTTTCCGCGTTATATGTAAAAACTCCCGCGTCTGAATCTATGGAGGCGGAAGACGCAGAACGGTTGCTTGCAAATATCCGTTTTGCCGAAACGAACGGCGCGTCGATCGTTACCGTATGCGGGAACGACATTTCTTTTCAAATTGCGGAATATGCTCGTCTTTCCGGCGTTACGAAAATAGTGATCGGCAGAACCGTTATCGGTAAGCGAAATTTTATAGGCAAGCCGACTTTAATCGAAAAACTGATATCGCTTGCTCCGAATGCCGATATTCACATTATTCCGGACAGTGATGCCGCTATAGCCAAAGGAAAGAAAACGCTGTTTGAAAAGCCGCATTTTGTAAAAATACTGAAAGAATTGACGGTTTCAACGGCTTTGCTGTCATTTTCGACTTTACTCGGGTATCTTTTTTCAAGTCTCGGTTTTACCGAAGCAAATATCATTACGATTTATATGCTCGGCGTTCTGATTACCGCTATACTGACAAAAAGCAAAATTTGCTGGGTTCTTTCGTCCGTTGCGAGCGTTCTGGTTTTTAATTTTCTTTTTACTGAACCGAGATTTTCGTTTCTTGCATACGGAAGCGGCTACCCCGTCACTTTCGTAATTATGCTTGCGGCGTCTCTCATCATTGGCGGAACAACCGAAAAACTGAAAACCCGGGAACGTCAGGCAACACAAACGGCATACAGAACAAAAATTCTGTTCGATGCGAATCAGTTGATTCAGAAAGCGTCCGACGAAGCGGAAATATTTCGGGTTACGGCAAATCAATTAGAAAAACTGCTAAATCGAAACGTAATCGTATTTAATGAAAAGGCGCAAAAAGTTCATGCATCGCAGCCGGAACCCCCCAACGCCGGTATATCGCCCGACTGCGAGAACATTGCTTGGCACGTAACGAAAAACAACGTAAAAGAAGGGAAAGGAACAAATATTTGTCCTGAAAGCGACTATACGTTTTTCCCGATATGTAAAAACAGCAAAAACTATGGAGCAATAGGCATTTTCGTCGGAGAAAAACCGATGGATTCTTTTAACGAAAGCATCGTGGTTTCCGTTATCGGCGAATGTGCAATTGCCGTTGACGGAATCATAAACGCCAAAGAAAGAGAACGCGCCGCCGTTTTAGCCAAAAACGAACAGTTACGCGCGAACCTGCTCCGTTCCATATCGCATGATCTTCGCACGCCGCTTACTTCCATTTCGGGCAATGCGAGCAATCTGATTTCAAACGGTAACGATATCGACGACGCGACAAAAAAACAAATATACGAAGATATTTACGACGATTCGCTCTGGCTCATCAATCTGGTTGAAAATCTGCTTGCGGTAACGCGCCTTGAAGAAGGCAGAATGAATATAAATTTGACGACAGAACTTGTCGGTGACATAATAGCCGAGGCATTGAAGCATATTCATACGAAAAGCGAAAAGCAAAAAATTGCCGTAATACAGCCGGACGACTTGCTCCTTGCAAAAATGGATGCTCGGCTTATCGTGCAGGTTTTAATCAATCTTTTAGACAACGCTATTAAATACACGCCGCCTGATTCGCAAATTACGATTACGGCAAAAAGAAACGGAGAAACAGTCTGCGTAAGCGTGGCGGACAACGGAAACGGAATTGCAGACGAACAAAAATCGCGGGTGTTCGATATGTTTTATACAGGAGCAAACAAAGTTGCCGATTGTCGTCGCAGTATCGGGTTGGGGCTTTCGTTGTGTAAATCCATCATAAGCGCGCACGGCGGAGAAATAACGATAACCGACAATATTCCGCGCGGCGCGATATTTACCTTTACATTGCCCGTCGGGGAGGTGGAAATACATGAATAACTTACTGATTTTGGTTGTAGAAGACGACGCACCCGTCCGGAACCTTATCGGAACGACTTTGAAAACGCACGATTACGGTTATATTACCGCAACGAACGGAGAAAGCGCCGTTTTGCAAGCGTCTTCTCATAATCCGGACATTGTTCTGCTTGATTTGGGCTTGCCGGATATTGACGGCGTGGACGTCATCAGAAAAATACGCTCCTGGTCGGAAATGCCTATTATCGTAATCAGCGCTCGCGCCGAAGATAAGGATAAAATCGACGCGCTCGATGCCGGAGCGGACGATTATCTGACAAAGCCGTTTTCCGTCGAAGAATTGCTTGCAAGAATCCGCGTTACGAAAAGAAGGCTTCTTGCCATACAATCGACAAACAAATCCGAAGCGGTTTTTTTAAGCGGAAATCTGAAAATAGATTATGGCGCAGGTTGTGCATATTTAAGCGGCGAAGAACTCCACCTTACCCCTATCGAATACAAACTGCTGTGTTTGTTGTCAAAAAACGTCGGGAAAGTGCTTACGCATACTTTCATTACGCAAAAAATATGGGGCGCGGCATGGGAAAGCAACGTCGCTTCTCTGCGCGTATTTATGGCGACTTTGCGCAAAAAAATCGAACCGTCCGCCGATTCGCCGCAATATATTCAAACGCACGTCGGCATCGGGTACAGAATGATAAAGATTGACGATTAACCATTAAAATTGCGCCGCCGAGATAACATCCGGTTTGCATATTATTAAGGAGAACTTACATAGTACATGGACACATTTTACCAGTTGCTTTTGCAATTAGTCCTTATTCTGCTCAACGCTTTTTTTGCCGCGGCAGAAATTGCAATCATATCTTTGAACGAGAAAAAAGTAAAGGCCCGCGCAGACGACGGCAATAAAAAGGCCATAAAACTATTGAAAATAAAAAAAGAACCGACGAAATTTCTTTCCACCATACAAATCGGGGTTACGCTTGCGGGGTTTCTCGGTTCGGCATTTGCGGCAGATAACTTTGCAAAGGGGCTTTCGGAATGGTTTGTAAAAACATTTCATATCTCCTCTCAAAATGCAGGCGTTATCAATATCGTTTCAGTAATTCTGATTACTTTGATATTGTCGTATTTTACGCTTGTATTAGGAGAACTTGTTCCGAAACGGTGGGCAATGAAGCATAAGGAAAAACTTGCAGACAGCGCGTGTGGTATCATTACGATTTTAACAATCATCTTAAAACCGATTATCTGGCTTTTAAGCGTTTCCACAAATGCCGTTCTGCGTTTGTTAGGGGTAAACCCGAAAGATGATAATGAAACCGTGTCGGAAGAAGATATCGTTTTAATGCTTGATGCCGGCGGCGATGAAGGAACTTTGGATAAAGAAGAGATAAGGTATATAAAAAACGTCTTCAAACTTGACGGAATGACGGCAGAAGACGTAATGACGCCTAAGATGCGTATTTCCTGCATACCGGATACTATTTCAGACGATGAAATTATGGAAGAACTTCAAACGAAAAATTATTCCCGTATTCCCGTTTATTCGGGTAGCGTTGACAATATCATTGGCATTTTATATACGCGGGAATATCTTTTGAAGCGCGAATTGCCGGGATTCGAATTGTCACAGATTTTGAATCCGCCTATGTTTGTTCCAAAGACAAAACGCTTGGATTTATTGTTCAAAGAAATGCAGAAAACGCAAACGCATATTGCGATTCTTATAGACGAATACGGAATGACTTCGGGCATTGTGACGATGGAAGATATTTTAGAAGAACTTGTTGGTGAAATCTGGGATGAAAAAGACGAACCGACAGAGTCGATATGCAAAGAAAATGATACAACTTATCGTATAAACACGAATATTTCCATTGACACTTTCTTTGACTTTTTTCATCTTTCTCCCGATGACAACTCCGAATCCACTACCGTTAACGGGTGGATTATTGAAAAATGCAATGAAATACCGTGCGAGGGATATTCTTTTGCGTATGAAGGTCTTTTGATAACAATCACAAAGGGTTCAAATACTCATACGCAGGAAATCAAAGTTGAAATTTCAAACGCCAAAGCAGAATAAATTCGTCTGAAAAATTATCTTAAATTCGGGAAACGCCAAACTTCCGGCTTTCATCGGCAACCGCGGCATAATTCTTGCCGTCCACTGAATATGAATTGCGAAGTTCTCAAAAAAGGTTACTATGTACTTTTGTCACTGCTGTGAGTCTTGAAAAACAAAAAACAATTGCACAGAATAAGCTAAGGTCATACCCTGCGGGCTTCGTTCGGTTCCCCCGCTACGCTCCATCACCTCTCTCATTCATCCTGCAGGGCATTGCGCCTGCGCCGCCCTCTCGCTTGGCCCCGCCAAAATAGCCCCCATCGGCCCTCTCGCTTGACCCCCCGCCGACAGCCCCCATCGTTCACCCGGGGGGCCTTAGGGGCTTGTTGCACGGGCGCGAGAGATTTTTGCGGCGTGTGGGAGTTACCGGGCGGCCGCTTTTTCTTTTGGGGGCGGGCCGGGCGGCCGGGAAAGAGAAATCGGCCGGGAAAAGACAAACCGGGCGATGAAAAATCGGCCGGCGGGGCGAAAATTTTTGAAAGAGGGGCATGGGCCGGTTCCGGCGGAGCCAGCGGGGCGGCTGACGAAAAGACAAACCGAAAGATGAAAAATCGGCCGGGGAAGAGAAATCGGCCGGGGCGCGGGGAGAGAAGGAGAAAAAGGTCAGCGGGAGAAGAGAGAAAAGGAAGGGAAAAAGCAATCGGCTGACGAGGAAGGGAAAGGAAAAAGGAAAGCGGCCGGGGCTTGCGGCGGGGGAGAAACGAAAGGGAACGAAAAGAAAAACGCGCCTGCGTTCACCCCGGGGGTCCTTGGGGGCTTGTTGCACGGGCGCGAGAGACTTTTTGCGGCGTGTGGGGGTTCCCGGGCGGCCGCTTTTTCTTTTGGGGGCGGGCCGGGCGGCCGGGGAAGAGAAATCAGCCGGGAAAAGACAAACCGGGCGATGGAAAATCCGCCGGCGGGGCAAAATTTTTTTGAAAGAGGGGCATGGGCCGGTTCCGGCGGGCGGAAAGAGCGCGGGGTCAGTTCGGGCAATATACCGCCAGATAATATTCTTCCCCGGATGAATCGGAAAGGGTTGTTTCCAGTGCCATCGGAAGTGCGACGGTGTTGGTTCCGCGCAGAGCGGAGAGACCCTTTCCGCTTTCTTTGACCACTGCCTCTTTGCGGGCAAAAATCTCCGCAAAACAGCGCGTTGGGCAGGGAGAAGACCGCAAAATTCCGCGTTCTTCTGCCGAGAAGTAGCGTTCGGCCAGCCGCTCATACCGCGCCTCTCCGGCTTCCCGGTACGAAACGATATCCACGCCGACCGGACGATCTGCCGTGGCGCAAACGGCCAGATTTTTTGCATGGGAAATATTAAAGAAAAAGGGATCCCCCGGCAGAGAAGGTTTCCCGTTTTCCGAAAACAGGAGCGGGAACATCGGCCGGCCGGGGCAAAACTCCGTGAAAAAGCGGGAAAGAAGCAAAAGTCCGCACAGTCGTCTTGCACGGTCGGCCGCCCGGCGCGGGGCGGCCGCATATTCCGAAAGGACCGGCGGCAACTCTGCCGCGCCACGCAAAAACCCTTCCTCCGAAAGGTATTCCCCGGTCTCTTTGTAAAGATAACGTAACATTAAAGATCCATCAGGATCGGCAGGATCATCGGCCGACGCTTGGTCCGCTGATAAAGGACCCGCGAAAGTTCATCGCGCAGGATGGTTTTCAGTTCGTTCCAGTCACGCATCCCCGCATCCAGCGCCTCGGTGAGTTTTTTCTGCGCAAGGCGGCGTATCTCTTCCATCAGTTTTTCGGCTTCCTTGACGTAAACAAACCCACGGGAAACGATTTCCGGGCCGGAAATCAAAAGCCCTTCGGAAAGATCGAGCGTCGCCACAACGGCAATCAGACCGTCCTGCGAGAGGAGCTTCCGGTCGCGCAGAACCACCGCCCCGACATCGCCTACGCCGGAGCCGTCCACCAGCACTTTCCCGGCCGGGATCGGTTCGCCCCAGCGCGCGCCGCGACGGTCGATTTCCAGCACTTTCCCGTTTTCTCCGAGGAAGATAGCTGTGGGGTCAATCCCCATGAAAACGGCAATTTCCCGGTGGGCAAACATATGCCGCGGCTCTCCGTGAATCGGCATGAAATACCGGGGGCGGACGAGCGCCAGCATAAATTTCAGTTCTTCGGAACAGGCGTGACCGGAAACATGAAGATCTTCGATCGAATCATCGTTCTCCACCCGGATGCCGCCCTTGACAAGCGTATTGACAATCTTTCCTATCAGCTTTTCGTTCCCCGGGATCGCGCTGGAAGAGAGGACCACGACATCGTTCGGCGTGAGTTTCACGCGGTCGTGTTCGGCAAAGGCCATGCGATAAAGCGCGGACATCGGCTCCCCCTGGCTCCCGGTCGTAATCAGGGTCAACTGTTCGGGTTTGAACCGCCGCATTTCGGACGGGTCGATGATTGTTCCCTCGGGTGCGTTGATATAACCGAGCTCAACCGACGCGCTGACCACCGCCGTCATGCTCCGGCCGAAGACCACGACCCGCCGGCCGTGTCTGGAGCTGGCGTCGATAATCTGCTGGACGCGATGGACGTTGGAAGAAAAGGTCGCAATGACCAGGCGGCGATCCGGATAGCGGGAAAAGACCTGTTCAAGCGAATTGCCGACCCGCCGTTCAGAGGGCGTATACCCGGTACGCTCGGCATTGGTGGACTCCCCGAGCATCAGAAGAACGCCTTCTTCCCCGATACGCGCAATCCGCCCGACATCCATCATTTCCCCGCCGATCGGGGAAACATCCAGTTTGAAATCGCCTGTGTGGAAGACGACCCCGGCCGGCGTACGCACCGCAATGGCGCAGGCATCGGGAATCGAATGGTTCACATGAATGAACTCCGCGCGGAAAACGCCGGCTTCCACGGTATCCCCGGCCGACACGATCCGCAGGTCGGGTTTTTTCGGAAACCGGAATTCATTCAGTTTGTTTTTTAATATCCCGAGGGTCAAAGCCGTGCCGTAAACCGGTACGGAAAGCGAACGCAACACATAAGGAACACCCCCGATGTGATCCTCATGCCCGTGCGTCAGGAGAATGGCGCGTACCTTATGCGCGTTCTGCTCTAAGTAGGTAATATCGGGGATCACCAGATCGACCCCGGGCATTTCTTCGTCGGGGAAGGCGATCCCGCTGTCTATCAGAAGAATATCGTTGCCGTATTCCAGCATACACATATTCTTTCCGATCTCCTGAAGCCCGCCGAGGAAAGCTACGCGGAGTTTCGCCCCTGCGGGAAGGTCGGCCGGAACGCGGCCGGGGCGGAGGCTCTCCTGCGACGCCCGGGTGTTTCCCGTTCCCTCGTTCCCGGCGCGGCTCTTTTTTTCTTTTCCCGCGGTTCCTTCTGCCGCGCCGGGGCGGCGGGGAGAAGTTTTGGCGGGTTTTTGGACGGGGCCTTCTCTTTTTTCCGGCATTTCCGTGCGGGCGGTCGCTTCTCTCCCGGTCCGTCTTTCTTTTTTGGGAGCGGAGCGGCGCTGCGCTTTGGCGGCCGATGCTCCTGCGTTCGTCCGGCTTTCGGGAGAGGTTTTTTTGCCGGAATCACCGGTTCTTTCCCCGGTTTCCTGCGCGGAACGCGCCGCCTGTCCCTCTGCCGGTCTTCCGCGGCGGAATACGGCGCGGCGGGGAAGCCCTGTTCCCTCTTTGTATTCTTTCTTTTCCTGTGACATGAAAAACTGTCCTTTCTTTCTGTAAAAAACGCGAAAAATCCGGCATCACCGCCGGATCAATGGTCATCCTCCGCTCCCGTAAAAGCATCGTTCCATCCACGGGGAGGCAAAGGTCCACTTCTCAGGGGAACCCCCTTACAGCACAAGGAAAAGCAGACAAACCAGCGCGGCGGCTGTGGCCGCCCCGATTAAAAACGGCAAGAGAACGGTGCGCAATCCCGTCCTTTTGTACGCCGGCATCTCATTTTCCTCCACAATGCGGTTGGCTTCCGCCAGGATATCCCGGGTCTCGCACCCTTCGCCCGGCAGATCTTCCCGCAAGACAAAATACACTTCTTCAAACATCCGACTGCCGGTGTTCTGCAATCGGATCATCCTTTTTTCGCATCCCTTGACCATACCGTTCCCCCAACCTTTTTAGGAAAGTATGTCCTCTTTCTCCTATTCTATGCAAAAGGGCAACGAATATGCGGGAAAATTTCCCGCGCGCCACACGCGAGAAAGAACGCGACTCCGAACCCGGCGTTCCACCGGAACCTGTGGCGGGCCTCTCCCGGCCTCTGCGCGAAGAAAGACGGCCGCGCATCTCGTCAGAAGGCGGAACCTTTCTTCTCTTCCGGTCTTCTTTGCCTCTTTTTTGTTCCTCTCTCTTTGCTTTTTCCCGGGGGAAGACGCGTGGGGAGCGGTTTTTCTTGCTTTTTTTCCGTCCGCCGGGGAAAAGCGTCTTTTCCGGAGAAAAGCCGGAACGGCCTTTCGTGGCGGCCTCATTCCTGAGAGAGCCTTCCCGGCAACCGGTTTTCCCTCTTTCAGAAGCAACAGTCATTCAGGCTCGGCAAAACGGCGGAAAAAGCGGGGAAAGGCGGCGACAGGGGCAACTTCGTCACCCGGAACCTTTCGGCGACCGGGGAAAAAAGACGGACAAAAAGAAAGGCAACCAAAAACGACAAAAGCAGGTGAAATCGTCAAAAAAGGGCAAAAGGGAAGAAAAACGGCAGACCGGTCAATCCAAGACGACAAAAGCAGGTGACAGAACAAGAACTCTGTCGGCCCGGCTCCGAACAGCCCGGCAGACGGCCGTTATGCCGCTTTTTTCTCTCCGCGGGAAGTTTTTCTTTTTCCCGGGAGACGGGGAAGGGGTATCAGCCGTGGCGGAACAGATCGAAGAGGTCCTTTCCTTCGGCTTCTTTTTTATTGACGGTCGCAACAAATTCAAATTCGTCGTCCTCTTCTTCATTCCCGGCAGCGAAAGCCGCAACGGCAGGGGCTTTTTCCTCTGCGGGAACTTCGGCCGGAGTCTCTTTCTCCTGCGGCTTTTCTTCGGCGACCGGAGCCTCTTCGGCGGCCGGGGCCTCTTCGGCGACCGGGGCCTCTTCGACAGCCGGAGCCTCTTCGACGACCGGGGCCTCTTCGGCGACCGGGGCCTCTTCGGCAACCGGAGCCTCTTCGACGACCGGGGCAACTTCGGCAACCGGAGCAACTTCGGCAACCGGAGCAACTTCGGCAACCGGAGCAACTTCGGCAACCGGAGCAAC
>CAKSAC010000021.1 GCA_934434925.1 uncultured Eubacteriales bacterium | reverse complement strand
AACAAAAGCGCGCCGCCCACGGCGCAAAGCCCGCACAGCATAAAGCCCGCCCCGGCACACGCGCAAAACAAAAGCGCCGGTTTTTCCCCGGCGCAGCAAAAAAGAAAGCGTCACGGCAGACGCCGCAAAAACGACACATCCTGTCGGTTTTTCTCCGAATTGCATAGTTTCCTTTACAAAAAAAGATATTTCCGGGATGATTTTACCTGATCCTGGCGGAACGGAAATCTGCGGGAACGCATATTTCTGTAAGAGATATAAGTGCAGGCGGACAGTCGCCCGGGGTGCGGCAACGCATGCTTTCGGCAGAAAGGGCGCGCCGGGCAAGCGGAAAACCCGACAGTCGCCCCGGCCGAAGGGGCGGGCCGTTTTTTCACGCCGTTTCCGTAAAAACCCCCACGGTTACGAAACCATGGGGGATTCTCGGCCGATTTTTTTGCCGGAGACGGAGATAGCGGAATCAGAAGAGAACATCGGCCTTTTCTTCGGCGGGCGTTTCGGCTTCTTCATTCTCGCGGTACGCAATCAGTTGCACATGATACGCGTCGATGACCGCATTTTCCAGTTCCGCGCGAAACTGGGCGTTGATGGGATGAACAATGTCACGGAAGGTTCCGTCCGGATTTTTCCGGGAAGGCATGACGATGAAATAACGTTCGCGCGCATAGATCACTTTGATATCGTGGACGGCGAGCGCATCGTCAAAGGTGACGGAAACAACGGCTTTCATCGGGCCTTCGTCAAAAAACTTTCTGATTTTGATGTCTGTGATCTGCATGAGCTGTTCCTTTCATAAATGCTGTAATTTATATTAACCATTTCTATTATAATTTCCATTTGTTAACAGAGTAAAAACGGATTTGGAACAAGAATTTACGGGATTATAAAAAAATATCCGCGGGAGGAAAAAACAAGTTTTATCCTGTCACAAAAGCAGAGAACTTTGGAGGAAAGCCATGGCCACGGAGAATACGTTTTACACCCGTTCCGGGAAGATGAACCGCATGATGAAGAGGGTGAAAAAAATTTATTTTATCGGGATCGGCGGGGTGAGCATGCGGATCCTTGCGCGCATGTGCGCCGAGCGCGGCTATCTTGTCAGCGGGTCGGATGCGGTGCGCGGGGAGGCGACGATTTCACTCCGCTTGGCAGGGATTCCGGTTTTTTCACCCGACGAGAACAGTCCTATTATAGACGCAGACATGGCAGTTTATACAACCGCCGTTTCAAAAACTCATCCCGAATATCAATCGGCGCTCCGGCGCGGAATCCCGCTTGTTTCGCGGGCGGATCTGTTCGGGTTTCTGATGCAGGAATACCGTGAGCGGATTGGAGTGGCCGGAACGCACGGAAAAAGTACGGTAACGGCCATGTGCGGCGCGGTGCTGGCGGAAGGAAATAAAGAACCGACCGTTGCCGTGGGGGCGGAAATGCCCCCATCACACGACGGCTACATCCCCGGAAGTCGCGATGTCCTCGCGTTTGAAGCCTGTGAATATTATGATTCGTTTTTATGTTTTTCCCCCACGATAGCACTCATCACCAATGTCGAATGGGATCATCCCGATTATTTTCGGGACTTTACCGCCGTGCTTTCTTCTTTCCGCGCCTATCTTTCGCTCCCTTCGGTGCGGTGTGCGGTCGTCTCGGCGGCCGATGAGGGGGCGCGGCGTGTGGCGACGGGGCTTTCGCTCCCGGTCGTGACTTTCGGTATCGGGGAAGGAGATGTCAGCGCACGGGAGATCGAACGCCTGTCGGGCGGCTCCGGATTTACGCTGGATATACACGGGCAACCCATCGGGCGGGTACGGCTCCGCGTTCCCGGCCGCCATAATATTCTGAACGCACTCGCCGCAACCGCGGCAACACTCGGGGCGGGCGTTGACGAAGGAGCGCTTCTCAAAGCGCTTTCTTCCTTCCGCGGGATCGGCCGACGGCTGGAGCTGCGCGGGGAATCAGGGGGCGTTCTCTATTATGATGATTATGCGCATCATCCGACGGAAATTACAGCGTCACTCTCGGCGCTCCGCAAAAAAGGGAAACTTTTCTGTATTTATCAGCCGCACACATACACCCGCACGGCCGAACTCTTCCCGGGGCTTGCCGCAGCTCTCCGACTGGCGGATACCACTGTCCTTGTTGATATTTACGCCGCCAGGGAAGAAGATACGCGCGGAACCGGGAGCGCCGCGCTGGCAACGGCTGTCGGCGGGAGCGCACGGTATATTCCCACGCCAGAAGAGGCCGTTTCGTTTGTGCGCAAGCAGGCTGAACCGGGCGATACGGTGGTCGTGATGGGGGCAGGCGACATCGGTTCCCGCGTCTTTACCGGCGATCTTGCCTTTTTGCCGAAACCGGAGCTTTGATTGCCGGAGCGACAGCCGGCGCACCCTGCCCGCCTTTCGGAAAGCCCGGAGCGCCGCTTTGTGAGAAAAAAGAAGAAAAAGAGAAAAACGCCCCTTGATTTTCCGCTTTCCCTATGGTATATATAATTATAATCTATATGTTACGCGGGAGAGCATTGTATGGAAAACGGCGGCCGGACGGCAGCGGAAAATTATGAAGAAAAAATCAAAGAATACGTCCTGGCTCGTGCCGCCGGCGGGTTGCCTACGGGGGTCACGGTTCTTACATTCGGCTGTCAGCAGAACGAGGCCGACAGTGAAAAACTCCTGGGGCTTGCCGCCACGCTCGGCTTTTCCCCGACCGATGACCCGCAGGACGCCGGGTTGATTCTGATCAATACCTGTGCAATCCGGGAACATGCGGAACAAAAGGTCCTGTCTGTTATCGGGGGGTTCGGCCGGCGAAAGGCCGGGGACCACGGTCTGCTCATCGGCGTGTGCGGTTGTATGCCCGCGCAGGCCCACCGGATAGAACAACTGAAAAAAAGCTATCCGTATGTGGATTTTTCGCTTGACCCTGCCAGTCTGCCGCGCATGGCGGAGGCGATCGGAACCCGTCTTTTTCACGGAAAAAGGTCTTTCTTTGTCGGGGAAGAGGCTCCCCCGATCGACGAGGGCGTTATTCCGCTCCGCCGCCGCGGGCCGCTCGGTTGGCTCAGCATCATGTACGGATGCAACAATTTCTGCTCTTATTGCATCGTTCCCTATGTCCGCGGGCGTGAAAGAAGCCGTTCTTCGGCCGATATTATCCGGGAGGCGGAAGAAATGATCGCCGCCGGGTACCGCGACATCACGCTCCTCGGGCAAAATGTCAATTCGTATCGGGGAGATTGCGATTTTGCCACGTTGCTTTCGCGTCTGGCGGCGTTGCCGGGTGATTTCCGTATCCGGTTTATGACCAGCCATCCGAAAGACGTATCGGATGATCTGATTCGCGTGATCGGAGAATGTCCGAAAATCGCGCCGGCTTTCCATCTTCCTCTCCAATCGGGGAGCAACGCGGTCCTGCATGCCATGAATCGCCGGTATACGATGGAGCGTTACCGCGAAACCGTCCGGAAATTACGGAACGCACGCCCCGGCATCGTGCTGACGAGCGATATTATCGTCGGCTTCCCCGGAGAAAGCGACGAAGATTTTGCCGAAACGCTCCGGGCGCTGGAAGAGATACGGTTCGATATGGTCTATTCCTTCCTTTACTCTCCGCGCCGCGGAACTCCGGCGGCCGGGTATGATTGGCAGATATCGGCGGAAGTGAAAGGCGAAAGGATGCGCCGCTTGCTTGATCTGCAAACGGGAATCGCTTCCGCGATCGGCAAGACCTATGAAGGAAAAACACTCCGTGTGTTGGCCGAGGAGGTCTCCAAAACCGACCCGGACATGCTCACCGGGCGGACAGACGGCGGCAAGCCGGTGCATTTTCCGGCAGAGCCGTCTCTGATCGGCGAATTTCTTTCCGTGAAGATTGAGCGGGCGGATGCCTACGCCATGTACGGCACCCCGGTCGGGCTTTCAACGCGGAATGAGCAGAATCAGTAAAATAACAGAAAGAGAGAAGAATCATGACGATAAAAGAAGCGACCAGGCAACTCGGCCTGGCACTGGCGGAAGACGAAGGGGTTGCGGCTTTCAACGCGGCCAAACGCGCATATGACCGGAATGAAGAACTTTCCGCTCTGCTCGGAGAATACCGCGCGGAACGCACCCTGCTCGGGGAAATCTACGCCAAAACCGATACCACGCCGGAGGAGAACGCGGCGGCCGAAAAAATGAATGCCCGTGTGGCGGAGCTGGCCGGTCAGATCCGCGCCCATGAGGCATATATCGCGTTGGAAGCGGCGCAGGAGACCGTCAACGCGCTGATGGAACAGGTCAACCGCGATATTTCCTTCTATGCTTTCGGGGAACTGCCGGAGGGATGCACACACGACTGCTCGACCTGCGGCGGCTGCGGACACTGAAATGGGCGAGGTCTTGACCCGGGCGGCGGACCTTCGGGAACCGACGCCGATGATGCGCCAGTATCTGGCGACCAAGGCAGAGTATGAGGGATATATTCTCCTTTACCGCCTCGGCGATTTTTTTGAATGTTTTTTTGAAGATGCGGTGACGGCCTCGCGCGTGCTGGAACTGACGCTTACGGGGCGTGATTGCGGAGACGGAAACCGCGCGGCCATGTGCGGAGTTCCTTTCCATAAAGCCGACGTGTACATCGGCATGCTGGTGGAGCACGGTTATCGCGTAGCGGTCTGCGAACAGACAGAGGACCCTGCCAAAGCCCAGGGGCTTGTCCGGCGCGAGGTCGTGCGGATTGTGACACCCGGCACGGTGACGGACGGAAATCTGCTGGATGGACGGCGGAATAATTATCTGTGCGCTCTCTGCTATACCGATTCCGAAATCGGCGCGGCTTTTGCCGATATTTCCACCGGGCAGATCCGCGCCACCCGGTTTGAAGGGGCAGAACGCGAATCCGGCCTGCTCAATGAACTGGCAGTCTATACGCCGCGGGAAGCGGTTTTGAATATTCCGGCTGACAGGGCGGGGGCCGTGCCGGGCTTTTTGCGCGAACGCTTCGGCACAATGATTGAAGAGAAGGCCACCCGGCTCTATAACCGTGAAGACGCACAAAAGACCGCGCTCCTTTGCTTCCGGGAAAAGGCAGAGGAACTCAACAGCGACGCGCTCCTTCTTTCGGTCGGCGCTCTGCTTGCCTATATCCGCGAAACGCAGAAGTGCGACCCGACCTTTGTGCGCGAACTGCATGTATACGCAGGCGGGCAGTATATGGAAATTGACCTCGCTACCCGGCGCAATCTGGAACTTGTGGAAAATCTCCGCACCAAGGAAAAGCGCGGTTCTCTTCTGTGGGTGCTTGATAAGACAGAAACCTCGATGGGGGCGCGCATGCTCCGTTCCTATGTGTTGCTTCCTTTGGTGGAAGCCGATCCGATCCGGAAACGTCAGGACGCGGTCAGCGAACTCTGCGGAAAATATATTCTGCGTTCCGAACTGCGTAAAATGCTGTCTCCCGTGCAGGACATTGAACGTCTGACGGCGCGCGTCGTATACGGTTCCGCCAACGGGCGCGATCTGCTTTCCATTGCCGACAGCATTGCGGAATTGCCGGCGTTTTTGGAAGCCATCAGGCCGCTTGAATCGGCGCGCCTGCGCGAACTGGCAGACGGGTTTGACGTGCTGGATGATCTTTGCGACCTGATTACTAGCGCCATTTCTCCCGATGCCCCGCTGACGGTGCGTGAAGGCGGGATTATCCGGGCCGGGTATTCCGAAGATGTGGATCGGTTGCGGAGTATCCGCGGCAACGGAGAAGGATGGATCCGCGAGATCGAAGCCAGGGAGAGGGAGGCCACGGGCATCCGTACGCTCCGCACGGGCTATAACAAGGTTTTCGGCTACTATATAGAAGTCACCAAAGGATTTGTGGACATGGTTCCGGATCGATATATCCGCAAACAGACCCTGACCGATAAAGAGCGGTATATTACCGAGGAATTGAAAGAAATGGAGTCCACCATTCTCGGTGCGGCGGACAAGTTGGCCGCGCTTGAATATGAACTTTTCAACGAGGTACGTCTCCGCGTGGCCGACGCGGCCGCAAGACTTCAGGACACCGCCGCCCGGCTGGCCGAAATCGATGTTTATCTTTCGTTTGCCGATGTGGCATCTGCCGGTAACTATTGCCGCCCGGAAGTCACAAGTGACGCCGAACTCATTATCCGCGACGGCCGGCACCCGGTCGTTGAAAAGTTTGTTCCCGACAGTTATTTTGTTCCGAACGACACAGACCTCGCCGTGGGAGGAGAGAGCCTCTATCTGATTACCGGCCCGAACATGGCGGGTAAATCCACGTACATGCGACAGGTCGCGCTGATTACCTTAATGGCGCAGATCGGCTCTTTTGTTCCCGCGCGGGAAGCAACGATCGGCATAGCCGACAAAATTTTCACGCGGGTCGGCGCGTCGGACGACCTGGCCTCCGGGCAGTCCACGTTCATGCTGGAAATGAATGAAGTTGCCGGTATTCTTGCCGGGGCGACCCGCCGTTCACTTATTATTTATGACGAGGTCGGCCGCGGAACAAGCACCTATGACGGGATGGCAATCGCCCGGGCAGTGGTCGAATACACTTTCCGTAAAATCGGCGCGCGCACGCTCTTTGCCACGCATTATCATGAATTGACCGTGATGGAGCAGGAGTTTCCCGGCATTGTGAATTACAATGTCACGGCGAAAAAACGCGGCGATACCCTGACTTTCCTCCGCAAAGTCGTGCGCGGCGCGACCGATGAGAGTTACGGGATCGAGGTCGCCAAACTGGCCGGGGTTCCGGCTGAAGTGGTGCGCCGCGCACGGCAGATACTTACCGAGATCGAATCGGGCGACGCTCCCGCGCGGCAAAACAATCCGCCGCCCACACCGTCTGAAGATATGCTGGGAGCTATTTACAACAGCGAGGCCTGCGAGGCGGCCGACCGCATTCGTGCGGCCGATCTGAACACACTGACCCCGATCGAAGCGATGAACCTGTTGTTTGAGCTGAAAAAACTCTTGAAATCCTGACATGCAGACGAAAATCAATTATTCGTGTAAACAAAACTATACAAAGGAGCGGGTATGGGAAAAATCAATCTTTTGACCGATGAGGTTGCCAATCTGATTGCCGCCGGTGAGGTGGTAGACCGCCCCGCGTCTGTTCTCAAAGAGCTGTTGGAGAATGCGATTGATGCCGGTGCCACGGCCATTACGGCCGAAATCCGCGCCGGAGGGGTTTCTCTGATCCGCGTTACCGATAACGGTTGCGGGATAGAATCGGAGGATTTGCCGCTGGCGCTGGAACGTCACGCCACCAGCAAAATCTGTAACGCCGCCGATCTGGACGCTATCTGTACGCTCGGATTTCGCGGAGAGGCTTTGGCCGCGATTGCCGGCGTTTCGGTATTGGAGATTGTGACCCGCCCGGCAGCCGCACCTACCGGTACGCTGATGCGCGCCGAATACGGAAAAATCACCGAGGTTTCCGAAATCGGATGTCAGGGCGGGACCGGCGTTTTTGTCCGCGATCTGTTCGGGAACGTTCCCGCGCGGCGCAAATTTCTCAAAAAAGACGCAACCGAATCCGCGGCCGCCACGGCGTTGGCCGAGCGTGTGGCGCTTTCGCACCCGGAAATTTCCTTTACGCTGATTGTCGATGGGGAAACGCGTTTCCGCACCGCCGGAGACGGGGATACGCTCGGCGTTCTGTATGCGCTTGAGGGGCGCGATTTCGCCGCCAAGCTCCTCCCGGTCAGCGGACGGCTGGGCGGTATGGAGATCTCGGGCTTTATCGGCCGGAGCGACAATGTCCGGGGGAACCGCAATCGGCAAAACATGTTCATCAACGGCCGCTATATCCACAGCAAAACCATGATGGCGGCGTTGGAACAGGGTTTTCATTCGTATATTGCGCCGGGGAAGTTTCCGGTTTCGGCGCTTTTCCTCACAATCCCCCCGGGGGCGGTCGATGTGAATGTTCATCCCGCCAAGCTGGAAGTGCGTTTTTCGGACGAGCGGCCGGTCTTTGAGATTGTCTATCATGCGGTGCGCGGCGCTCTGGAAGCGGCCGCATATCGCCCGGAACTTGAAACGCCCGCCGCCCGCCGCGCGTCCGGATTTACAGCACCCGGCGGAACGGTTCCGCGCGCGATACCGATTTCACTTGAAATTCCGGCAGAACCGGCCGTTCCGGGGAGAAAAGACCAAAGTACGGAAAAGCCCGGCCGTTTTGAGGCCGGCTCATCCGCTCCGGCATACCGGGAGCCGGGCGGAAATGGCGAAAGAGGACCGAAAAGCCCGGAAAAAAGCATAAAGAAAACGCCGGAGCCAATAAGAGACGGCGAGAGTTCCCGGCCGCTCGACAGTCGCGATTCGCTCGACCTTTTGCGCAGATATGCCGAAACAAAACAGGCTTTCCGGCCGGCCGGCGTTGCCACGGTCGCCGCGCCAGGACCCGCCCTTACGTATGATATTGTGCCGCCGGAACCAACCGCTCCCGATGCGCCGATCCTCAAAACGGCGGACGTTTCGGCAAAGCCGCCGCTCCCGGCCGAAAACCCCCCGGCTGAAAATCCTCCGGCCGAAAACCTCCCGGCTGAAAACCCCCCGGCCGCGCCGGCTCCCCTGGGAGGGGCCGCCGGAGACAGCCCGGACCCCGCACCGCAATCTCCGGCATATCGCCTGATTGGCGAAGCATTCCGCACCTATTTGCTGGTGGAATGGGAAGACAAACTCCTGATAATCGATAAGCATGCCGCTCACGAGCGTATTCTGTATGAAAAACTGCGGGCGGAGGAAACGGCGGCCGGGAGAACGGCTTCCCAGGGGCTTTTGTTGCCGTTCCCCGTGAACCTGACCCCGGAAGAGGAAGCCACGGTGCGCGAAGGACGCGCAGACTTTGAGGCGGTCGGCTTTTCCTTCACGCTTTCCGGCGGGCAGGCGATGCTTGAAGCCGTTCCCTCTTTGCTTGAACCCGATGACGCAGGCGCTCTCTTTTCGGAGATGGCCGGTTCGGCCGCCGAGGGCGAAGACCCGCTGACCCATGCCATGTCCCGCCGTGAGCGTGCGCTTTACAGCGTTGCCTGCAAGGCCGCCATCAAGGGGGGGCGAAAGTATGACGAGGCGCATTTACACTGGCTGATCGGGGAGGTCCTCAAAGACCCGACCGTAACGGTATGTCCGCACGGCCGCCCGATTGCCGTCACCATGACCCGTTCTTATCTTGACCGGGAATTCAATCGGATTCAGCACTGAATTTTGGAAGACAGTACACATCAGATCGAGAGAAAAATTATGTTTGAATTATTGAAAACCGAGGGAAACGCCCGGCGCGGCCGCATGACGACGGTGCATGGCGTAATCGAAACGCCGGTCTTTATGAATGTCGGAACCAGCGCCGCCGTCAAGGGCGGCGTTTCCACGGCGGACCTCGAAGAGATCGGCACACAGGTGGAACTTTCCAATACCTATCACCTTCATATCCGGCCGGGCGATGAACTGATCAAAGCCATGGGCGGTCTGCACAAATTCTTTCACTGGAACAAGCCGATTCTGACCGATTCCGGCGGGTTTCAGGTCTTTTCGCTCTCCAAAATCCGCAAGATTTATGAAGAGGGCGTTTATTTCAACTCACATATGGACGGCAAACGAATATTCATGGGGCCGGAAGAGAGCATGCGCATCCAATCGAACATCGCCTCCACAATCGCCATGGCATTTGACGAATGCGTGGAAAACCCCGCTCCGTACGAATATGTCAAGCAATCGAGCGAACGGACCATCCGCTGGCTGGCGCGTTGCCGAAGGGAACATGAACGGCTGAATTCCCTGCCGGACACCATCAATAAACAACAGCTCCTTTTCGGTATCAATCAGGGCGGTACGTATGAAGACATCCGGATTGATAATATGCGCCGTATCGCGGAGGAAGAACTGGACGGATACGCCATCGGCGGGTTGGCCGTCGGAGAAGAAGCCGACGAGATGTATCGCATCATCGAAGCGGTCGAGCCGTATATGCCGAAAGACAAACCCCGGTATCTGATGGGGGTCGGCACACCGCAGAATATCCTGGAAGCCGTTTACCGCGGGGTGGATTTTTTTGACTGCGTTATGCCGAGCCGGAACGCCCGCCACGGGAATCTCTTCACCTGGCACGGCAAAATGAATATCAACAACGAGCAGTATTACGCCGATGAAAAACCGATCGACCCGATCTGCGGCTGTCCGGTCTGCCGCCGCTATTCGCGTTCTTATATCCGCCATCTCTTCAAAGCGCGGGAAATGCTCGGAATGCGGTTGGCCGTGATCCACAATCTGTATTTTTACAATGAACTGACGGCAAAAATCCGGGAAGCGCTGGACGAAGGCCGCTTTACCGCATTCTATCACACCTGGCATGACCGGCTGGCTGCGAGAAGCGAGGATTTTTCCCCGGTTCCCGAACGTTTCCGTAATCGGGTGCTGTACCGTGACCCGACCCCGCTTGTTCCGATCTGCATCCGGGAGGGGATCGATCTCGGCGCGCCGGCCGGGAAAGCCATGAAACGGAAAAAGAAAGACCCTGCCGCTCCCGGCTGCGGATCCGAACCCCCATCGCCTCCCGAACCCCCATCGTCTCCCGAACCCCCATCGCCTCCCGAACCCAAAAGCGAAAACGGTCGTATCGGCAGCGGCGCGCCCGAAGCCGGCGAAAAAAGAAAGGAATGCAATAAAGGCCATGCAGAGTGAAGAGCGGAGAAAGCCTCCGCGCAAAAAAATGACGGGTTTTGAAGAATTCCTTGTAATGAATCTCGGCATACTGCTCCTGACTGCGGGGGTCTATTTCTTCAAGATACCGAACGGATTTTCGACCGGCGGAGTCAGCGGTATCAGTACGGTCCTCGGCAAACTTTTCCCGAATCTGTCTACGGGTACCTTTATTTTGATCATCAATACTGCGCTCTTGCTGATCGGTCTTCTGGTCATCGGCCGGGAGTTCGGTATCAAAACCGTGTATTGCAGTTTTGCCTTCTCGGGTGCGACGATGCTCTTTGAGTGGCTGCTTCCGATGAACGGCCCCCTCACACACCAGCCTTTTATGGAGCTGGTCTATGCGATTCTGCTGACCTCGATCGGCTCGGCGCTTTTGTTCTACGTCCGCGCATCATCCGGCGGAACCGATATTGTGGCGATGATCCTCAAAAAGTTCACGTCGCTGGATATCGGCAAGGCACTGCTCGTCACGGATGTGCTGGTTGCCGCCGCCGCGTTTCCGGTGTTCGGTGTGGAAGCAGGTCTTTTTTCCCTGCTCGGCCTGTTTGCCAAGGCGTTTTTGGTGGACGGCGTTATCGAAAGCATCGGGGCCTGCAAATTCTTTACGATTGTCACCACGCACAAAGAAGAAGTGCGGCGATATATTCTTGAAAACCTGCATCACGGTGTGACGGAACTCGAAGGCCACGGAGGCTACACCGGGGAAGAAAAAACCATTCTTCTGACCGTGTGCAAGCGGATTGAAGGCGTTCGCCTGCGCCGGTATGTCCGGCTGGTAGACCCCCATGCTTTCCTTGTGGTTACAAACAGCAGCGAGATTATCGGAAAGGGCTTCCGCGCGGTCTGATTTTGCGCATTTTCCCCGGAATAAAAGAGTATAAACGTTTCTCTAACCAAAAAACAACGAAAAAACGCAAAATTCTCCTTATTTCCCCGCCGAATTTCGTTTCTATAAGAAAAAGCCGGATTGATTTCCGGCTTTTTTTGCGGATTGGAAAAGGCGGGGAACCGTTCATCACGCCCGGTCGCGCCGTTCACAGTCCGGCAATGCCCCCGACCCCGGCACACACCCGGTCGCGCCGTTCACAGCGGCGGTTCATGCCCTTCGGCCCCGGGCGGCTCCTGCGTTTCGTCGGTCTCCTGTCTGAGGAGTACGGCGTAGCGCAACATTTGCTTGCGGGATGATACGCCGAGCTTGTTCAGAATATTGTGATTATGGTACTTGAGTGTGCTTTGCTGAATCTTACACACGCCCATGATCTCGTCGGCGGTCCTGCCGTCCAGATAGAGAGAAAATATCTGGTTTTCGGTTTTTGTGAGGGTTTTCAGCCCTGTTTTGAAGATTTCATAATCATCCGGGTCCACCTCTGCTTTGCGCGAATACGCAAGGCGTTTGATTGCCGTCCGGTTCTGTTCCAGCAGGTTCCCCTGCTCGGCGCAACGGTTACGGAGTTTTTCGGCTTCGTCATCGCGCAATCGATCCTGCTCGGCAAGGAAGGAAAAAAGGTCGTCGATTTCCAAAAACTTGGATTGGGCGGTTTTATGTTCCTGCCGTCGGATTTGTTCGATACCCTTCATCAGGGGGCGCAAAAATCTTCTGCTGAAAAACACGCAGATGAAGAAAGTCGTTCCGCCGAGCAAAAGGAAGAGCAGAACCGCGGAAACCAGATTGTCGGTGATTGCTTTGTCGAATTCTTCTTTCGGGTATGCCGTAACGAGAAGATATCTGTCGCCGCAGATTTCGGTTTCCTGCATTTTTGCGACAAAGGCGGAACTGCCCGTGAGAGACGCCAGCCCGTTCCCGATATCCTGGATCGTCAATCGTCCTTGCGGCGGGAGATAGTATCCGCCGTACACCCCCGCCGAAAACCCGTCGTCCATCAGAAGCTCATCGGCGCTTTTCGGGAAGAGCATGCAGGTCAGATGCTCGAACTGCGTAGACTGCGCAAAATTCTTTTTGAAGTAGTTGGCGGAAATCTCAAATCCGCAAAGTCCGTAGAGGGCATTGTCTTTCCCTTTGATCGGCACAAGGAAATTCATCACCCGTTCCGACGTGCCGGGCAGAACGACAATATCGGTCAAAAGAGACGTTTTCGCGCTCGGTCCGGCCGCCCGCTCCAGAAACTTTTCGTAATCGGGAATCTCGTCGGTGTTGAATTCCACCCGCCATTGCCGGTGGGGCATGACCCCTCTGCTTCTCCCCAATTCGGAAATCCCCCGGTATAAAAGCAACGTCTCGTCGCTCTCGTCCAAGGACGCGCGCTGAAAATACAAACCGGTCTTTGACTTTTCCGCGCCGTCTATATGGGAGTTTACGGTGGCGTTCAGGAGCAGGAACGCGCCCGAAGAATCGGATTTCAGCAATTCGGTTCCGAGGATGTTGAACAGCCGGCCCTGTAAGTCGGAAATGCGCGCGGCATCATCGTTCAACTCTCCGAAAGAAATGCCTTCCTCGGCGAGAAACGCGTCTGTTTGCTGCGCAATGCTCTCGGAAAGCGCACTTCCCATCCGCATCATATCTTCAAAGTATTCGGATATCTGCCGGTCAAAAGTCCGCATCTGAAAGGCAAGATCGTCCGCCGCCTTTTGCCTGGCGGAGGAAAAATGCCCTAAGAAAAACAGGCCGCACGCCAAAAACGCCAGCACGATAACGGCAAGCGCAAGCATATAGAGAAACAACTTGTGCCGCATAGACGTTTTTTTGTTTTTCAGGCTATCGAAAATCTTCATTTATTTACCCGTATGCAGAAACAGATCGACCAGTTCCTGCGTTATGCTTTCAACCGTTTCACCGTTTTCATATTTTTCTGCGAGTTGCTTTTGCAGTTCCCGGATTTTGTTGTAGAGCGCGTAGGTATTGGGATAAAAACCGTCGATTGACGGCTCGGAAAGAAACAGGTAGGTCTCCCCGGTGGTTTTCAGGGCGGCATAGGTACTTTTGAACTCTTCGCTGACAAAAGGATAGGTTGACAGTTCGGAAAAAGCGCCGTTTTTGACCGGCATATACCCGGTTTGCGCGAAAAATTCGAGATTGCGCCGGTCCTCTGTGAACCATTTTGCAAATACGGTCGCGGCTTCGCTCTTCCGGTCATCGGTCTTGTATGCGCAAAGGCCGACCCCCGCCTGCGTTGCATATTTTTCCCCGTTGCCCGCTTGCGGAAGAGGCAGGACCCGAAGGTTGGTATATTCCCAGGTGTTGTCGGGATAGGTGATTTTGTCGTTGTAATACAGTACCGCGGCGGAAGAAGAAATGCCGGCAATCGTTTGCCCCGTCATGACCTGCGTGTTGGAATACAGATCGGAGACGACGATATGCCCCTTTGCGATAGCCGCCGCAAACTTTTTGTAGGACGCGAGCAATTGTTCGTTTTCTTTATACCATCCGTCCGCGGAATAAAAATCGCTTGCGCCGTGACTGATGGCATCAAGCTCCACCGCGCGGATCAGATAGTCGAGCGCGCAAAAAGGTTTCCCGCCCGAGTAGTCGTAATATTTCTCGGCCACGGTGAAAAATCCGTCCCAGGTTCCGAGATCGTCATACGACACATCTTTTTCCATGGCGAACCGCTCAAACGCCCCGTTCGCCACAAAAAGAAGATGCGTGGATTTGGAAACAGGCAGAACCGGGAGCGAATCGCCCACCATGCCGTCAGACAAAAACCCGCCGACAAACTCTCCAAGCTCCTTCGCCGTGAAGCGCGTCTTCCAGTCAAGGAGATTGCGGGGGTCAAGCTCCATGGCGTTGGAAGCATGACAGAAGAAGAGATCGGGCATGGACGGTACGCCGGGCTTGCCCTGCTGTGCGTTCAGAAGTTTTTCCCCGATCTGTGACGCGTTTGACAGCAAAGTGACATCGATGATGATTCCCTTTTCTTTGCCCACGGTGCGGTTGAATTCTTCCACATATCTGTTCATGGGAGAGTCAGCCTGTTCACCATAGACATGCCACATGGTAAGCGTGACGGGTTGCTTGGGGTCGAGCAACGAGTCTTTTGTACGACAGCCGGCCAACAGGGTGGAAGAAAGAACAAGCAAGAGCAGGATCAACCATCTTTTTTTCATAAAAAGCTCCTTGTACGGAGAAAAGCCGTTTCTCCGTTTTTTTCCTCGCTTTTCCCCCGCTTTTTTGAAAAAAACGAAAAAATCCGCGAATTTTTTTGATTTTTCCCCCACCTTTTGGGAGTTTGGGTGGGGGCGGAAAAAACAAAATACCGATATAATGAGTGTATAAGAAAGGCGTATGCCCTTTTGTATGCGTCTTTATCATATCACAGATTCCGGATGAAATCAAGAGAGGAATGGAAAGGAAAAAGAACAGGAAAATATTTCAAAAACAAAAAGGAGGGTGTAAATGACCGAAAGTCGTCATACCGCAAATTACCGGATTACAACAGGGCCGGGCGGCAGGGGCGTTTCGTTTTATTGCGCGTCATCGGGGATGCTCGTCTGTCGGGTGCAACCGGTGAACGCCGAAAGCGATGAGGCCGCCGTAAAGATTGCGTGGGATACGGAAGGACGAGAACGGTTTGACAAATGCCGTCAGTGCGGAAGATGGGTATCCACGGTCATGTACAACGCGGACGTACTTGCTTGCGTTGACTGCGCCCCGTGGGAAGAAAAACCGAAATTTTGCCCGGCGTGCGGTCTCAAGCTGAAAAAACAGCATCTGCTTTGCCCGAAATGCGGAACCCGATTGATGTACGGAGGTGATGAAGATAGCGATTGACCCTTTGGAATCCGGAAGACGCGAAGCCATGAAAAGATACGGCTTCGGCACCGATGAAATGAAAAAAATCAAAATCTGTTCCGTCTGCGGGGCAGCGCAACCCTTGGACGCAAAAAACTGTTCTTTTTGCCAAACCGCGCTGAACCGGGAAACTCTTTTTGATCAATACAAAAGCCGGCACCTCGTGTGCGCACATTGCGACGCGGTGGTGGCCGACCGAACAAAATACTGCCCGGCATGCGGAAAACGCATCAAACAAAAAGCCAAAAAATGAAAGGACGGCCCCGATATGAAGAAACAAACCAATCGACAAAAAAGATTTCTGATGTGCCTGCTCGGCATAGCGTTCTGCCTTGCGCTTATGCTCGGCATAGCAATGGCAAGCCCGACGAGTACGGTTTATGCGGAAGGCGAAACGTTTGAGTATATTGAAATCAAGGGCGATACGGACGTTACGTCAACCGACGGAACGTACAAGTACACCGCGTCGGACAAAACGCTGATTCTCAGCAATTACAACGGCGGGCAATTACGGCTGAACGATGACGCGACGCTCGTTTTGCAAGGAAACAACGTCATAACGGTCAACGAAAACTCGCATTTTCCTAATGTACTCGGCAATAGGGTTCAGGGCGCTACAGGTTTTCAAGCCGATAAGGGTTTGACCATAACGGGAAGCGGAACGCTGACAATCAATGTCGATATAACCAACGCCGAAGAAAGAGGACAAAAGATAATGGCTTATGGAATCACCACTTCGGGAGATACCGGCAGCCTGACGATAAAAGACAACGTCAAAATTACGGTCAATATCAACGAGGGTGGCAGCGAGTACGGAACAGCTATCAGCGCAGCTCAAGATTTAAGCATTATCGAAAACGCGTCTGTCGATATTACCACGGTTGACATTGCGGTATACTCTAATGATGGAAAGATCATTTTTTCCGGCACGGGCGATAAAAAGATAAAAATAGACAGAACGATAGAGGACTGGGAGAATATAATCGTTGACGCCGTTTACGCGTCATCAGAGGACGTTGATATATCCGGCACGGGAAAGGTTCTTCTCGAGGCGGTTAACGGGAGAAAAATATACGCTATTTATGCAAGGGATAAATCAATCAAATTTCACGACAACGCAAACGTCGAAATCAACGATTTCGAGAATGGAATGCGCTCGTCGAACGGTATCGATATAAAAAACAGCAACGTAAAGATTTTTTCTACTCTTAAAAATGCATATGCGTTTGGTATTGATTCAGGCGGGAACAGATTATTGATACAGGACAGCGCGGTTACCGTTGACGTATATTCGGCCTTTGTTGGCAGTTATGACTACTCGTCGCTTGAATTGCAGATATACGGCAACTCAACGGTATACGTTCAAAGCGCAAATCCCGCTATGTGTGACAACCTCGGGAAAAACGTCAGAAAGCATTTCGCATTGTCCGAAGGCGGAAGTATTACTTTAAGAGCGTTTAGCGATAAACATACAAAGTTTTGGGCAGAACTCGGAGAGGGAACGAATCTTGAAGTCGGAAAAAAACTCGGACAGTCCGAAACAAATCCGGCTTGGTTTGAATACGAGGCGTCACAAGTATATTTATATATGACGCGCTTTGTTTACGGCGATACGTCAAAGGCTTCCGCTACGATGAACGACGTTACGATAA
>CAKSAC010000020.1 GCA_934434925.1 uncultured Eubacteriales bacterium | reverse complement strand
CGTCTTGTCTGTGCCAAGCCGCCGTTTCGGTTGAAATCGGCGCTCGGAATCCCTTGCAAGCAAGTTTCCTCGCTTTGGTTATAACCCGAAACGTGACAAAATGCGATTTTGTCGGCAACTGTCGTTGCCCTGCGTCTTGTCTGTGCCAAGCCGCCGTTTCGGTTGAAATCGGCGCTCGGAATCCCTTGCAAGCAAGTTTCCTCGCTTTGGTTATAACCCGAAACGTGACAAAATGCGATTTTGTCGGCAACTGTCGTTGCCCTGCGTCTTGTCTGTGCCAAGCCGCCGTTTCGGTTGAAATCGGCGCTCGGAATCCCTTGCAAGCAAGTTTCCTCGCTTTGATTATAGAAGATGCGGGGAGCGAAATCAAGCGATTTTCGCAAAAGAAAGAAAGAAATTGAAATTTACGCATAGTCAGCGTAAAAAACCGACGCGAAAGGAGAAAACAATGAAAGTTACTTATCTCGGTCAGGCAGGCCTCTTGTTTGAAACAGACGGGCTTACCGTTATGATGGATCCCTACCTGTCAGACAGCGTTGCACGGGTCAACCCGAAAAACTACCGTCGTCAGCCGGTGGATGAGACGTTTTTCTCGAAAAAGCCGGACGTGATGATTTTTACCCACAACCACCTGGACCACTACGATCCCGAAACGGTTGCGCATTTCATTACCGTGGAAAGTCGCATAACGGTTCTGGCTCCGCGTTCGGTGTGGGAAGAGGTGCGCAAAATCGGCGGAAACAACAACTATGTTCTTTTTGACCGCCGGACAGAATGGACGATGGGAGGCATGCGGTTTTCGGCCGTCCGGGCGGAACACAGCGACCCCTTCGCGATAGGCGTGATCCTGGACGACGGGTGCAAAAAATATTATGTTACGGGTGACACACTGTATAATGAAGAGATATTCGCCGATATTCCGGCGGGTATTTACGCGCTTTTTCTGCCGATCAACGGGGCCGGGAACAATATGAACATGGCCGATGCCGCCCGTTTTGCCGGGCGGGTTAATCCCGCTTTGACGATACCGATTCATTTTGGGATGTTTGACAAGCTGACGGCGCAGGAATTTGCATGCGAGAACAAGGTGATACCCGAAATCTATAAGGAGATAGTACGATGAAAGTGACCGATGTGAAAACCTTTACCGTGGATTGTTTCAGAACGAATTGGATCTTTGTCAAGGTCTATACCGATGCAGGCGTGGACGGCGTGGGAGAGGCTACGCTGGAATACAAAGAAAAGGCGTTAAGCGGTGCGGTCGAACATATCCGGGAATATCTGATAGGCAAAAACCCGCTGGACATTGAAAAGCATTTTCATGATATTTACCGCGATGCCTACTGGCGGGGCGGAGCGGTGCTGATGTCGGCACTTTCCGCGGTGGAAACGGCGCTTTGGGATATTCTCGGCAAGCATCTCGGCGTTCCGGTCTGGCAGTTGCTCGGCGGATGCGTCCGGGATCGCGTACGCATTTATGTAAACGGCTGGTTCGCCGGGGCAAAAACGCCGCAGGAGTTTGGGGAAAAGGCCAAAATCGCCGTTTCACGCGGTGTGACGGCCATGAAGTGGGATCCGTTCGGAAAGGCCTATCTGGAAATTTCCAACCGCGACCTGAACACCGCGCTGGAATGCGTGGCCGCTGTCCGCGAGGCGGTAGGGCCGGAGATCGATCTGCTGATTGAAGGACACGGCCGCTTCAATGTGCCGACCGGAATCAGGATTGCCAAAGAGCTTGAACAGTTCAAGCCGATGTTTTTTGAGGAACCGACCCCGCCAGACAACCTGGAAGCCCTGAAAGCCGTGCGGGAAAAATCCCCGGTTGCTATTTCGGCAGGGGAGCGGCTTTATACCCTGCGTTCTTATAAAGACCTTTTTGAAATGCGCGCGGCCGATTATATTCAGCCCGACATTTCTCACGCCGGTGGGATGATGGAGCTGAAAAAGATTGCCGCGATGGCAGAGGCTTGTTACATTCCTTTCGCGCCGCATAACCCGTCCGGTCCGGTAGCCAACGCGGCGACTCTTCAACTGGCGGCCTGCTGTGCGAATTTCAGTATTCTGGAAATCATGTACAGCGATGTGGAATGGCGCAAAGAGGTAACAAACGAAGCGCTGACCTACCGGGACGGATATATTATGATTCCCGATAAGCCGGGGCTGGGAATCGAGATCAACGAGGAAGAATGCCTGAAACATCCGTATCAGCCGCACACCCTGCGGCACTATACCGGGGCGCTGACCGACATACGCCCTGCGAAGACTGCGTTTTATTTTTAAGGAGGCAAAGGGAGAAAAATGGAAAAATTCATACCCGTTGTTGTCATCCGCGCACTTTCCGAAACCCGGAAAATTCTCACGGCCTTGCGGGAATGCGGGTTCGGTTGCGCCGAGATTACCTTCCGGACGGCATGCGCCCGGGAAGCAATCGCGCTGGCCTGCCGCGAACACCCGGATATGGAAATCGGCGCAGGAACGGTCCTTTCCGAAGAACAGTGCCGGCAGGCGTTGGCCGCGGGGGCCAGGTTCATTGTTTCGCCGGGATTGTCGGTTCCGGTGGCACAACTCTGCCGCCGGCACGGCGTTCCCTATTATCCCGGTTGCGTCACGCCGACGGAGATCATGCGGGCGTTGGAGCTTGGTATCACCACGGTGAAGTTTTTCCCGGCCGATGTGTATGGCGGCATCCGCGCTCTGAAAGCGCTTTCCGCGCCCTTCCCGCAGGTGAAGTTTATCCCGACGGGCGGGATCGACCGCACGAATATGGAAGAATTTCTCGCTTTTGAGAAGGTCGCGGCCGTCGGCGGCAGTTTTTTTGTCCAAGAAGCGCTTGAAAGAGCAGAGGAGAACGAGCATGGCTAAAACAGTAACATTCGGGGAGCTGATGCTTCGTCTTTCCCCGGAGGGATATGACCGTCTTTTTCAAAACGGGCGGATGGAGGCGACCTTCGGCGGCGCGGAAGCCAATGTGGCCGTCTCGCTGGCAAATTTCGGACTGGAGAGCAGATTTGTGACGAAACTGCCGACACATGAAGTCGGGCAGGCCGCCGTCAACAGCCTCCGGTCTTTCGGGGTAGATACTTCTCAGATCGTGCGCGGCGGAGAACGGGTAGGAATCTATTTTTTGGAAAAAGGCGCGTCGCAACGCCCCGCGCTTTGTGTGTATGACCGCGCAAATTCCGCCATTCAGACGGCGCAACCCGAGGAATTTGACTGGGATACCATTCTGCAGGATGCCGACTGGTTTCATTTTACGGGTATTACGCCGGCACTGGGGGAAAATCTCGCGGCACTTTGCCTCAGAGCCTGCATGGCGGCCAAGGAACGGGGGATCCTTGTTTCCTGCGATCTGAACTACCGGCAAAAACTTTGGTCGCAGGCAGAGGCGCGAAGGGTCATGGGCGACCTTTTCCGGTATGCGGACGTTTGTATCGCCAACGAGTGGCAGGCGGGGGAGCTCTTCTGTTCACAGGACGGAAAAACCCGGGAACGGAACGATGAGAACCAAAAAGAAAGAGCGCGCGCCGTCGCAAAACAACTGGCCGCACGGTTTGACTTTCAGCGGGTCGCGTTGACCTGCCGCCGCTCGTTCTCCGCCGATGATAACGAGTTTTCCGGCATGTTGTATGATGGGAGAGAGTTCTGTTTTTCGAGAGAATATCGCCTGCACATGGTGGATCGCGTCGGCGGCGGGGATGCGTTTGCCGCCGGGCTGATCTATGCGCTTCTTCATGATATGCCTGCCCGGGACAGCATTGAATTCGCCACTGCCGCCGGAGCGCTCAAACATTCGGTGAACGGCGACTATAACCGGGTCAGCGTCCGGGAAGTGGAGGCCCTTGCATGGGGAGACGGCGCCGGGAGTATCAGAAGATAACGGGCCGTTCGACACCGGATTATATGCAAAGTATTGTTTACAGAAAGAAGAATTGATATGAGAAAAGCGGTATTTGTGACCGGCGGTACGACCGGTAGCGGAATGGCATGCGCCGTCCGTTTTGCAAAAGAGGGCTACGATGTCTTTATCACTTCGCGGAGCGGTGAACGCGCCGAGGCGGCCGCCGCCGGGATTGCCGATGCGTGCGGAGTCTTTGCAAAGGGATATGCCCTTGATATCCGGGATGAAGAAAAAGTCAAAGCGGTTTTTTCCGATATAGATAGTCTGGATCGCTTTACGGAAACGGTAATCCTTCATTCCGCCGACATGGGTTTCGGCAGTGATCCCGCCAAAGGCCAGGACCTTTTCACGGTTCCGATCGAAGAATTCGGCCGGGTCTTTGAAACCAATCTTGTCTGGAATTTTATGATCGTCCGGCAAGCGGCCCTGCGTATGCGCGCGCACCGCAAGGGGGCAATCGTATTTATCGGCTCCAATACTTCCTACCGCGCCATTCCGAACCGTACCGCCTATTGCGCTTCCAAGGGGGGAATCAACGGAATGTCGCGTGCTTTGGCGGTCGATCTCGGCCCTTACGGCATCCGTTCCAACGTTGTTTTACCGGGAACCATCAAAACCGAGCGTTGGGTTGCCATGGGGTCGCGGCAGATTGTCAACGGAACCCTGACCCCGATCGGTGATATTTCGGACTTTGAGGATATTGCCAACGCCGCCTGGTTTTTGGGGTCGGATGAGGCCAAAAATATCACGGGTGCGGAATTGATTGTTGACGGCGGTATGAGCGCCCAGCTATATCCGCAGATACTGAACGAATGGAAACGCCAAAGAACCGATTCTGTTTCCGGGTCGTGAAAAGCAAAGCGCAAGACCCGCGCCGGAAAAACGAACCGGCCTGAAATCCGCGCTCGTAAAGGACAATTTTCCGCCGCACCGGAACTTTTTATGTCGCCGGGATTGACTTGCCGCTCCGATTTGATATAATACAAGTAGCCATACGTAAGCACGGAGCATTTGCAAGCGTTTGAGCGACGAAAGGAGATCGGGATGGTGCAGGCTTCTTTTTCCGAATTGTCACGCATGGACTTCAATATCACCGATATTGCCTGCGTAGAGCGCATATGGAAGAATCAGTGGGCGAACGAATACCCGGCCGGCAGAGACACCAATGTTTTGTCGTTTACCGTTCACGGACACAAAAAATTATATGTGGAGGATTGCGCAGAACCGCTCTTTTCGGTCACGAAGCCGTCCGCTTTTTTTATCGGTTACGGATCTCCGTATATTTCAAAATCCTGCACGGATTCCGAGAACGAACCCGGACATACCATCTGTATCAAATTCCGGCTGACAGACCCGGAAGGCGAGCCGATTTCGGTCAGTGACCGCTATCTGTGCTGGAAGGACCTGGACGACGGCGCAGGCCATTTGTTTTCCGCCGTGATGGACGCGTATCTTGCCCCCACCATCGACACCTGCTTATTGAAATCCCGGCTCTACAACCTTTTGAAAAGACTGATTTCTGTTTTGCGGGAAAAGGAGATGACGCGCGGCTTTGATGAAATTCTGCCTGCCTTGCAGTGGATACAGGGGAACCTGTATGAACCTCTTTCCGTGGAAGAACTTGCCCGGATGTGCTTTGTCAGCAAGACGACTTTCTGCCATTTGTTCAAGGCGTTTTCAGGCGGCGATTCTTTGGTGAATTACCGGAACCGGATGCGAATCCAAAAGGCGGCGGAATTGTTGCAGGATCCGCTCTGGACGGTGGATATGATCGTGTCGGCGCTCGGATTTTACGACGCGTCCCATTTTTACAGAGTTTTCAAGAAGTTCACGGGAACAACGCCGGCCTGCTATAAAAGCGAAAACGAATCGATATAATCCTGTCTTTTCCTTGCCCGAAAGGCCGCCGGCCTTTCGGGCAAAACTTTTATATTTGATGAATCGTACAATCGAATTGAGTTTTTATACATTGTAACGTCCGTGCGCTTTTGCTACAATAAACAAGAAGGCAAACACGGTTTGCGCGCGTTTGGGCAGCTCGGGGGATCGCAAGATGAAATCCCGGCAATCGTTATACGCGGGAGAAAGAGACCGATTCTCCGCGGGTACCGAAGGCAAACGGCGACAATCAAAAAGCCAAATTAGGAGAAACGAGGAAGAGAACAATGGTTTACCATGAAAAAACAGACGCGTACAATCTGATTGAACCGGAAGACCTGGGGAAAGGGAGCCGTATTCGTCTCGAGAGATGCGAAACGGAACAGGATATGTATTGGAAGGTCGCGCTGGAACTGGTTGAAATGATCGTTGAAAATAACAAAAGCGGCAAACAAACCGTGATGGTGACACCGTACGGCCCTCTCGGCCCGTACAGCCGCTTTGCATATCTTGTCAACAAAAACCGGGTGTCTTTGAAAAACTGTGTTTTTATCAACATGGATGAATACCTTGACAACGACAAAAAGTATCTGCCGAAGGACCACCCGCTTTCCTTCCGGGGCGGAATGGAAAGAAGTTTCTATAACCTTGTGGACGATGAATTGAACCTGCTCCCCGAAAACCGCATTTTTCCCGAACCGGGTAACGAGGGGCGGATCATGGAGATTATCCGGGCGCACGGCGGCCTGGACTTCTGCTGGGGCGGCGTCGGTATCAACGGCCACTACGCCTTTAATGAACCGCCGGAGGATGACGAAGAATGCAGCAATGAAGAATTCCTCAACCGCCCGACGAGAATTCTCCGCGTTTCCCGGGAAACGAGAACAATCAACGCCTACATGAACTGCGGAGCCGATCTCAACGCCATTCCCGAGTATTGCATCACTGTCGGGATGAAGGAAATGTTCATGGCGAAGAAGGTCAGAATGTGTATGCCTCGCGCATGGAATGCCGGAGCTTTACGGAAGGTTCTGCACGGCGGGATTACCTGCCGCGTACCCTGTTCGCTCTTTCAGGAGCATCCCGATGCCGTTTTGTACGCCGCGGATGTGGCTTTGGAAAAGCCGATCCCGAAGATCGTGGTCTACAATAAATAAGCAGGCGAGGAAAATACCAAAAATCGGAGAAGATACCAGATGAGAAAACTGTACAGCCATGTTGACGCAGTCCTTCCGTCCGGAGTGTTGCCCGGCGCGGATGTTTTGACCGACGGCGGGAAAATCGTTGCCATCGGAAAGAATCTGAATTGCGCCCCCGACGAGAAACTTGAAGCCGAAGGGTGTTATCTCATGCCCGGATTTGTGGAAACGCATGCGCACGGTGCCGGCGGGTGTGATTTTATGGATACAAGCGTCGAGGCATTCACGAAGGCAGCAGATACGCATTGCCGCCACGGCGTTACGACGATTTTCCCCACCACGGTTGCAACCGGGGAAGCCGATCTTTTCGCTTTCTTTGACCTGTACCGCAGAGCCGCGGCAGCGCCGCACCTGGCAAACTATGCCGGGATTCACCTGGAAGGTCCGTTTATTTCCATGAAATTCCGCGGCGCTCAGCCGCCGTCTGTCGTTCGGTCTCCGGAGGCGCGCGAGGTCGATCGCATTCTGGATGAGGCAGGAGACATTGTTGCGCGAATTACCATGGCCCCGGAACTCGAAGGCGTTCCGTATGCCGCCAAACGCTTTTCCGACCGGGGGATCCGGCTTGCCATCGGCCACAGCGATGCTATTGCGTCCGATGTTTTCCGCGCGTTTGATATGGGCTTTGACCATGTGACGCACCTCTACTGTTCAACGCCCGGGGTGCGCAAGATCGACCAGATCAGATATGCGGGCATTCCCGAAGCGGCCATGCTGCTTGACGATATGACGGTTGACCTGATAGGCGACGGCAGGCATATCCCGAAAGAGTTGATGCAAATGGTTATCCGGTTCAAGGGGGCGGATCGTGTTTTTCTGATTACCGATGCCATGCGTGCGGCGGGAACCGACGTAAAGGAAAGCTATCTCGGCCCCATACGCCCCGAAAACCGTGTGATTGTGGAAGACGGCGTGGCCAAACTGCCGGATCGCACGTCCTATGCGGGCAGTATCGCAACCATGGATCATGTATTGCGGAATGCCGTTTTGAATTACGGTATTCCCCTGACCGATGTGGTCAGGATGATCTCAACCGTGCCGGCAGGCAGATCCGGTCTTGAAAAAAAGGGAAAAATCGAAATCGGCTGTGACGCGGATTTGGTTTTGACCGACCGGGATTTTCGGATTTGCGAGGTCGCCGTCAACGGGAAAACCGTGGTGCGCGGCCCGGGGGCAAACACCGGAAAAACAACCAGATAAAGGAGAAGGGTCATGAACGATTTTTTACAGGCAATGATTCTGACCGAATTGGAAGATGCGGTCGGAAAAGAGAACTGTTCAACAAAAGAAATAGACAAGGTCACGCACAGCGTGGACTATTACTGGCTGTCGCGTATGTGGGCCGACCGCGGCCGCATTATGCCCGAGGCGGATTTCATCGTCGCGCCCAAGGACGCGCAGGAAACTTCCAAGGTGTTGAAGATTGCCAATTACTATAAGATTCCGGTCACCACCTGGGGCGGCGGCGGCGGAACGCAAGGCGGAGCCATCCCCGTGGTCGGGGGGATCGTCCTGGACACCAAGCGCATGAACCGGATTTACGAGGTCAATACCGATTCCATGTATATTGAATGCGGAACCGGCGCGATTTACAAACATATTGAATGGGCGGCCAATGAAGTCGGCAAGGCAACCATGCACTATCCGTCCTCGTTGACCTGCTCCACCGTGGGCGGATTTTTGGCACACCGCGGCATTGGCGTCGTTTCCACAAAATACGGCAAGATCGACGATATGGTGCTGCAGATGGAGATCGTACTTCCGAACGGCGATATTATCACAACCTCTCCCGCCCCCAAGCATGCGGCCGGCCCGGACCTGAACCAGATTTTTATCGGTTCCGAGGGAACGCTCGGCGTAATCACCAAGGCGCAGATCCGGATTTTCGATCAACCGGAAGAGAGGCGCTTCCGCGGATTTCTGTTCAAGGATATGCACGGCGCATTCATGGCATCCCGTGAACTTCTCCAAAAATTCAAACCTTCCGTCATGCGTCTTTACGACCCTGCCGAAACGGCGTCTCTGATCAAAAAGATTGTCGGCGTAGAGCGTGACGGCGCTTTTATGAACATCGCGTACGAAGGCTGTCGCGAGATGGTGGACGTGGAGGAAAAAATCCTGCTGGAAACGTTTGCAAAATACGGAGCCGAGGATATGGGAAGCGAATACGGCGAAAAATGGTGGAAGGAAAAGATTACATTCTTCTATCCCGGCAACATGATGGATTTGCCGCAGATGTTCGGCACGATGGATACGATTGCGCCCTATGACAAGATCGAAAAGATTTACTGGGCGATGAAACAGGCGATCGAAAGCAAATTCCCGCAGGCCAGGTTCATTGCGCATTTCTCCCACTGGTACGAATGGGGTGCCATGGTGTATGACCGCTTTATTGTGGAAGGAAAAGATGTTCCGAAGGACCCGGTCGAGGCTTTGCGCCTGCATCAGGAGATATGGACAACCGGCGTCAGGACCGCCATTGCGCACGGCGGCGTTGTCAACGACCATCACGGCGTCGGAATCAAACTCGGCCGCTTGATGAAAGAACAGTACGGCCCCGCTATGCAGGTGTTTGAAGGCATCAAGCGCGAACTGGATCCGAACGGTATTATGAACCCGTTCAAACTGGGGCTGTGAGAGCAGGGCAAACAGCCCTCGTCCGAACCGAAGGATAGCCTTCAGGCGGCGGTTTGGGTTCTTTTTCCCGAAACAACGGGTGAATCTGCACATAACCGTTGCATAGCGATTCCTAATTCCGAAAGAAAGAAACTTTTGCCGACGCAAAAGTTATGGTAACAGTCATGAACGAAACCTGTAAAAAACATATTGATTCCTGCAGATTCTGTTGGATGTGCCGGCATATCTGTCCGATCGGAAACGCCACGGGACTTGAGCGGAACAATGCCCGCGCAAGAGCGCTGGGACTGTCGCTTGTCAATCGCGGCGTGTACGATCTTTCCGAGGTGATCGACAATGTATACGAATGCGCCTGTTGCGGGGCCTGCACCAAAGAATGCGTGACCGGTTGGGACCCTGTGATGTTTATCAAGGGAGCAAGACGCGATGCCGCCCTGGAAGGAAAGCTCCCCGATTACATCATGAGGCTCGTTGAGAACGTTTTGCGTTCCGGTAATGCCTATGGGGTGACCGAACGCCCAAAAACGCTCCGCGCAGCCACAAACGCGCATGCGAAAAAGTGCGATGTTCTCTTTTTCCTCGGTGTGGATGCAGTGGCAAAGGCGCCGGAAGAGGCAGTCAAAGCCATCCGCGTGATGGAAAAGACCGGCATCGGCTTCACCGTGTCGGCCGGAGAGCGTCCGTCCGGACAGCAGCTCGACTTTTTGATCGGTGCGGCCGAGGAAACGAAACAGCAGATGCTCGCCGCCGCAGAGCAATTGAACGAGTACAAGACCGTTGTGTGCTACGATCCGCAGGATGCCCTGCTCTTCAAGAGGACCTGCGGGGAGTACGGCGTTCGGATCACGGCGAAGGTGGAGACATATACGGCGTTTCTTGCCCGGAATCTTGCGTCTCTTTCGCCTGTGAAGACTGAAAAAGCCGTCGTATTTCAGGACCCTTTCCAGTTGGCGCGCGATCTTGACGAGGTCGAAGAGGCAAGAAAAATCATCGGCGCATACCGCACGGTACGGGAAATGCTTTGTAACCGCAAGGATACCATGTGGGCCGGAAATATTCTGATGGCCGAATGGATGCCCGATGTCATGAAGCAGGTGGCGGCCGACAGGATTGCAAACGCGAGAAGCGTAAAAGCCGATACCCTTGTGACCGCTTCGGTTTCCGAATATGAAAGCCTGCGCGCCGTAGAGCAGGACGATGTGAAGATTCTTTCGCTGGAAGAAATGATTCTCGGCGAATAAGAAAGAGAAAACGAAAATGTTAGTATCGCTGAAAGAAATTCTGCAATTGGCAGAAAACGAAAAGTTTTGCATTCCGGCATTCAATGTATACAATATGGAAACCGTGATGGGGGTGCTGGCCGCCGCTGAGGAAAAAAGAGCGCCGGTCATTATGCAGATTTATCCCCGGCTGATGCGGGAAGAGACCGGCTACTTTCTTTCTCCGGTGGTTGTGGCCGCCGCACACAAAGCGACGGTTCCGGTCTGCTTTCATCTGGACCACGGCCCTTCGGAACTCGAAACGACGCGTGCCTTGCGCTGGGGAGCCACCGGCATTATGCTCGACGGTTCAACGTTGCCTTTTGCGGAAAATATCGCGCTGACGGAAAGAGTCGTGAAGACCTGTGCCTGTCTGCGCATCGGTGTTGAGGGAGAACTGGGTCATATCGGAACGACGCATGACGAAACCGCCGATGAATTCACAACACCGGAAGACGCAAGAGAATTTGCGGAGCGGACAAACGTTTGCTGTCTGGCTGTGGCGGTCGGAACGGCACACGGCCGATACCAAAAACCGCCGAAACTTGACATAGAGAGAATCCGTGCAATCAGAGAGGCAACCGGAGGGCTTCCGCTCGTGCTTCACGGCGGCAGCGGCGTTCCCGATGCGGAGATTCGCAGGGCGGTGGAGGCAGGAATCCGCAAGATGAATTTCGCCACCGATATCTGTTATGCCTTCCTGGACGCCTGTCTTTTGGAGTTGCAAAGTCCGAATTGTTCCGTCGCAATTGACAATTTTATGAAAAAGCCGATCGGGGCCGTCAAAGATTTCTGCATGTCACGGATAGAGCTTGTCGGCGCGGATAACCGGGCGCGTTACGCCCCTTGCTGATTGGAATTATGGAAACAAAAACGTCAAAATCTATGCCGCGCACCGGGTCACGACCTGAAAACAGGCGTATTGTCGGCATCGGTGCCTGCGTAGCCGATACGTTGTACAGAATACCGGTTTATCCGCGGGAAGACACCAAACTCAAAGCCGACGACAGCAAAACCGCCGGCGGCGGTCCGGTGGCGACCGGTCTTGTCGCCGCACAAAAATTGGGAATGCAGACGGCCTATATCGGAAATCTGTCCGACGACGGAAACGGCCGGTTCTTGCAGGCGGATTTTGAAAGATTCGGAGTGCGTACCGATCTTGTCAGGTTTTTCGCAGGGTATCGCTCTTTCACCTCGGTTTTGTGGCTCTCTGCCGATACAGGAACCAGGACCTGCGTTTTCGACAGGGGAAATTTGCCGCCGCTCACGCTCGACGAAGAGCAAAAGAAAGCCATTGCCTCGGCGGGGCTTTTGATGGTGGACGGCAATGAACTCGACGCCGCCATTGAGGCCGCCGCGCTGGCAAGAGAATGCGGCGTTCCGGTGCTTTATGATTGCGGCGGCCTTTATCCGGGGGTCGAAAGATTGCTGGCGCTGACCGATCTGATGATCCCTTCGGAGGAATTTGCGCTGACCTTCACCGGGTGTAAAACGACAGAGGCGGCCGCAAAACGGCTGTACGCCGAATTTAACCCCGAAGCGGTCGTTGTGACAGAAGGGAAGAGAGGCGGAATTTTTCACGACGGAAAAACGATAACCCGCTATCCGGCTTACCGGGTCGATGTGATCGATTCCAACGGCTCCGGCGATGTATTTCACGGGGCTTTTGCGGCCGGCTATCAAGAGGGGTATTCCCTCGGAAGCTGCTGTCGTTTTGCTTCCGCCGTTTCCGCGCTGAAATGCACGGGCTACGGCGCACGGGATAGCGTGCCGTCATTTGACAGGGTATGCGCATTTATGAAGGAGAACGGATATGAACTATAAAAAAACCTATCTTCCCCGGAAGGGATATACACCGATCTGCGAGATCGGAAGCTCTTCGCTGAAACGTCTGGCCTTCGGGATCATCGAACTTGCCGCCGGTGAAACGCAGGATTTTTATACCGGAGACAAAGAGACGGCGTTTGTCATTCTTTTCGGACATTGTAACGTTATCTTTACAGGCGGAGAATTTCTGAACGTCGGCAATCGCAACAGCGTGTTTGAAAATCGCCGCGCGGAGTGCTTCTATATGCCGAGAGAACAGGCTTTGACGATTGTGGCCGAAGACCGCCTGAAAATTGCCGTCTGCACTACGCCGATTGAGGAAAAGACCGAGCCACAGGTGCTGAGAGCCGATCGCGTGCCGCTGAAACGGCTCGGAAGACCGCCCTTCGAGCGCGAAACCAGCTTTTTGATTGACGGTACGACTAATGCAAAGATTCTGACGGTCGGGGAATCCTATACGACCGAAGGGAACTGGGCGGGATTCCCGCCACACAAGCATGACGAAGACAAAATGCCGGCCGAATGTGTTGCCGAAGAGATTTATTACTTTCTTTTTGAGCCGGAACAGGGGTTTGCCGTGCAGTGCCTCTACACGGCGGACGGCGAGATCGAAGAGGCGTACCGCGTGAAAAACGATGAACTGGTGGAATTTCCGCGCGGATACCATACCACAGTCTCCGCCCCGGGATATAAGACCTATTTTCTTTGGCTGATGGCGGGAGATCACCAAGGATTCAACCGGAGCAACGATCCCGTACACGATTGGATAAAGTAGAATGAAAACACAGGAAAAAAAGTATCTCCTCGGAATAGATTTCGGCGGCGGATCGGCCAAAGCCACGTTGCTTTCCTTTGGCGGGCAGATCATAGTCGAGGCCGGTTCGGAGTACCCGACGTATTATCCGCAAAAGGGATTTTGCGAGCAGCGACCGGACGACTGGAAAAAGGCGTTGCGCGAGGTTTCGCAGTCGCTTTTGCGAAAAAGCGGGATCAACGCCGCAGAAATCGCGGCCGTCGCGCTGGATTCGGCCACACATACCGCCGTTTTATGTGATGAAAAGTATGAGCCGCTCGGAAATGCCGTCCATTGGACGGACAGTCGCGCGTCGGCAGAGGCGGAAGAATTGCGGCGCGGGTACGGAGAGCGCATTTTTGCCTTGACCTGCCACCGCCCCGATACAATCTGGACAATGCCCCAGCTCCTTTGGATGAAAAAGAACCGGCCGGAGATTTTTGCCGGAATCCGGCACATCTTTTTTGAGAAGGATTATCTGCGCTATCTGCTGACCGGCGTATGGTGTACGGATGCCATCGAGGCCGGCGGCAGTATGTTGTACGATCTTACGGCGGCAGACTGGTCAGAGGAACTTTGTTCTTTGATCGGGCTTGGCAGAGAAGTGCTGCCGCCTCTTTGCGCTCCCTCCGATATTATCGGAAGGATTACGGCGGATGCGGCTGTTCTGACCGGTCTTGCCGAGGGAACGGCAGTTGTCGCCGGAACCACCGATACGGCCACGGAGATGTTGGCGGCGGGAGCGGTGAAAAAAGGCGACACGACGGTCAAGCTGGCAACGGCGGGGCGGATATGCGTCATTTCGGACCGCGCCTGCCCCGATCGCGATCTTGTGAATTATCCGCACGTTGTCAAAGGACTGTGGTATCCCGGGAGCGCCACCAAAGCGGCCGCTTCTTCTCTGCGTTGGTACCGTGATACTTTCGGCGGGGACTACCGTACCATGGACGAAGAAGCCGCTTCCGTTCCCGTCGGGTGCGAAGGGCTGTTTTACCATCCGTACATCAACGGGGAACTGACACCCTATGCGGACCCGCTCCTTTGCGGCAGTTTTGTCGGAATCCGTTCCACGCATAACAAGGCGCATTTCAATCGCGCTGTTCTGGAAGGCGTTGCATTTTCTCTTTTACATTCCAAGAAGAAGCTCGGAATGCTCGGGCTTTCGTGCGCCGCGGAGGCAACGCTGATTGGCGGCGGTTCCAAAAGCCGCCTGTGGGGGCAGATTCTTGCGGATTGCCTCGGGATCGGGCTGCGCATTACCGAAAGCAGTGACTCTTCGCTCGGTTCCGCCATGCTGGCGGGCGTGGCTGTCGGAGTGTTCGGCTCTTTTGAAAAAGCGGTCGAAAAATGCGTTCACGTCAAAGACCATATCGTTCCGCGCAAAGAAAATACCGAAAAATATGAGGCGCTTTTTACAACGTACGAGAAGATTCATGACGCGCTGGCGCCGGTATATCACGGAGAAGAGCGATGAAAATCGTTGTTTGCGTCAAGCCGACGGCGAGCGGCGAACTGAACCCTTTTGAGGGGGCGGCATACGAAAATGCCCTGCGCATTCCCGGGGCCGAGGTCATTTTGCTCTCCATGGCTCCCGAATCCGCCGCTGATTTTTTGCGGTTGCAAACGCGTCTCGGCGCAAGAGAAGCGATTTTGCTTTCTGACGTTGCATTTGCAGGCTCCGATACGTTGGCCACTTCCTACATTCTGTCGCTGGCCTTGCAAAAGCTCAGCCCCGACTATATTTTTTGCGGCAGGCAGACGCTGGAAGGAGATACGGGGCAGGTGGGGATCGGAATCGCGACCCGCCTGAAATTCGATTTTGCGACGCGGGTGATGGAATGCTCCTGTGACGGTCGCGCCATTTCCGTCAGGACAAGAGGCGGAACGATAAAAAGATTGCTCCCGCCGTCGCTTCTGACCTTTGAGCGTATCTGCGACGTTCGGTTGCCGAGCATACGTTCAAAGACCGGTCCGGTCCGGATTTTACATGCCGCCGACCTTTGTGCCGATTTGCAAAAATGCGGTACGGCCGGTTCTCCGACGCAGGTAAAACGCTCCTTTGAAAATGCCGACGGGCAAAAAAAATGCGTCTTTGTGCCACCGGAACAAGTGCCGGAGCTTTTGCGGAAACTGCGCGCGCAACCCGCGCAAAGGACGATGCCGGAAAAGGAATACGGCGAAAAATTGCCCATGATCTGGGTTTACGGGGAAAAGGCGGTTCCGATGGCAAAAACCGTCGGAGAGCAGGTGGTTCTCAAAGAAATTGCGGACCCGGACCGCGTCTTGAGCGAGATAAGCGAGGGAAAGCCCGATGCCGTTTTGTGGGAAAGCACGGAAACAGGCAGAGAATGCGCGGCGGCCGTAGCGACGCTTTTGCAGACGGGCCTCTGCGCCGATTGCGTGTTACTGGAAACCGACGGAAAAGAATTGCTGATGACGCGCCCGGCCTTTGCCGGAAACCGGATGGCCACCATCGTTTGCAAAACTAAACCTGCCATGGCAACGATCCGCACCGAGAGCGATACTCCGGAACTTTTGATTTCGGCGGGGGCCGGCGCGGCCGACGCATTGCCCGCGCTGAAAGAACTGGCCGTTGCTGCCGGAGCCGGGCTGATGGGATCGAGAAAGGCAGTGGATGCCGGGCTTTTGCCCTATGACGCGCAGGTTGGTCTGACCGGGAGAACAGTGGCTCCGAAAGTCTATGTGGCGGTCGGTATCTCCGGTGCCGTGCATCATCTGGTCGGGATTCGCGGAGCCGAAAAAGTGGTGGCGGTCAACCCCGACAGGAGTGCGCCGATCTTCCGGTATGCCGATTACGGCGTTCTGACGGACGCGGACTCTTTTGTACGGATCATGTCGCGCGCGGAAGAACCGGGGCGCGGACAGGCCGGCGGGGTCCGGGAATGAGAGGACAGGTCGCGGCCGGCACTGCGCCGAATGCAAAGCGTCGTGCAAACAGCGCCTTTTGCTATCGGGCGAAAAGCCGCCTCGACCTTTTCGCTTCACTATGACTTATACTTATGCTTCACACCCCGCCGGAGAAGAGGGAGAGGGTGAAGAAAAAGAAAAACTCCCGTACGGCAGTACGGGAGTTTTGGCAGGGGCACAAAGACTCGAACTCTGGACACGCGGTTTTGGAGACCGCTGCTCTACCAACTGAGCTATACCCCTTTAAGACAGAACGCATGTAGTATAGCACAGCGCAAGAAAAAAAGCAAGCACTTTTTTGAAAAAACAGAAAAAAGTCGGGTTCCGGTTCTTTTTCGGCGTTTTTCTTCTCTTGCTCCGGCGGAGAGCGCGCGACAATCCTCCTTTTTATTATATACGTGAGACAGGGGGCCCTTTTGCGCGGTTTGCAGAGGGTGGTTTCTGCACAGCGCAAGGGATAAAACGGTATGCCGCGCGGCGCGGGCTTTTGGGGTGGGCGGCCGGCGCGGAAGAAGCCGAGCGGGTTCGACGTCAGAGAGGGTTCGGCGTTTTTCGGAGGCAGCGGCTTCCGGGGTGAGCGGCCGGCGCGGAAGAAGCCGAGCGGGTTCGGTGCCAGAGAGGTTTCGGCATTTTTCGGAGGCAGCGGCTTCCGGGGTGGGCGGCCGCGCGATGCGCATCGGCTTTTTTCTTTTCGGGGGGAAAAAGGCGGAAAAAAGAGAAAAAACTTAAAAAACCCCCTTGACAAAAGGAAAAATGGGT
>CAKSAC010000019.1 GCA_934434925.1 uncultured Eubacteriales bacterium | reverse complement strand
GGGGAAGGGCGGGCAGGAAGAGAAAAACAAAAAAGCCGCCGGGGGGGGAGAAAATGGGCGGGGGGTGTGTTCCGGCGGGGGGCGAAAAAAGAGGGGAGAGGAGAAAATCGGGCGGGCGGGGGCGTGGGTTTGGTTTGGGAGAGAGCGAGGCGCGGGGTTTAGTTCCGCGCGGGGGAAGGGCAGGCGAGGAAGAAAGGGCGGGCGAGGAAGAGAAAAACAAAAAAGCCGCCGGGGGGGCGAAAGGGTGGCGGGTGTGTTCCGGAGGGGAGCGAAAAAAGAGGGGAGAGGAGAAAATCGGGCGGGCGGGGGGCGTGGGGTTTGGTTTGGGAGAGGGTGGGGGCGGGGTTTAGTTCTGCGGGGGGGCGAAAGGGTGGCGGGTATGTTCCGGCGGGGAGCGAGAAGGGCGGGCAGGAAGAAAGGGCGGGGCATGGACAATAAGGGGCGGGATCAGCGCAGGATGCGGCGAATCAGTGCGCATTGAAGGCGTTTGGGCAGAACGGAGAGCAAGCGCAGAAGAGGATTGCGGTTAATGGCGTAGGCAAAGCCGGGAGAACGCCGGGAGAGAATCAAGAGCGTTTTCTTTGCCAATTTTTCAGGCGTAACGCTACGGGCCTCCACCCGATCAACGATTTGCCGGAAGCGGGCGGCATTGTATTGATACAGCCCGGTCTTTGCGCAGAAACGGGTCAGGGCATCGGTCGAATTGCCGAGCATATCGGTGCGTACCGCCCCGGCCCGCAGAACAGAAACCCGGATGCCGAGCAACTGCAACTCCATCCGAAGCGCGTAGGCATATTTGTCAAGCGCCGCCTTGGTGACGGCATAGATTCCCGTGAAAGGAAGCGGGTCGAGGGGCGCCAGTTCGCTGGTCGTTATCAGAATGCGGCTCCCTCGTTTCAGGAGAGGAAGGAAAGTTTTGTTTACATAAAATGCGCCGAAAAGATTGACGCGGAAGATCCGTTCAAAGGCCGCGCTCTCCATCTCCACCAAGGAATCCAATGCGTAGATGCCGGCATAGTGAATGACGGCATACAGAGAATCGGTGATTTTGCGCACTTCCGAAAATGCGCGGAGGACTTCGGCTTCGTCCGTCACATCGGCCACAACGGGCAGGACATTTTCTTCTTCCGGAATGGCCTGCTTATCCAAGGCAAAGACAAAGAATCCCTGTTGGCAAAGCGCTTTTACGGTGGCGCGTCCCATGCCGCCGCCGGCACCGGTTACCAGAACATATTGCATCGTTCACTCCGTCGGCGCGGAAAGTGCGCCGTTTTTATTTTTTTGCTTTGTGGCGTTTGGTTTTCGGTCTTTTTTTCGTTTTGGGGGTTGTTGCATTTGGGGGCGTTCGGTTTTTGCTTTCAGCTTTTGCGTTTCAGCGCGCGGAAAGCACGTCGCGTTCATAAGTGTGTATCGGTTTGATACAACCGAAGTCATCCGGTACGCCGCAACGCGAACAATACTCATCCCAGACCGCGCCGAAAGGAAGCGTTTTGAGCGCCTCTTTTTCCAGCATCAGATCGGTTGTGTTTCCACTGTCCTGCAACGCGCGAAAATGCGCATGCGGCTGGCAGAGTGCAAAGAGCAAGGCTTTTTGCCATGAGCGGAAGCCCGTCGTCCAGGCGGCGATCCGGTTGATACCTGCATCAAAGAAGTCGAGCGCCATATAGACCCGGTCCAGGGCTTCGCAACGCACGATTTCGGTCGCCATTTCCTTTGTTTCATCGTCAAAAAGCACCACATGGTCGGAGTCCCAGCGGACGGGACGGGTGATATGCAGCGCAATCTTCGGGAAAAAGCAGAGCAGGGCAGGAATTTTGTCGGACACGACTTCGGTGGGGTGATAGTGGCCGTTGTCCATCAGCGGCAGGCATCCGGGATGTGTGGCGGCAAAGGAAAGCGCAAATTCTGCGGAACCGACGGTATAGGATTCAACGCCGATACCGAAAACCTTGGATTCCACACAGGGTTTGACGAGTTCCGGATCATGCGGCTCGGCGAGAATCTCTTCAATCGACCGGCGGTAACGTTCCCTGGGACCCATGCGGTCGGCGGGGATGTCTTTGAGACCGTCTCCCGTCCAGATATTCATGACGCAGGGGATACCGGTTTCCTTGGCGAAATATTCCGAAATGCGGACGCATGCCCGTCCGTGGGCAACCCAAAAGGCACGGATCGGTTCGTCGGGAGAAGAAAGCGTCAGCCCGTTTGCCTTCGGGTGCGAGAAAAAGGTGGGGTTGAAGTCGATCCCGATACCGTGACGGCGGGCAAAGTCCACCCACGGAGCAAAATGTTTCGGTTCCAGGCAATCCCGATCCGCGTGTTCCCCGTCCGCAAAGATGGCGTAACAGGCGTGCAGATTGAGTTTTTTCATCCCCGGGGCGAGGCGCATGACCTGTTCTATATCGGCCATCAGCTCCGCAGGAGTGCGGGCGCGACCGGGATAGTTTCCGGTTGTCTGGATACCGCCGCTGAGGCGGCCGTCACCGTCAAAGCCATGTACGTCATCCCCCTGCCAGCAGTGGAGAGAGACGGGAATCTTCCGGAGCAACTCCATAGCCCGATCGGTATCTACGCCGATGGTCGCATAGGCGGTTTTGGCATTTTCGTATGAGCGCATTTTCTTTTCTCCTTTCGGATTTCCTCTCCAGTATAACAAAAAGCCCTGTATGAAACAAGGGCTTTTGTATAATCCGGGAAAATTCTTTTGCTTTTCCCCTCTCCGGCCCGGCTGTTTCGGAAGCGGAGCCGCAAGAGGGAGAAAGAGCGGGCGATCCGGGAAAGGGCGGGAAAAGCGGTCGGTCACCCGGCCGCCGGAACGATTGTCCCGACAGGGGGCAGGGAGCGAAAAATCACTGCACGTCCTGTTTTTTCACGTTTTGCAGAGAAACGGTGGTGACTTCGACATCGGGTTTGATCGGCTCGTAGCGCCAGGCGGTCACGCGGTGGCCGGGACGCGGATTCTTATAAAGAGTACGGTAGTAAAGCGTGTCGCCTTCCCGATAAGGGAGTGAGGAGCCGAGCACTTCAAGGTACAGGGAAGAGAGACGGTAGGCAGAGTCTTTCGGCGTGATGGGGTCCTCGGAAACAGTTCCCTTGCGGTAACCCAGCCCACCATAGGAGATGTTGAAACCGTAACGGATAGGCAGGCGCGCTTCGGTGCCGTCGTCAAAGGTCAGGACATATTCGCCGAGGAGATAAATCTTGTCTTCAATGAAAACGCCGTCATAGAAATGCTTGTACGGAATGAAATGCTCGGTGGTATGAACCGCCTCGATGCAGTCCTCCGGGAAATCTCGGTGCGTCACGCGGAAGAGTTCCGACGCGGCCAGATCGATCTCTTCCGGGCAGGCGATGTCCGACGCATGAAAACGATGGCCGGCAAGCAGGCGCGCATTATAGAGCAGGTCGATCAATTGCATATTGCGCTGCATGTACTCGGGCGCGTAACTGCCCCAGTTGGAAAGGACAGCGCCCTCCGAACGCGGCAGGCGCTCGGCAATATATTTGGTTTGCAGGAAGGAAGCGTTGCCAAAGGCCATTTTGTATCCGTTTTTGATAAAGACTTCGTCATAGGCGGGGTCAAAGGGCCAGTACCAGTGCAGCATGAGAATGTCGCGCGGCAGGCGCTCGGCGCACGGATAAAGGGCGCGGGAGCGATAGAACGTCGTGCCGTCCGGACGGGTACGAAGAATTTCGGAACCGCCGATCGGAATACCGTTGGATTCGGCTTTCAGCAGTTTTTCTCCCCACATAACGGTGGAAATACCGCGTTTTGCCAGATGGTCATGAATCCGGATGATATCATTCACATAGAGGTCAACCGGGTCCTTATCGATGCAACGCGGGCAAACGCAGAGCAAATAACATTCGTCATGCCCGATATGAACGCGCCGGGGGCGGAAGACATCCACGATCTCATCCAGCACCTCAAAGACATATTCGTAAATGCCGGGATGATTCGGGCAGTAGGTATCGGGGTGTTCATCTGCCTGCTGTTCGGCAAATTCGGGATGCGGGAGCAACAGATAATCGCAGTGCGAGAGCGTCGGCACTTCGGGAATGACTTCAATTCCGCGGGCATTGCAATAGGCAATCAGAGAACGGCACTCTTCATGCGTCAGAATATCGCCGGCCCCGTTGTCGGCGTGGATCGAGTTTTTGAGCCACTCGTACTGTTCCTGCACACGGGTCGCAAGGCCGGATTCTGCACGGAAACGGGCGGCCGATTTCTGCCAGGCGGCGTTGATCTCGGGATGGCTCTTGTATTCCATCGCACCGCCGATCTCCAAAAACAGCACATTGTATTGATAGCGCGCCATCAGATCCACCGCACGGTAAAAATCCCCGAATCCGGCGCGGCCGGGAAGAAACGCGCGATATCCGCGCAGCGGGTATTTCGGATAACTGTAAACAATACCTTGCAAAAGCTCCTTGCTTTCTTCCAACTCCTGCAGGCAGGCGATACCGCGGATCAGCCCTTCCTCGGTCGGGGCGATGATCTCGGTATTTTCCCCGATGCGGAGAAGATACTCTTCGGCATGGCCGAGAGCGCCGTCATAGCCCGGAATCTGCCCGGCGTCGAGCGGCCGGAGCGAGAGGGTCAGGCGGCGGAGAGAAAGCGCCCCGGCCGGAAGAACGGCATGGGCAAGCGCTTCCCGGGCGGCGGCGGCACGGTCGGCCGGCAGGGCGGAAAAATCCAGTTCGGTTCCCGCCGTGACGGCATAATACGCCGTTTCGGAGGTTGTACGGTAAAGAGGTTCGATAAACATAAGAATCTCCTTGAATAATGAAAAAATATTTTCCGGGTTCTTGCCTTGAGTATAACATATCCGGCAGGGAAAAACAAGTAAAATCGGCTGTTTTTCGGTCAGAACCGGAAAAAGACGGAACCGGCTCTTGACAGGCGCGGAAATAGGTGGTAAAATTCATATTTGTATGAAATTTCACACGAAGGAGAGAGTCGATGGCAGGCGGAAAACATGTTCTCGGAAAACGCTCGACCCGGCATATTTTCGGTACGGTACGCGTCGGGGAACGCGGGCAGATCGTTATTCCGAAGGAAGCGCGGTCGCTCTTCGGGATTTCCCCCGGGGATACGCTCCTTTTACTGGGAGATGAAGAACATGGGATTTTTATCAGCAGGCCGGGCCTTATGGATCAGGTAGCGGCGGATTTTTTCGCGGAGGTTGAAGAAAAAAAGAATGCAAAACAATAAACCGTACGAAATGTACGAAAAACTCGGTATCAGCGCGGGGGTATACGCTTACGGGCAGAAGATCCTGGAAGAATTGCGGGAGCGCTTTGAAGCCATTGACGCGCGCGCGGAATACAACCAGCAGAAGGTCCTCTCGGCCATGCAGAAAAACCGGCTGTCCGCCACGCATTTTGCCGCTACGACCGGCTATGGGTATAACGACGCGGGGCGGGATTGTCTCGAAAAAATCTACGCCGATACCTTCCATACCGAAGCGGCGCTTGTCCGCCCGCAAATTACCTGCGGTACCCATGCGCTGGCGGTCGCTCTTTCGGCCAATCTGCGGCCGGGCGACGAGCTGCTTTCTCCGGTCGGGCGGCCCTACGATACGCTGGAAGAGGTCATCGGGATCCGTCCTTCCCCCTGTTCGCTGGCGGAAAGCGGAGTGAGTTACCGGGAAGTGGAACTGTTGCCGGACGGCGGGTTTGATTATGACGGTATCGCGGCGGCAATCAATGAACGCACGGCGCTTGTGACGATACAGCGTTCCAAGGGTTATGCCACCCGGCCGACTTTTTCGGTCGGGCAGATAGGGGAACTGATCGCCTTTATCAAAGCGAGAAAGCCCGGCGTCAAGGTCATGGTGGACAACTGCTACGGGGAGTTTGTGGACACGGTGGAGCCGAGCGACGTCGGCGCGGATATGACGGTCGGCTCTCTCATCAAGAACCCGGGGGGCGGGCTGGCTCCGATTGGCGGGTATATCTGCGGAACGGCGGAATGCGTGGAACGCTGCGCCTATCGGCTCTCGGCCCCGGGGCTTGGGCAGGAGGTCGGCGCGAATCTCGGCCTTCTTCCGGCACTTTTTCAGGGCTTCTTCCTCGCGCCTACCGTGGTGGCCTCGGCACTGAAAGGGGCGATCTTCGCGGCGAATATTTATGAACCGCTCGGTTTTCCCGTGGTGCCGGACAGCCGGGAAGAGAGGCACGATATTATCCAGGCCGTCTCGCTCGGCAGTGCGGAGCGGATGGTCGCTTTCTGCCGGGGGATTCAGAGTGCCGCCCCGGTAGACAGTTACGTCACGCCGATTCCGTGGGCGATGCCGGGCTATGACAGCGAAGTTATCATGGCGGCGGGGGCCTTTATCCAGGGGTCTTCCATCGAACTCTCGGCCGACGGGCCGATCCGCCCGCCGTATGCCGTCTATTTTCAGGGTGGGCTGACCTTCTATAACGCCAAGCTCGGGGTCCTTTCCTCTTTACAGAAGATGCTGGATGACGGACTGGTTTCTCTGCCTGCCGCGGACTGAAAAGGCGGTTCACGCAAAACCCGGGTATCGGAAAAACCGGGAGCCGGAAAGATGGCCGGTGAAAACGGGAATCCGGAACCCCCGGCTCTTGCCGGCAGACAGAATAAAAAACAGAATAAAAAACAATAAAGAAAGGGATTCCGGCAGGGCCGGAACGGTAATGGTATGCAGTGGTTTTTTCTATCTCTTATCGCGTTCGCTTTCTGGAGCGGTTCCGACTTCTTCTCAAAGGTCGGTTCGCGCCCCGATGATAAATACTCGCATTGGAAAATGGTGATTGCCGTCGGGTTTGTTATGGGCCTGCACGCGCTCTACGAAGTGACGTTCGGCGGGGTGCAGATTACCTTTTCCGAGGTGCTGACCTACCTGCCTGCGTCGGCGCTTTATATCGGGTCTATGGTGCTGGGGTATATCGGCCTGCGGTATATCGAACTTTCGATCTCCTCTCCGATCTGCAATTCTTCCGGGGCGGTGGCGGCGGTTCTCTGCTTCATTTTCCTGCATGAGATTCCCGGCTGGATTTCGGTCATCGGGGTGGCGCTGATCGGAATCGGGCTTGTCGCACTCAGTGTTGTCGAACGGCGGGAGAACGATGAGGCGCGGGCGCTCCGCCAGGCGGAAGGGATTAAGTACAGCCGTTCGGCGCTGGCTTTGATCCTGCCTCTTCTTTACTGCTTTCTGGACGCGCTCGGAACCTTCATTGACGCGGTCATTCTGCGGGATGAGGACACCGGAACCTTTTTGGACGCGCTCTTTCCGCATCCGCTGGCGGAGGCGAACGCCAATGTCTGTTACGAACTGACCTTTCTCCTGATGGGAGTCTGCGCGGCGGTCTATGTGTTCATCATCCGGAAGGAAAAGCCGCGTGTGCCGCGCGAAGCCCCGAAGCTGGCCGGCGCAGTCTGCGAGACGGCCGGACAACTTGCCTATGTTTATGCGCTCGGCGATACCGCGCATGCGGGCTTTTCCGCCGCCATCATTTCGACCTATTGCGCGATGTCGGTCCTGCTCTCGCGCATCTTTCTGAAAGAGAAACTTTCCCTTTGGCATTATCTTTCAATCCTTGTCGCGTTTGCCGGTATTGTCATTCTCGGGGTTATGGATCCGTAGAAAGTTTTCTTTACAAAAAGCCGGGAATCCCCCGGCTTTTTTGCATGGAAGCCCCGGCCGGGCATAAAGAAAAACCCGGTAAAAGGAGCGGGCCTCTTAGCGGGCTTTTCGGCTGATTATGCAATTCTGGCGGCGATTTCTTCAGAAAGCAGGGAGAAGAGCCGGTCAACGGCATCGGCCTTTCGCGGGTAGACGTTGATATCGGTATATCCTTCCCGGTCGAGCAGAGCCAGCACATAGTCGCGCCCTGCGAATTCTTCAAGCAGGGTCAGCATCCGCAAAAGACGGAAACAGAGGCGCATGCCGACGAGGCGGAGCGAATGGTTGGCACCGAAACCGGCATAATCGGGATAGACGATAAAAGAGTCGCCGGCCGGGAACTGATAATCGGCATCGGTATTGCCGTACGGGCAGATCGCGCGCCGCGAGAGGGTGCTGTTGTAGAAATTGAACCCCCAATGCAGGAAAAGGCTGATGTCATAGCGGTAGAGCGCGGCTCCGAGCACGATTTCACGCGAGAGCGGTTGCGCCAGCAAACGGTTGGGGTAATAGTCTCCGGCCGGCGCACAGCAATAATAGGTGCAGAGCGGCAGGACACCGGCATCCCGGAAGGCGTGGAGCGAACTTTCCAGGCAGACGGCGTATTCGCGGTCGCTTTTCCCGGCAAATTCGACATGACTGCAAGCATCGAGCGTACGGCTCTTTCCCAGCAGAGGCAGGACCAGCGCCTTACAGAGGGTGTAGCGTTCCAGATGGTCCAGGGACGGTTCGTCCGAAATATGGAAGAAAGTGTTTTCCTCCATCCCGATCGACCGAAGCTCCCGATTGAGGGCGGGGAGGAGCGCGGTCAGAAAACGACGATACTCTTCGGACAGAGAGTCTGTATGCCAGCCGAAACGGCGGACCAGCCGCCCGCGGGTATTTTTCACCATGATTTTCGGCGCGCAGAGCGCCCCCCACTGGGTGAAGAGCGGAGGCATTTCCAGATAGCGGATCCCGCGTTCGCGCACAAAGGCGATAAAGCGGTGCATGGCGGTGAAGTCAAAGGAAAAATTGCCGTTTTCATCCTCCCGGATATCGAGCAATTGCGCGGTTTTGCGTTCATAGCCGATCTGGGTATCGAACGCGGGCGTGAAGAGCGGAACAAGCAGCATATCCTGCCCGCTGTACACGGCGGCATCCAGATAAGAGGCAAAGAGTTTATAAAAGTCCTTGGTGAACAGGCGCACATGGTGCTGGGTGATAAAACTGTCGTAATGCATCCACGCGGTGCTGATACACTTCTTTTCGGGCAGGCGGACGGCCAGTTTGCGCAGAACAAAAGAGGTCTTGGCCATTTGCCGGCCGTCGTTGCAGAGGCGGACTGTCACGGTATGATCTCCGGGGGCAATCTTGTCCGAATCGGAAATCGTCAGGAAAAAGGCATTGTTGATATCGGGGCGATGGCAAAGGCCGAGCCGGGACGGGTCGCAGTCTTCCAGCACATCGGGGTACAGGCCGTCGGGGGAGAAATCATACCCGTCATCGGGCAGACCCGAGCAGGGATAGGGCGCAGGAACAAGACCGACCCGCTGTACGCGGATATGCCGGGCGGCCGGACCGCCGGAAAAACCGAAGGAGGCATCGGTCAGCACTTCGTCGGTGCGGATACAGAGACCGATACAGGCATCCTCTTTCGCGAAGAGAAAGACCGGGCCTTCCTGCGGGCGGGGTTCTTTGGTCAGAAAGACCTTTTCGGTTGCGCTGGTCGTGAAAAATCGAATCATATTTTTTCTCCTAATACGTAATACGCACGCGCTCGCGGCATGGTTTTTTCTATAATATAAGAGAAAAAGTTTGCTTGCAAGGACTTTTTCTCGCCATATTTCAACGAACGGCTGTTCTTTGCGTTTCGCAAAGAACCTGTTGCGAATGCGATACAAAAATTTATTTTTGTAAGCCGTTGTAATGTTATAATATAAGAGAAAAAGTTTGCTCGCAAGGACTTTTTCTCGCCATATTTCAACGAACGGCTGTTCTTTGCGGAACGCAAAGAACCTGTTGCGAACGCAATACAAAAATTTATTTTTGTAAGCCGTTGTAATGTTATTATACCGCGCCGCGGGAGAAAATGGAATGTTTTTTCAAAAAAAGTAGCTGATTTTTTGGGGTTTTGGAAAAAAAGTGCGGAAAACGCCCCGTTTCGTTGCGATATGTGAAAAAGTTACATCTAAAATATGAACAATTTGTATAATATGAGAATGGAAAAGAAGAAGAAAAAGTACTATAATGTATACGGGATAGCCTGCGTATCATGATCCGGGCACCTGTTCCCGGATTCCAACGCTCTTTGCCGGCATGGCGCGCGGCTTTCGGCGTCGGCGCGAATCCCGAAAAAACGACTGATAAAAATCGCCTGATATATCCCGGGCGAATGAACCGAAAAGGAGAATAGTATGCTTCCTTTGTTTAAGAAATGCACGGAATTCAAAAAACCCGCAGAGATTCGGGCCATGGGGCTTTATCCCTATTTCCATGAATTGCAGTCCAGGCAGGACGCGGAGGTAATCATGGAAGGCAAACGCCGCATCATGCTCGGCTCCAACAACTATTTAGGGCTGACCGTTCACCCCGAGGTGACGGCCGCCGCCGAAGAAGCCGTGCGCAAACTCGGCACGGGCTGTTCGGGTTCCCGGTATCTGAACGGAACGCTTTCGATGCATGTGGAACTGGAACACGAACTGGCGGAATTCGTCGGCAAAGAGGCCGCCATGATCTTCCCGACCGGATTTACTTCCAACCTCGGCATTATCAGCGCGATCTGTGCGCCCGGGGATTATATATTCTGTGACCGGGAAAATCATGCCAGTATCTACGACGGCTGTAAACTCTCGGGCGCCCGTACCAAGGTCTATCGGCATGCCAATATCGATATGCTCCGTGAGCAACTGGCTTCGGTGCCGGCAGAGGCCGGAAAACTGATTGTGACCGACGGCGTTTTCTCGATGAGCGGAGATATCGCCAAGCTCCCCGAGATTGTGGAGCTGGCAGAAGAATTCGGCGCGGCGATCCTTGTGGATGACGCACATGGCCTCGGCGTAATCGGAGAGGGCGGCCGCGGAACGGCCTCGTATTACGGGTTGACGGACAAGGTCGATATGATCATGGGCACCTTCTCCAAATCGCTTGCCAGTCTCGGGGGATATATGGCCGCATCGGCCGAGGTGACCGATTTCGTCCGGCATACCTCGCGGCCCTTCATTTTCGCCGCGTCCACCCCGCCGGCGGCCTGCGCAACGGCATTGGCCTCTTTGCGCGTAATCAAGGCGCATCCCGAACGGGTCGAACGCCTTTCGCATCTGGCCGCTTATCTGAAAGAAAGACTGCTGTCTCTCGGCGTGCCGATTACCGAAACGCCGATCCCGATTATCCCGGTACATACCCGCGATATGATCACCACGCTCCGTATCGCCAAGACCCTGTTTGAAAGAGGCGTATATGTCAACCCGGTCCTTCCTCCGGCCACCTCGCCGGACGATTGCCTGCTCCGCGTCAGCCTGATGGCTTCGCACACAGAAGCATTGCTGGATGAGGCTGCCGACATCATCGCCAAAACGTTGGACGAAGAAGGGCTTCTTTGTGAAAATGCAAAGTAAGGTTGTCGTTATCACCGGTGCCTCGGGCGGAATCGGCGCGGCCTGCGCCGCCGGACTTTCCCGAAAGAACCGTGTGTATGCGATCAGCCGTTCCGGACGGGCTCCCGAGGGATGTTTCCCGGTTGTCTGCGATGTGACCGATGCCGGAGCGTTCCGGGCGGCGGTGTGGGAGATCGCCGGAAAGGAAGGCCGGATTGACGCGGCAATCCTTTGCGCCGGGTACGGAATTTCGGGAGCGGTGGAATTCATCCCCCCCGAAGAGGTCGGGCAGCAGTTTGCCGTCAATCTGTTCGGTGTAGATAACGCGTTGCGCGCGCTGACCCCTTGGTTGCGGGAAAGCCGGGGAAGGGTGCTTGCCGTCTCGTCGGCGGCGGCCGTTTTCCCGATTCCGTTTCAGGCGCATTATGCGGCTTCCAAGGCGGCTGTCAATGTTCTCATGCGCGCATATGGGATCGAAGTGCGTCCTTTCGGCATAGAGGCCGGTGCGGTCATGCTCGGCGATTGTGCCACCGGGTTCACCGCCGCGCGGAAAAAGTGCGAAGAAGGGGATGAACTTTACGGCGGGCGTATTTCGTCCGGCGTTGCGGCGATGGAACGCGATGAACGCAAGGGCGCGTCCGCAGAAAAAGTTGCCGGAAAGATTGTGAAAATCCTGTCTGCCCGCCGTTTGCCTTCCGTAAAGACCGTCGGGGCCTCTTATCGGTTCCTGGTTTTCCTCTCCCGGATATTGCCGACGCGGTTGCAGGATATGGTTCTTTCCCGTCTGTATTGATCGTCTCCCCGGCCTTTTGGCAGAGAGCGGTCGAAATATAAAAAGCACGGTGGTTGCGTAGCCACGGTGCTTTTTTTAACGGAATAAAACGGAATAAAGAAAAGCAAGCCGAGAGAGCCGGCTGAAAAAGAAAAGCGGGTGGCCGGGCGGAGAAAGGGCAGACGGGAAGAAAAAAACAAAAAAGCCGGCGGGTGGGGTGGCCGGGCGGGAGCCGGCTGGAAAAGAGGGGAGCAAGGAGAGAGGCACATCCGGGAGACAAACCAAAACAGCACCCCCGCCACGGTTGTGCGGAAGTGCTGTCGAAGGGATGGTCGTGCAGAAAGGCCTTTGCAAAAATTACCGGGCGGCCTTTTCTTTGAGTGCGGCCTGCGCGGCGGCGAGCCGGGCAATCGGCACACGGAAGGGAGAGCAGGAAACATAGGAGAGGCCGAGTTTGTGGCAGAATTCCACAGATACCGGGTCTCCGCCGTGTTCTCCGCAGATGCCGATGTGCATATCGGGGCGGACGGAACGGCCGAGTTTTACGCTCATTTCCATCAGTTTGCCTACGCCGATCTGGTCGAGTTTGGCAAAAGGATCGTTCTCGTAAATCTTCTGCTCATAGTAGGATTTGAGGAACTTGCCGGCATCGTCACGCGAGAAACCGAAAGTCATCTGCGTGAGGTCGTTGGTTCCGAAACAGAAGAATTCGGCTTCCTTGGCGATTTCGTCGGCGGTCAGGGCGGCGCGCGGAATCTCGATCATGGTACCGACTTCGTACCGGAGAGTGGCGTTGGCGGCCTTGATCTCTTCATCGGCGACAGCCACAACAATATCTTTGACGAATTTGAGTTCTCTGGCTTCACCCACCAGCGGAATCATAATTTCGGGAACCAGCGTCCATTCGGGATGACGCTTGGAAACGGCGATAGCCGCACGAATGACCGCGCGGGTCTGCATTTTGGCAATCTCCGGATAGGTGACGGCCAGGCGGCATCCGCGGTGTCCCATCATCGGGTTGAATTCATGCAGGGAAGTGATGATCTCCCTGATGCGGGAAACCGGCTTGTTCTGCGCTTTGGCCAGCGCTTCGATATCCTTTTCTTCGGTGGGAACAAATTCATGCAGAGGCGGGTCCAGGAAACGGATGGTGACCGGCGTACCTTCCAGCGCTTCATAGAGCGCTTCGAAATCTGCCTGCTGATACGGCAGAATCTTGGCAAGAGCGGTTTCACGTTCTTCCACGGTGTCGGAGCAGATCATTTCACGGAAGGCGGCAATGCGCTCCGGCTCAAAGAACATATGCTCGGTGCGGCAGAGACCAATCCCTTCCGCGCCCAGTTCACGGGCTTTTCTGGCATCGTTCGGCACATCGGCGTTGGTACGTACTTTCAGTACGCGGAACTCGTCCGCCCATGCCATGATACGGCTGAATTCGCCGACGATCTTGGCATCGACCGTGGGAAGAATCCCTTCATAAATCGCGCCGGTGGAACCGTCGATCGAAATAAAATCGCCTTCACGGAAGGTCTTGCCCGCCAGCGTAAATTTCTTGTTTTCTTCATCCATGGCGATCTCGCCGCAACCCGAAACGCAGCAGGTACCCATACCGCGGGCCACAACGGCGGCGTGTGAGGTCATACCGCCGCGGACGGTCAGGATACCCTGGGCGGCTTTCATACCGGTGATATCTTCCGGCGAGGTTTCAAGGCGCACAAGAACGACTTTCTTGCCGTCTTCGTTCCAGGCCTCGGCATCCGCCGCGGTGAAAACGACTTGTCCGCAGGCGGCTCCGGGAGAAGCGCCGAGACCGCGGCCGAGCGGCGTAGCGGCTTTCAGTGCCTTTGCGTCAAACTGCGGGTGCAGCAGGGTGTCAAGGTTACGGGGGTCGATCATCAGAACCGCCTCTTCGGGCGTACGCATGCCTTCGTCAACAAGGTCGCAGGCGATTTTGAGCGCGGCATGGGCGGTACGCTTGCCGTTCCGGCACTGGAGCATATAAAGTTTCCCGTTCTCGACGGTGAACTCCATGTCCTGCATATCGCGGTAATGGTTTTCCAGCATGTCGCAAACCCTGACGAATTCCGCATAGGCTTCTGGGAACTGTTTGGCCATTTCATTGATGTGAACCGGCGTACGGACACCGGCCACCACGTCTTCTCCCTGCGCGTTCACCAGGAATTCGCCCATCAGTTTCTTTTCACCGGTGGCGGGGTCACGGGTGAAGGCAACGCCGGTTCCGGAATTGTTGTTCAGGTTCCCGAACACCATCGGCATGACGTTGACGGCGGTACCCCAGGAGTAGGGAATATCGTTGTCGCGGCGGTAGACATTGGCGCGCGGGTTGTCCCAGGAACGGAAAACGGCGCGAATCGCTTCGTAGAGCTGTACTTTCGGGTCGGAGGGGAAATCCTCGCCGAGCTGTTTTTTGTATTCGGCCTTGAACTGCTCGGCCAGTTCTTTGAGGTCGGCGGCGGTGAGGTCAATATCAAACTCCACGCCTTTATCTTTTTTCATCTTGTCGATGAGCTGCTCAAAATATTTCTTGCCGACTTCCATGACCACGTCGGAGAACATCTGGATAAAACGGCGATAGGAGTCGTATACGAAACGCTCAAATTTGGGATCGGGGTTGCCGGCAATCATCGAAGCAACCACTTCGTCATTCAGGCCGAGGTTCAGGATGGTGTCCATCATCCCGGGCATGGAAGCGCGCGCGCCGCTACGGACCGAAACCAAAAGCGGGTTTTTGAGATCGCCGAACTTTTTGCCGTTGATTTTTTCCATTTCGGCCACGTAGGTCATGATCTGACCCATGATCTCGTCATTGATTTTTTTACCGTCTTCATAGTACTGCGTGCAGGCTTCTGTGGTAATGGTGAACCCCTGGGGAACAGGAAGACCGATCTTGGTCATTTCCGCCAGGTTTGCACCCTTTCCGCCGAGAAGCTCACGCATGGTGGCATCGCCCTCGGAGAAGAGATAGACATACTTCTTACTCATCTTTTACTTTTTTCCTCCATAATATATATGTAACTTCCGGGTTAGCGAATGATAGCGCATACCGAAAAAACCCATTACGGCGGGTAATCGGCAGTCGCAATCGCTATTATAACATAAAGACATGCCGGAATGCTACATTTTCATTCCGATTTTTCAAAGTTTACATTTTGTTCATACAATAAAAAGGGGGCGGAAATTTGCGCGCAAAATCAAGTTTTTCCCGGGTTCCTCTTGCAAAGAACCTCGCGCTGTGCTATACTGGAAAAGCCGTGAAGAAAACGGCATCCATGCACAGCGTGTGGCGGCATAGCCCCAAAACCGTATCGGAGACCGTTCCGGCATGAAACCGTTGCGTTCTTTCCGGCGGCGCCGTCATTTTCCCTATCTGCCTGTAGCTCAGCAGGACAGAGCACCGCCCTCCTAAGGCGGGTGTCGGACGTTCGAATCGTCTCAGGCAGGCCAGCCGTCAGTCACTTCTTTCGGGGAGTGACTGATTTTTTTATGCCTATACGAGCCATATATGCCTTCCATAATTTGCTTTCGCGGCGGTTTGTTTTCTTGGGATGGGGCAACATGTTCCACTCTCTTGCACAATCTTTAATGCACCTTAGAAACCTGCGTATTATCCGCAAATCACGATGAAATTATCTTGCGTTTTGTCAGGAATTCATATAGTTTTTCACATTTTCAACCAGATGGAGAGAGAACACCGTTTTCCGACATTATACATAGTTAGGTTTTCTGAAAAATGCCGATAGCAGATGCAAGAACTCTTGAAAAAGTTGAGAAAAGATGGTATAATAAACCTGATCTTAAACGAGAGGTTATTCAAATGCTTTTTCAGGAAACCGAAAAGACCGAGTTAAAAAAGGTGTTAAACGATAGTTTGCAAAAGGAACTCGTCGCTTTTTTGAATAGTTTCGACGGCACGATTTATATCGGAGTTGACGATGACGGAATCGTTGCAGGTGTTGAGAATCTTGACGATACGCAAAAACGCATTGCGGATATTATTACCACGCAGATTTTGCCGAATCCGCAAAATTTCATTGAACTCGGCACGAAATACGTCGAAGGTAAAAACGTAATCGAGATTAAGGTTAAGAAAGGGAACGCTCTCTATTACATCAAGAAATACGGAAGAAGCGCCGCCGGTTGTTTTATTCGCATCGGCACGACTTGTCGCAGTATGACCGAAGAAGAAATCGAGCGTAGGTATATCAGTCAGTTGTCCATCCCTAAAATGACAATGAAGCAGGAAGAAAGTCCTCGGCAAGATTTGACATTTAATCAGTTCAAGACAATTCTGACATTTAAGGGACTACACTATAGCGACGAAACATTCGAACAAAACTATAATTTGCGGAATAGCAACGGGAAATATAACTACATTGCATTTCTCGTTTCCGACCAGAATGATACGTCTATCAAGGTCGTTCGTTTCAACGGCTTGACGAAAGCGGAATTTTTATCTCGCAAAGAATTTGACAATGCTTGCATATTCAAACAAATGGAAGATGCTCTTGACTATTCCTTGAATGTGCTTAACATCGTTCAGACGAATATCGTCGGAAAAACTCGAGTAGATACTCCGTATTTCGATCCGGCCGTGTTCCGTGAGGCATGGTTTAACGCAGTGTGTCATAATTTATGGGTGGAAAAAACGCCACCTGCAATTTACGGCTTTGATGACAGAGTGGAGATTATTTCATATGGTTTATTAAAAGACGGTATGACTAAAGAAGAATTTTTCAATGGTGTGAGTAAGCCTGTAAATGAAGAATTTGCAAAAATTTTTATGCAACTAGGCTTTATGGAGCAATCCGGAAAAGGCGTACCTACAGTCGTTGCAAAGTATGGGGAAGAAGCTTATCGTTTTGGTTCTTCTTTTATACAATGTGTTTTGCCTTACGATATTCTTGATAAATCAAAACATGACAGATTGCTTGGAAAAAATGACGTAGAAAATGACGTAGAAAATGACGTAGAAAACAATGTGAAGCTGGAATGCCTTCTCATAGAAATCATCAAAAACAATCCTAAAGTTTCGAAATCAGCAATGGCTAAAAAGACAGGCAAGTCAGTGTCTACAATAGAACGGGCATTGCGCAATTGTAAAAAGATTATGAGAATCGGTTCGCCAAAAGGTGGTCATTGGGAAATAATAGAATAATCGAATTTAAGCAAACGGTTATAGATTATTCTTTTATACGCGATATAACACCGAAAAAAACGTAATGATATTGAAATCGACTTTTTGATTTCTAACGGTAGCAAAACAAAGCAGAAACTATTCCCGATAGAAGTGAAATCAGGAACGAAATATACAACAACATCATTGGATAATTTCGTTCAGAAATACCATGCAAGAATCGGTCAAGCGTATATCATCCACACAAAAAATCTATGTATAAAGGGAGATGTTCTTTGCATCCCTTCTTATATGGCTATGTGTTTGCAAATATGAAGTCATGACAAAGGTATGACATCCAGACTTGATTTTTCAATGAAAATATGCTATTCTGTAAAAGACAAAACGTATCGTATATCGATACGCGGAACTATTAACGCCGAATAACCTGCAAAAAAAATGCAAAACACAGGCAAAAGGGGTTGACAAGGTATGACAAGTCTGCGACAATCATTAGCAAGCAAGCAAGCAAGCAAGCAAGCAAGCAAGCAAGCAAGC
>CAKSAC010000018.1 GCA_934434925.1 uncultured Eubacteriales bacterium | reverse complement strand
CGTAAGGCTCTTGCAACCCAAGAACGCATCGGAAGGGATGCTTGTGCCGCTTGTTATGACAACGGTTTCCAAAGCACGGTTTTGAATGTTTGAAATAGCGCTCGTCGGAAGGGTCGCAACCTTGATTGCGCAACCCGAGAACGCATAGGAGGGGGTGGCTTTGACGTTATCCCCGATGGTGACGTTTGTTAATTTGGGGCAATTCGTAAATATATAGTCATCATACGAACCGGCGTTTTTACAGTTTTCTGCGTTCCATGTAACGTTCGTAAGGCTTGTGCAATCCCGGAACGCATACTCGCCGATCGACGTGACGCTGTCCGGAATTGTGACGCTGGTAAGGCTTGTGCAACCCGAGAACGCATACTCGCCGATCGACGTGACGCTGTCGGGAATCGTGACGCTTGTAAGCTTCGTGCAACCCGAAAACGCAGAAGAGCCGATCGACGTGACGCTGTCGGGAATCGTGATGCTCGTAAGGCCCGTGCAATCCCGGAATGCCTCATCGCCGATCGACGTGACGCTGTTTCCGATTGTGACGCTCGTAAGGCCTGTGCAACCCCAGAACGCAGAATTGCCGATAGACGTGACGCTGTCCGGAATCGTGATGCCGGTCAGGCTCGTGCAGCCCGCGAACGCATACTCGCCGATCGACGTGACGCTGTCGGGAATCGTGACGCTGGTAAGACCCGTGCAATCCCGGAACGCCTCATAGCCGATCGACGTGACGCTGTCGGGAATCGTGACGCTCGTAAGGCCCTTGCAACCCGAGAACGCCCCGGAAGGGATGCTTGTGCCGCTTGTTATGACAACGGTTTCCAAAGCACTCTTTTTAATGCTTGAAATAGCGCTCGTCGGAAGGGTCGCAACCTTGATTGGGCAACCCGAGAACGCCCAACTGCCGATCGACGTGACGCTGTCGGGAATCGCGATAGCGGCAAGGCTTGTGCAATACGAGAACGCCCGACTGCCGATCGACGTGACGCTGTCGGGAATTGTGATAGCGGTCAGGCCTGTGCAATCCCGGAACGCAGAAGTGCCGATCGACGTGACGCTGCCGTCATCCGGAATCACGCTGTTCTTACAACCGAGTATCAAGGTCTTCGTTCGCGTTTCAATCAAGCAGTTTCCGTTGGCATGATAGACGATGTTTTCTTTGGAAACCGTAATGTCTGTAAGCCCTGTGCAACCATCGAACGCATCCTCGCCGATCGACGTGACGTTGTTTCCGATTGTGACGCTCGTAAGACCCTTGCAATCCCGGAACGCCCAATCGCCGATCGACGTGACGCTGTCGGGAATTGTGATGGCGGTCAGACTTGTGCAATCCGAGAAAGCCCCAAGGCCGATCGACGTGACGCTGTCGGGGATTGTGATGCCGGTAAAGCTCTTGGAATTACAGAACGCCCGGTTGCCTATGCCAATAACGGGAACCTTGTTAATTTGTCCGGGGATTATAACGTTGGTATCGCTCCCTGTATATCCCGTAATCATAATGCCGTTTGTTTTTGTTGTATACGTAAAATCTACCGCGATGGTATTGCCTATCCAGTGCGCATATACCGTTTTATCCTGCGCGGGCATGGTCGTATCCGCATACGGAACCGACAAACTGCTGTCTGTATACAACCCGCTGAGAGTATAGCCCGCTCTCGTTGTCCATCCCGTTGTGTCGATAGCCGACTGATACTTTTGACGAATGCTATTGTCCGCGCCGCCGTTACCGACGACCGTTACGGTATAGTAGTTTCTTGTGTAGTAATAGTTTACCACGCGAGAACCGTCTGGATTTACATTAACTGTCTGAACGGCAGGAGCGGTGAAGCCGGTATAATTCATAACGCTCGGCGTTACCGACGTGCCGACAACGCCTGTAAACGTTTGCGTTTCACAGAAAGAAAACTCGTCATTTTCAATGTTTTGCAAATAATGATTGACCGTATAGACCGTATTTGTATTCCCTATCCATTTTGCATAAACACTCATGTCGCCGGATAAGGGCGTGTCCAGCAAGGAATTGGCGGAAAAGGGCTTTTCCCACGAATCTTTATCCCAATACCATCCGTCAAAGACATAGCCTTCTTTTTGCGGATCGTCCGGCATGGTAATCGCTTCGTTTCCACTCGTGTTGATGGTTGCGTAAACTTCATTGTCAACCACAAAGTTGACTTTGAACTCCACCATTCCGCAAGCGGCGAAAGTAAAAACGCAACCGATAACAAGAATCAGGGTACACAGCAAGGCGGCAAACTTTTTCATAACAACGCTCCTTTTTCTGCCTATGGGATTTATTATCTTGTTCATCGATATATGTAATCAGTGTATTTTCTTTTTCCGTATTATATAGCAGCTATACAATAATGTCAATACCAACAACCCGTTTTTGGTTATTTTGTTGCATATATGTTTCCCGCCGCCTTCTCCGGCGCGTAAAAACAGCGGATTTTGTTCACTGATTATGATAATTGATGAACATTTTTTATGAGAATTTTCCGGTATAATTCCTCGGTTTTGGCTGATATTTCGCCGGATAAAAGAAAAAAGCCGCTGCATGCGGTTCGGCATAGTTGCGGCATAATCTTTCGCGGCGTGTGGGGGGCAAGGCGGCCGGCTTTTTCTTTTTGGGGCTTGCGGCGGGGGAGAAACGAAAGGGAATGAAAAGAAAAACGCGCCTGCGGTCGCCCAGGGGGTCCTTGGGGGCTTGTTGCACGGGCGCGAGAGATTTTTGCGGCGTGTGGGAGTTACCGGGCGGCCGCTTTTTGGGGCTTGTGGCCGGGGAATAGAAATCGGTCGGGGAACGCGGGTGGAATTTTTCTTTTGGGGGGCGGGCAGAGTTCCGCGCGTGATAAAAGAGCGCGAAAAATGAGAATAGGGGGAAAGGCGAGATTTCCTTTTTTTCTTTTTGGGGGCGGGCCGGGCGGCCGGGGAAGAGAAATCGGCCGGGGAAGAGAAATCGGCCGGGAAAGAGAAATCGGGCGGGAAAGACAAACCGGGCGATGGAAAATCAGTCGGCGGGGGAAAGGGGGTCGTTTTCCGGGGTGAGAACGGCGGCGACATCTTCCGCGCGGCAAAGCGTATAAAGGCTCGGCGGGCAATGGATTTTGACGCTTTCCAAGAGAAAGACACCGGCTTTGGCATTTTCCAGAATCCGGCGGCGCACGGCCTGTTGCAGAGCGGAATAATCGGTCAGCAGGCCGTCATCGGTCATGGCATAGATTGAAAAGAAAGCAACATCCACATTCAGGCGCGAGGCTTCTTCCTCTGTTACACTGCCGACGGTACACATATCCTGTTCCAGATAATCCCCGCCGAGCAGATGATGCGGAATGTGTTGTTCCGCCAATTGACAGGAGGAATAGACCGAGTTCGTGAAGACCGAGAGGCCGCGATACCGGGTAAGATGCGGGATGAGATAAGCGGTGGTGGAAGAGGAATCCAGAAACACGCTGATACCGTCTGAAAGCCAGGCCGATGCCCGCTTGGCAAGCCGGCGTTTTTCGGTATCATGCTCATATCGGCGCAAAATGATGGGACTGGCAAATCGCTCATCCGGCAGAACCGCCCCGCCGTGATAACGGTGCAGATAGCCGGCGCTTTCCATCTCGGTCAGATCGCGCCGGATCGTCATTTCCGCCACGTACAGGGTGCGCGCAAGTTCCTTGACGCGCAGGCTTTTTTTCTCTTGCAGGAGCGCGTAAATCTGCTGTTGTCTTTCGTTCAGTTCCATGTTTTCTCCTTATCGGGAAAATGTTCATTTACATATATAACGAACAAATCTTGTGTTTTGAATGTTCGTATGATAGAATCATAGCATAGAAAGCGAGGAAATGCAAGATGACAGAACTTGAATATTTTCTTTTGGTACAGGGAATCGGAATTCTGGTTCCGATTCTCAATGCGATTGCTTTCCAGTGCCGCAGTCATACGAAGTTGATGTGTTTCCGCACCTGCAATGAGGCATTGTCCGGAATGCAGTATCTGCTGTTAGGGGCTTATACCGGCGCATTTCTGAATTTTGCCAGCATTGTGCGCAATCTGCTGTTTGCCTTTCAGGTCAGAAAAGAAAAAAGCACACGCCTGACGCAGATATTCTTCTGTCTTCTTTTTACGGCCTCGGCGGCGTACACATTTGCAGGGCTGACCAGTCTTGTGGCGCTGGTGGGAAAACTCCTGTCAACGATCGCTTTCGGGATGAAGAATCAGAAGCATATGCGGTATATCACACTGGTCATGTCTGCCTGCTGGATTTTTTATAACTCTGTTTTCTTCTCTCTCGGCGGTCTGATTGCCGAAGCTATGACCGTCACTTCGACCCTGATTTCGCTCTGGCGTTTTTACAGAAAACCCTTGCCGCTTGCCTCGACTGCCGAAGCCGAGCAACCGACCGAAAGCACGGAAAACGAGTAAGCCTTGAACGTGCCGGAATCGAAGGAGCCGTTGAAGCGCTGAAAAGGGCCGTCTGCCCGGCGCTGCCCGATGTGCGAAAACGCGCAGAAATACAGATTTCAAACAAAATCCATCCGGCTGCAAACCGGTCTTCCGGACGAAATTTTGAACGCGGCGAACCGATGAAGTTTTAACGGAGACCGGATATGTTTTCAGGACCCCCTTTTTTGATGTGTTGAGCGGCGCATGACCGACAGGGGCCCTGTTACGCAAAGTCCTGATGAAATGAAAAGCCCTCCCGGGTACGCGCATTGTGGTATGGCGCATATGGCGGGAAGGGCTTTTTTGCGTCGAAAAGACAGCGGGAAAAGGCGATGGCGGAAGGGAAAGAGAAAACGGCCGCAGGAAAAAGAAAAAGACGGGGTGCGGGCAGGGAAAAAGGGGCAAGCGGTGGCCGGGGGCGGGCGGAGACGAGTGCGGGGGAGAAAAGAAAACCCGGCCGCGGGCAGGGAAAAAGGGGCAAGCGGTGGGAGAGGGGCGCGGGGCGGCCGCTTTTTCTTTTTTGGGGGTGGCCGGGGAAGAGAAATCGGTCGGCAAAAGACAAACCGGGCGATGAAAATCAGCCGGCGGGGCGAAGATTTTTTGAGAGAGGGGCATGAGGCCGGTTCCGGCGGGGGAGAGGGCGCGAGGGAGAAGGAAACCCCGGCCGCGGGTGGGGAAAAAGGGGCATACGGCGGCCGGATAGAGAGGGGGCGGCGGGGCGAGGATTTATTTTTGAGCGAGCGGGTCGCGGGGGAGAAGGAAAACCGGGCGATGGAAAATCAGCCGGTGGGGCGAGGATTTTTGAAAGAGGGGCGCGGGGCGGCCGCTTTTTTTTTTTTGGGGTGGCCGGGGAAGAGAAATCGGTCGGCAAAAGACAAACCGGGCGATGAAAATCAGCCGGCGGGGCGAAGATTTTTGAAAGAGGGGCATGGGGCGGTTCCGGTGGGAGAGAAAAGAAAATCTGGCCGCGGGCGGGGGAGAGGGCGCGAGGGAGAGAAGGGAACTCGGCCGCGGGCAGGGAAAAAGGGGCAAGCGGCGGGAGAGAGGGGCAGAGAAAAGAAATTCCCGGGAAAGGGAGAAAGAATGCGGAAAAATTCCCGGGAAGGAAAAAATGCGGAAAAAATCCCGAAGGGGGAGAGGCGTTTGGGATTTGGGTTCAAAGAGAGGTAAGGCGGGCGTAGGTCGCCATCAGTTTTTTGGTTGAGCCGCTGTCAAAGGCGACTTCATAGAGGTAGTCTCCGCCCATATCGCGCACGGTGAGGATTGTGCCGTCTCCGAACAGGGCATGGCGGACGCGGGTACCGGCGGCGAGACGCGCGGGCTTTCCGGCAGAGTGGCCGGACGGGGCGGTGGGGTTGGTCGGATGGCGCAGAAATTCCCCGGAGAGCGGGGCGGAACGGCGACGGGGCGGCGTATAAGGTCTTTGCGGAGCCGGTGAAAAATCAACCGCCCGCTCTTCGGACAGCAGACTGTCGGGAATCTCGGTACGCACAAAACGGGAGAGCGGATTGGCAGAAGTGCGACCGTACATCATACGCTCATGCGCATAAGAAATATAAACTTTTTCCTTGGCGCGGGTCAGGGCGACATAAGCAAGGCGGCGCTCTTCGGAGAGTTCGGACGGGTCGGAAAAACAGGGAGTGCCGGGAAAAACGCCTTCTTCCATACCGGGAAGAAAGACCACCGGGAATTCCAGCCCTTTGGCGCTGTGGATCGTCATCAGAACCACGGCGTCGGCATTTTCATCGTATTTGTCGATATCGCTGACGAGCGAAACTTCTTCCAAAAATCCGACAAGCGTCGGGGCCTCGGCGCGCTCTTCGTATTCGGCGGCGGCGCTCTCCAGTTCCCGGATGTTATCGATACGGGTCTTGCCGGTCTCTCCCTCGGCCTGCAACATTTCACCGTACCCGCTCTTTTCACAGATCTGCCGGATCAGCTCCGGGATCCCGCAATCGAGCGCACGGAGACCGGACATCAGGCCGGAGAAGTCGGAAAGGCGCGCGGCGGCCTTCTGCAATTCCGGATAAGAGGCGGCCCCGGCAAGGACTTCGCTCATGCTGAGAGCGTTTTGCATGGCGATACGGGCAACGGTTTCGACGGTCGTTTCTCCGATTTTGCGTTTCGGCTCGTTGATGATACGGCGCAGGCGTACATCGTCGGCGGGGTTGGCGATCAGATGAAGATAAGCCACCATGTCGCGAATCTCCTTGCGGTCGTAAAAGCGCTGACCGCCGAAAACACGATAAGGAATCCCGCTCTTGGCCAGAACGCTTTCAATTGAACGAGACATTTCGTTCAGCCGGTAAAGAACGGCACAATCGCGATAACGGCGATGATTGCGAATGACCTCCTGCATGATTTTTTCTTTGATCCAGATTGCTTCGTCGTTCTGATTTTCGGATTTATGTAAACAAATCTTGTCACCCGCAGGGGCATCACACCAAAGTTTTTTCTCATGACGGGTCTCGTTATGGGAGATGACCGCATTGGCGGCGGCCAGAATATTGCCGGTGCTCCGGTAGTTTTGTTCCAGTTTGATGACACGGGCATCCGGATAGATTTTGTCAAAACTCAGAATGTTTTCGACCGTGGCCCCCCGGAACCGGTAGATGCTCTGGTCATCGTCTCCGACCACCATGATATTGCGCCATCCGGCACTCAGCAATTCGGAAAGGCGGAACTGTGCCCCGTTGGTGTCCTGATATTCGTCGATGCAGACATAACGGATTTTTTTCTGATAGTGGTCGGCGATATCCGGGTGTTTTTCCAGGAGCGAGACGGTCTTCATGATAATATCGTCAAAATCGAGGGCGTTGGCCGTTTCAAGCCGACGCTGATATTCGACATAAATCCGGCCGATCTGCCGGAGACGGAAATCGCCTTCATCGGGAAACTCTTCCGGAGGGATCAGGCGGTTTTTGGCATCGCTGATACTGAACAGGACGTTCTTCGGCGACAGGTATTTTTCATCGATATGCAGGGCTTTCATGGCATCGCATACCACGCGTTTCTGATCGTCGGTGTCATAGACGGAAAAGCCGTTCCGATAGCCGGCCTCGGCGGCGTGAACGCGCAAAATCCGCATACAGACCGAGTGAAAAGTCCCGGACCAGATTTCGGCACCGATGGACGGATCTTCAAAAGCGTTTGCAAGCCGGTCGCGAATCTCGGCGGCGGCCTTGTTGGTGAAGGTGATGGCCAGCATGCGGAAGGGTTGGCAGGGGGTGTGAATGAATTCGTTCAGGATTTCGGCAATGTCTTCGGGGGAAGCGGTCCCGGCGGCTTCTTCCAGTTCGGCCACGCGCTCTGCGGAAAGACCGAAAGGGATGAAATCGGTGGAATAGGCATCGCCGTACCGGATGAGATGAACGATCCGGCGTACAAGAACCGTGGTCTTGCCGCTGCCGGCCCCGGCCAGCACCAGTACCGGGCCGTTTTCCGCGCAGACAGCTTCGCACTGCGGGGGGTTGAGTTTCAGCCCTTCTTCATAATATCGGCGGAAAAGCGCCCGTTTGGCGGCGAGATAGCGTTCGTTCAAAGAATCCATACTGTGTTCCCCTTGCTGTTCTGCGATGGTTTTTCGCTTTTCGGTCAAAAGCCCAATTAACAATATTGTATCATATTTTCCCGTTTTTTGCAAGCGAAAAGACCGGGCTTTTTCTCCCCGGCCTTTTTCCGTGACTACAAGACAAGTTATGTTTACATTTTTTGCGCAAAAAACGCATCGTACGCCTCTCGGTAGAGATAAAGAGAACCGAGGATAAAGAGGGGGGCCGCTTCTTCTTCGGCCGCGGCGCGTGCCGCCGTCATACCGGCATCGACCGTCCGGCAGGCGGTGGCGGGAACCCCGCAGGCGAAAAAGGCGTCGGCATAGGCTCCGGCATCGAGCGCACGGGGGTTGTCGGGGCGGACGGTGAAGACGCGAAACACGTGCGGCGCGAGGATTTTTGCCATATCCTGATAGTTTTTATCCTGCATGACTCCGGAGAGCAGGACGAACTTTTTCCCCGGGTAGAGACGTTCGGCCGTGGCGAGGGTGGCGGCGATCCCCTCCGGATTGTGTGAACCGTCATAGATGACATCGGGGTCGCGTGAAAAGAACTCAAAGCGCCCCGGCCAGCGTACGTCGGCCAGTCCGCGGCGAACATCGGCTTCCGGAAGGCGAAGACCCGCGCGCCGCAATCCGGCAACGGCTGTCAGCACGGCGGCGGCATTGGCAGGCTGATAGAGTGCGGCGAACGGAATCTGCAGATCGCGCCATTCTCCGTAAGAAAAAGTGATGCCGCTTTGCGTGACGTCCGCGACAAAAAGAAGCGAGGGATCGGTAAAGGTGAGCGGCGCTCCGACCTCTTTTGCTTTTTCGGAAAGGACGGCCGCGACCGGGGCGGAGACGGCGCCGCAAACGACGGGAACCCCGGCACGGAAAATGCCGGCCTTTTCGGCGGCGATCTTTTCTTCGGTATCGCCGAGGACGGCGGTGTGATCGAGCGAAATCCCGGTCACAAGCGAGAGAATCGGCGTTTCGATGATATTGGTGGCATCCAGACGGCCGCCGAGGCCGACTTCCAGCACCACAAAATCCGGTCGTTTTTCGGCGTAATAAACGAAAGCCGCGGCGGTAATCAGTTCAAACTCCGTGGGGCGGTCTTCCATCGCGGCGGCAAGCGGGCGGATCTTTGCGATAATGCGCCCGAAATCCTCTTCGGAAATCGGAATGCCGTTGTAGCGGATGCGTTCGGTGAACCGGTAAATATAGGGGGATGTATAAAGACCGACCGAGTATCCCGCCGCGCGCAGAACAGAGTCGAGCATGGCCGAAACAGAGCCTTTGCCGTTGGTTCCCGCTATGTGCAGAAAGCGGAGAGAATTCTGCGGGTCGCCGAGGGCATGACAAAGCGCCCGTACACGCGAAAGCCCCGGACGGCTCCCCTGCCAGGAAACCGCGCGGATATAGTCCATGGCGGCGGCAAAATCGGGCGGAGCGTCAGCCGGTGACGAAGGGGGAAGAGAAGGGGAGGGCATGCCGGCGGGGGGATCTTTCCCGACCGGCGGGGTGAGGGGAGAATCCGGTGAAAGGGCGGCATTTTCCGCAGAAAAAGCGCAATCTTCCGGACGGGCTGTCAGATTTTTTTTACGGGCGTTCATTTGCGCATGATTCCTTCCAGCGGCCGAAGAAGAGCCGGTGATGAAAAAAGAAAGAACAGAATAAAGGTTTCGATTAACGAAATGGCGAGATAAATCGGGATCCGCAGGGAAAGATAGGCGATATCGACCCGGAAAAGCCAGGCAAGCGCCGCACTCTTTATCAGAACCGAACCGAGAAAATGCGCGGCGAGTTCGACCCGCAGGATCGGCAGAAAAGAGGGGGTGCCGGGGCGAATTTTCCGACCGAGGAATCCGGCGACCAGACCGATAACGACCACTCCGACGGTAATGAGCGGGTTCCACGGTTGTCCGGCGGTGAGGCAGGACAGGATATCCGCCCCCGCGCCGACGGCTGCGCCGACAAACGGCCCGCAGAGGATGGCCGAGAAAATCACGGGCAGATTTTCCAGGGTCAGGCGGAGAACGCCGGTTCCCTGTAACAGCTTGGCCAGCGCGCCGAGCAGATAGGAGACGGCGGTCATCGAGGCGGCAAAGGTCAGCACACGCACATTATAAAGACCGCGCACGGCGCGGCGTTTGGCATGACTTGCGACCGGTTCCCCGGCGGCCTGTTCTGTTTGCCGGACAGGGGTTTTCGGATGGGTGCTTTCGTTTTTTCTGCACATAAAAAATCCTCCTTTCCCGAACCGCGGCAAAAGAAGGACTTACCGGACGGAAGCGGGATGCAGGACCTTTACCGCGAGACGCGCTCTTCGTCCGCCGGGCAACTCCCCGTCCCCGCGGCACTTGACGCAAAGGTCCTTACTCTTCATCAATCTGTTTTCACGACGCGCCGGAGGCGCTTTCGTTCTTTAACATTATAAACGCTTGCCTTCGCCCTGTCAAGAGAGAATACGAAAAAAGACGGCAGAACGGGAATTTTTTCCGGCGACGGAAATTCTTTTCGTTCCGGGGGTCCTGTCGGCACAAATTCCGAAAACTATTTTTATTTTCGGGTGAAAACAGGAAAATAACGGAACAAAAAGCAAAAAAATTTTTTATTTGTGAACTTTTTCGTAATAAATCTTTTTTTTATTGACAAAGCGGAAGAAATCGTGTAAAATGATATTTGATGAAAAATCTTTTTGATTTTTGAGACAAAAACCGGGCGTACGGCACGGGAAAGGAGGAGCCGGGATGAACAGAACGCTTTTGCAGACGCAACTCCTCTATGATGAGATGGGAAAGAGCGAAAAAAAGGTGGCCGACTGGCTTCTCTCGCACCCCGGTGAAGTGTTGCCCTATTCCATCACGGAACTGGCCCGGCTTTCGGAAAGCAGTGAGGCGACCATCGTCCGTTTTTCCAAACGCCTCGGCTTTTCCGGGTATCAGGAACTGAAACTCTCTTTGGCGCAGGAAAAGGAAAATCGCGTGGTCTCCCCGACCATTACTTCCTCGGACAGCTGCTATGAAATCCTTGAAAAGGTCTGCAACGACGCATATCTGTCGCTGGAGCGCACCAGGCGGCTTTTGGTGGCCGACAGTATGACGCGGGCGGCGGAAGCCATTGCCTCGGCGCGGAAATGCCTGCTGATCGGCCTTGGGTCTTCGGCCTCCGTGGCGGCGGACGCGGCCAATAAATTCCTGCGGGCGGGGTGCAATACCTACGCGTACGGCGATACGCATATGCAATCCGTCGCCATCTCCCAGCTCGGCCCCGGCGACTGCGTGGTGGGGATTTCTCAATCCGGCGCTTCCAAGGATATTGTGGACGCACTCCGGCTGGCGCGCTCCCGCCTGGTAACGACCGTCTGCGTGACGGGGGCGGAACGCTCCCCGATTGTACGGCAAAGCGACATTGTGCTGGTCACCGATACGGAGGAAGTGCGGCACAGTGCGCTGGCGCTGAATTCCCACATTTCCCGCCTGATGGTGCTGGACGCGCTATGTTATTACATTATTTATCGGAATGAAGAAAAAATTGCCGGCTCTCTCCGCGAGAACGAACGTTCGCTGGAGTCCAAGCGGGTGCATGAAGACGGCACGGCGGCCGGGGAAGACTGACCGACGGCGGGCCGTAACCGGACAGGCTGAAAGCGACTGAAAAAGCCGGGAAAGGCCGGAGCCGGGCGAAAACGAAAAGCCGGGAAGGGCTGACCGACAGCGGGCTGTAACCGGACAGGCTGAAAGCGGCTGGTTTTGCGGCAAGTCAAGACGTTATTTATTATCTTTACGGAGGATAGAAAATATGAAAATCCTGGTCATCAACGCCGGAAGTTCATCGCTGAAATATCAACTTTTTGATATGGACACCGGCGCGGTGATTGCCAAAGGCCTTTGCGAAAAGATCGGTATCGGTGGGGCGATTACCCACAAGCGTCCGGGAAAGGAAGATTATCATGCGGATGTCACGTTCCGCGATCATGACGACGCCATTGCGCTGGTTCTGAAACTTCTGACCGATCGGGAACTCGGCGTTATCAGCGATCTTTCCGAGATTGACGCGATCGGAAACCGTGTGGCGCACGGCGGCGAGAAGCTCCGCCGCTCCATGTTGGTGGGAGAAGAAGAAATCCGGTATCTCTATTCGATTGTCGGAATCAATCCGCTCCATGGCCCGCCCGCCATCAAAGGGATCGAGGCCTGCCGCCGCCAAATGCCCGGCAAGCCGCTGGTTTGCGTATACGACACATCCTATTATGCGACCCTGCCGGATTACGCTTATATCTATCCGCTCCCTTATGAATATTATGAAAAGTATCAGATCCGCCGCTACGGCTTCCACGGAACCTCGCACCGGTATGTGACTGCCCGCGCCGGCGAACTCTGCGGCCGTCCGCTTGAAGAACTGAAAATCATCACCTGCCACCTCGGAAACGGCTCTTCAATCACCGCCACGAAGTACGGCAAGGCCATCGATACTTCCATGGGGTTCACCCCGCAGGAAGGGCTTCCGATGGGAACGCGCAGCGGTTCGGTCGATCCGACCGTCATTCCCTATATTGATCGGATGGAGAACCTGACTCCCGACGAAACCGATAAAATACTGAACGAGAAATCGGGTCTGCTCGGGATTTCCGGCGTTTCCAGCGACTGCCGGGAGGTGCGCGCCGCCGCGGAAGCCGGAAACGACCGCGCCCGGCTGGCCATGGATATGCTGGTGTACGACATCAAGAAACTGATCGGTTCTTATATTGCCGCGATGAACGGCGTGGACGCGCTGGTGTTTACCGCCGGCATCGGAGAAAATGACCGCGACCTGCGCCGCCGCGTGTGTGCGGAAATGGATTTCTTCGGCATCCGGATTGACGAGGCGGCCAATGAAAATGCCGAGCGCGGCAAAGACGTGGAGATTACCGCTCCCGGCGCTCGCGTGCGCACCTTTGTTATCCCGACCGATGAAGAATATATGATCGCGCTGGATACCATGAAACTGGTTACAAAATAAGAAAGGATAGAGACAATGCAATCACCTTACGAAATCAAAAAACAAATCTGCGAGGTCGGTCACAAGATTTATGACAAGGGCTTCGTGGCTGCCAACGACGGAAATATCTCCGTCAAGGTCAATGACAATGAATATTACTGCACGCCGACCGGTGTCTCCAAGGGCGCGCTGACCCCGGAAATGATCATCAAGGTGGACGGAAACGGCAAAAAACTGGAGGGGACCCTGAATCCTTCCAGCGAAATCAAGATGCATATGCGCGTCTATCAGAAACGCCCCGACGTGTTTGCCGTGGTACACGCCCATCCGCCTGTGGCGACCGCCTTCACCGTTGCCGGGGTGGAACTGGACCAGTACATCCTGCCGGAAGCCGTTCTGACCATCGGTACAATCCCGACCTGCGAATACGGTACGCCTTCCACCATGGAAATTCCCGATTCGCTGGACCCCTATTTGCAGGATCATGACGCGTTTTTGTTGAAAAACCATGGCGCGCTGACCGTCGGCAACACGCTGACCAAAGCTTTCTTCATGATGGAAGAAGTGGAATTCAACGCCAAAATCTGCAAGTTCGCCCGTGAACTGGGCGGCGTGGAAGAGATCCCCTGCGAACAACTTGAAAAACTGATGGAACTCCGCAAAAAAATGCAGATTCCCGGCCGCCATCCCGGGTGCAAGCGTTGCGCCAACCTCGGCACGGACAAGTGCCGGTGCAAGCAGAATACTCCCGACGCCGCGACCTGCAGTTGTCACCATGACGAACCCGCCCCGACCGGCGACGCTCTGGTGGCCGAGATCACCCGCCGCGTTCTGGCCGCTCTCGGCAAGTAATTCCTTTTTGTGACGATACAGACAGAAAGGAGAAATCATGGCTATTAACTGGACTGAAGCGCAGATCGAGCAGATTGTGAAAAACGTCATGGGCGCAATAGACGCAAATGGCTCGGATGCGATTACTTATGATGCCGTCTCTTACTGCGGCCGCAAGTTCATCGGAATCTACGAAACGATGGAGGACGCAATCGCCGCGGCGGAAGAGGGCTATCGCGCAATCCGCGCCATGCGCGTGGAGGACCGTGAAAAACTGATTACCTCTATCCGGAACCTCTGCCGTGAAGAAGCGCCGATTTTAGGACGGCTCGGCGTGGCCGAAACGCGGATGGGCCGGGCGGAACACAAGACCGCCAAGCACCGTCTCGTGGCCGACAAAACCCCGGGGACAGAGGACATTGTCTCTGCCGTCAAGACCGGGGATAACGGCCTGACTCTCACGGAAATGGCTCCTTTCGGAGTGGTCGGCAGCATTACCCCGTCCACCAACCCCTCCGAGACCGTCATCTGCAACTCAATCGGGATGATTGCCGCCGGAAACGGCGTGGTCTTCAACCCGCATCCGAACGCAATCGCGACTTCCAACTATGCAGTGGATCTTGTCAACCGCGCGGTTTATGCCGCGGGCGGCCCCCGCGTGCTGGTTGCCTCGGTCGTCAAACCGACGCTGGATACCGCCAATGTCATGTATAAACACCCTGCTATCCGGCTCCTGGTCTGCACCGGAGGCCCCGGGGTGGTGCGCAGCGTTCTTTCTTCCGGCAAAAAGGCCATCGGTGCCGGGGCCGGAAACCCGCCGGTGATCGTGGACGATACGGCTGATATCAAAAAAGCCGCGCGTGACATCATCGACGGATGCACGTTTGATAACAACCTTCCCTGCATTGCCGAAAAAGAGGTCTTTGCGTTCGATTCGATCGCCGATCAGCTGATCGAAGGCATGCAAAAGGCCGGCGCTCTTCTCATCAGCCGGGAGCAGGCAGACGCGCTGGCAGAAGTCGTGATGACCGAAGTCACCGCCAAGGACGGAAGCCGCAAAAAAATCATCAACCGGGAGTGCGTCGGCCGTGACGCTGCCGTGATTCTGGAAAAGATCGGCATCCGCGTAGGGCCGGAGATCCGGTGCATTCTTTGCGAAGTGCCGTTTGAACATCTCTTTGTGCAGACCGAATTGATGATGCCGATTTTGCCGGTCGTCCGCGTCAAGAACATTGACGAGGCTATTGATCTGGCGGTCAAGGCGGAACACGGTTGTCGCCATACGGCGCACATGCACTCCAAAAATATCGACCATCTCACGCGCTTTGCCCGTGCGGTCGAAACCACCATCTTTGTGAAAAACGCTCCCTCCTATGCCGGAATCGGTTTCGGCGGAGAGGGGCATACCACCTTTACCATTGCCGGCCCGACCGGAGAAGGCATCACGTCGGCCCGGAGCTTCACCCGTCTGCGCAGATGTGTGATGGTGGATAATTTCCGGATTATTTAAGGAGGAAGAAAAATGGAACTCAGTGCTGCACAGGTAGAAAGCATCGTGCGCCGCGTTCTCGGGGATATGGGCGGGGCTTCCGCCTCTTCCGCGCCTGCTTCCGCAGGTCGGGTCCCGAAGACCGCGAAGGTCGCCATGCTGACAGCAAAAAAGCATTTTGAAGTAAAGGAATTCCCGATCCCGCCGCTGGAAGACGACGATATTCTCGTTCGCGTGGAAGGCGCGGGGGTCTGCGGAACCGACGTGCATGAATGGCGCGCCGACCCCTTTGGCATCATCCCGGTCGTCCTCGGCCATGAGGGAACCGGCGAAATCATTGCCCTCGGGAAAAATGTCCGCACCGATACCGCCGGGAAACCGATCAAGGTCGGCGATAAGATCGTCACCTCGGTCATCAGTTGCGGAGAGTGCAATGCCTGCCGCAATCATCCCGCTCATACCAACCTCTGCGAAAAGCAGGGCGTGTTCGGTCTGATCGGCCATCGCGACGAACAACCCCTCAACGGCTGGTTTGCCACCCACTTGCTGATCCGTTCCCCGGGTGCGACTTACTTTGTGGTGAACGACCTTGATTTACAGGAAAGAATGCTTCTGGAGTTGTCCACGGTCTGCGTTCACGCATATGAGCGCGCCTGCTCCACGGGGCTGATGCACTTCAATACCAACGTTCTTCTCCAAGGGCTCGGCCCGGTCGGACTGGTGATGGCCTGCGTGCTTCGCGCCGCGGGGATCAACAACATCATTGCCATTGACGGCACACCGATGCGCCTGGAAATGGCGAAAAAGTTCGGCGTCAAGACGACCATCAATTTCCGCGAATACGATACGCTTGAAAAACGTATCGAGGCCGTCAAGGCCGCGACCGACGGCGTGGGAGCCGACTTTGCCTTCCAATGCACCGGCGCACCGGCCGCCGCTGCCGATATTTACTCCTATATCCGCCGCGGAGGCGGAATGTGCGAGATGGGCTTCTTTGTCAACAACGGCGAATACAGCGTCAACCCGCATTTTGCCATGTGCAACAAGGAGATCAATCTGGTCGGTTCATGGGATTACAGCGCGCAGGATTATCCCAAGACCATCGCGTTCCTCAAACAAGCGCGCGAGATGAATATTCCGATCAAGTCGCTTATCACCCACAGCTATCCGCTGGATAAGCTGAACGAGGCGATGGAGACCAACGTATCCCAGCAGGGCATCAAGATCTGCTACGTGCCGGACTGACGGAGGTCTGACCGATGGCACTCGGGATGATTGAAGTATACGGATTCACGACTTCGATCGTTGTGGCGGATCGCGTTGCAAAAACTTCGGATGTCAAGGTGGTCGCCATTGACAAGAACAAGCCGGCCAATGCCGATACGGCAGAGGTTCCGCTGGTCATGGTCGTGAAATTTGAGGGAGACGCGGCTGCGGTTGAATCTGCGCTGGAAGCCGGGTCTGCCGAAGCAAAGGCACGCGGGATGTATATCACCTCGTACCTGATTGCCGGGCAAAGCCCGGAGATCGAATGGTTTGCTCACCTGGACGCAACCGGGCGAGACAAACTCCGGAACAATAAAAAATAAAAAAATATAAGGAGAACAAAGTCATGCAGGAAGCATTGGGTATGGTTGAAACAAGAGGTCTGGTCGCCGCGATTGAGGCGGCTGATGCAATGGTCAAGGCCGCAAACGTCGTTCTGATCGGCAGTGAGAAGATCGGCAGCGGGCTTGTCAGCGTTATGGTCCGCGGGGATGTCGGCGCTGTGAAATCGGCCGTCGAAGCCGGCGGTGCCGCCGCAGGCAGACTCGGCGAAGTGGTTGCCACGCACGTTATTCCTCGTCCTCATACGGATGTTGAAAAACTTCTTCCTTCTTTGAAATAAGCAGAGGTCTGCATGGAACAGGCAGTAGCGTTGCTCGAAGTGCAGGCACTGGTAGCCTCCATTGCCGGGCTTGATGCCATGTGCAAGGCTGCCGATGTCCGTCTCATTCATGTCGAGAAACGCTTGGGCGGGAGGCTTGTCACCGTTGTCGTAGCCGGCACGGTGTCTGCTGTGGAAGCGGCCGCAAAAGCGGGTGCCGCCGCCGCGGCAAAGGTCGGAAAGGTGAAACTTTGCGAAGTGATTGCCCGCCCGCATCCCGACATCATGAAGTTCCTCCTGACCGATTGACCCCGGCCGGTATTCCGCCGGGGACGGCGGGAGCCGAATCCGCCGCGCGTCCGCGCGGCAAGTATCAAGGTACATAGGTGGTTCACCTGTGACATATAACTCACAATTCCAAATTTTTACGGAGGATAGTAACATGGAAGCATTAGGCATGGTTGAAACCAGAGGTCTTGTGGCCGCGATCGAGGCGGCTGATGCGATGGTCAAAGCCGCAAACGTCGTTCTGATCGGCAGCGAGAAGATCGGCAGCGGGCTTGTCAGCGTGATGGTCCGTGGCGACGTCGGGGCTGTGAAGGCCGCGGTCGAAGCCGGCGGTGCCGCCGCAGGCAAACTCGGCGAAGTGGTTGCCACGCACGTCATTCCCCGTCCGCATACGGATGTGGAAAAACTCCTTCCGAAGGCCTGAGCCGACGGAACGCTCCGTCACGGAAAGGCCGGGTCCTTTCCGTGACGCCCCTTTGGGGATTACAGCAATCCCCGGGGTTTCTTTCCGCGCGCCGTTTTGGGTCGGCGGTTCCTTTGCCGGAGCGCGCCCGACTGCCCTTACGACGCTTTTGTATCCCGCCGGATGCGGCCGGACGCTTCCTTTTTGCTCTGCTCTTTGCCAAGGGGGAGGGAAAAGCAAAGGGGAAGAGCCTTTTGCGGGCGTTTTCCCGGGTTTTTCCGGGGAAGGTTCACGGATTTTTGAGTACTTTTCCGGGGTCTTTCCGGGGGAGGTTCACGGGTTTTCCGGATATCCGATGAACTCCGCATAATCAGACGTTCCCTGTCTGCCGCCTGCGGCGGCGTTTCCCGGCCGGCGAGCCGATCACAGCCGATTATATAAGAACGGAGAAAGCATATGGAAATCTGCGCAAAGCAAATTGCTGAAATCGTGAAGAATGTCATGAACGAAATCGAGACCGGCGCTGCCGGCGCGGAGGGAATTCCGGTCGGAGTCTCCAACCGGCATATCCATCTGACAGAGGCGGATGTGGAGGTCCTTTTCGGGAAAGGGTATGAACTGACCAAAATCAAGGACCTGAAACAGCCCGGGCAGTATGCCTGCAAGGAAGTGCTGACGATTGTCGGACCTTCGATGCGGCCGATTGAAAATGTCCGTGTGCTTGGCCCTCTCCGTTCCCGCACACAAGTCGAAATCTCCATGACGGATTCGTATCAGTTGAAACTCAAGCCGCCCGTCCGGGAATCCGGCGATCTGGACGGTTCCGCCCCCATCACCATCATCGGGCCGAAGGGGGTATTGTCGGTTCCGGAAGCGGCGATTATCGCCAACCGCCATATTCATATGAGCCAGGAGGACGCAAAGCGTTTCGGCGTTTCGGACGGGGAATATGTGACGGTGGATGTGCCGGGGAAAAAGCATACCCGTTTTTACGATGTACAGATTCGCGCCAGCGAAAAATTTGTGTTGGAGATGCATGTGGATACCGATGACGCAAACGGTGCCGGTATCGGAAACGGTGCGCTCGTTACATTGGTGAAAGAATAATCCGAGAGGACAGAAAAAATGCTTAAAGGAATCGTTGTCAGCCATATCGTTTCGACGAAAAAACAACCTTCTCTGGTCGGAAACAAATTTATGGAAGTCCGGTTGCTGGAAAACGATCAGCCGACGGAAAAATTTCTGGTGGCGGTTGACAGTGTCGGAGCCGGGATCGGGGAAACGGTGCTGATTACCACGGGTAGCAGCGCCCGGCTGGCGTTGGCCAATCAGGAATCTCCCGTGGACGCCGTCATTGTGGGGATTGTGGACTGAAATGAATACGGAAATTCAGAACCTGATGCGGGCGCACGGAATCGTGGGAGCCGGCGGCGCGGGCTTTCCCTCTTATGCCAAACTGGCCGACGGGGCAGACACGCTGATCATCAACGGGTCCGAGTGCGAACCGCTTTTGCATACCGACTATGAAATCCTGAAACAACATATTTCCGAAGTCGTAGCGGGTGCGGAAATGATTGCGGATGCGGTCGGGATCGGCCGCGTGATCCTGGCGGTCAAAGAACACACATCCCGGGGGCTGGGGCTCACCGGCGGGCAGGCATTCGGCCGGATGACCAAGGTCTTTCTCCTTCCGAACATGTATCCGATGGGAGACGAGATCACGCTGATCTATGAGGCGACCGGGCGGTTGGTTCAGCCTTCCGCGCTCCCGATCAGCCAGCGCGTTATCGTCTATAATGCCGAGACGATTTACAACTTTTATCGGGCGGCCACGTTTCATGAACCGGTCGTTTCCAAATGGTTGACCGTGGCGGGAGACATTTCGGACAATCGCGCGTATGTGCTACGCGTTCCGGTCGGAATGCGGGTGGCCGATCTTTTGCGCGGGCTGGATGTTCCGGTTCCCGCCACGCACCGGCTGGTGGTCGGCGGCCCTTCCATGGGGCGCGTTGCCAATCCCGAAACGGAGGTTGTCACGAAAACGACCAAAGGGCTGTTGATCCTTCCGGCCGATATTCCGGCGGTGGCGACCAAGATCGCGCCGCTTTCGGTACAGGAGCGCCGGGCGGTGAGCGCCTGCTGCCAGTGTACCCGTTGCACCGATATGTGTCCGCGGCAACTGATGGGCTATCCGCTTGAGCCGCATCGGATGGTGCGTTTTGCCACTTCACTTCCGGAGATCGATCCGTCGCTCTATACCGAGGCCTCGCTTTGTTGCGGTTGCGGGATCTGTGAGATAGCGGCCTGCTGCCAGGATCTTTCTCCCCGGGCGGTCATCTTTGAAATGAAACGCCGCCTCGGTGAAAAAAAGATGCGGTACGACCCGGCCGGAAAGGTCAGCAAGATCGAACCGCAACGCGCACATCGGCAGATGCCGATCCCCAGATGGAAGATGCTTCTCGGCGTTACGCCGTTTGACCGTAAACAAAACTATACAGAAGAAATCCCGTCTTTCCGCACGGTGGAAATCCGGATGAGCCAGCATATCGGCGCGCCTTCGGTGCCGGTGGTCGCGGCGGGTGACAGCGTTGCCTGCGGGCAAAAGATTGCGGAAGCCGGCGCCGGACTTTCGGTACCGCAGTTTGCTTCCGTCAGCGGGCGCGTCAGTTATGCGGACGCGCAGAAAATCGTGATAGAAAAGGACTGAGCCTATGTATCAAGCAGTCGGAGTTCTGGAAATTAAAAGTATCGCAAAAGGCGTTGAGGCCGCAGATGCCGCGCTGAAGAGTGCGGGGATCACGCTGGTCTCGGCGCACCCGGCCTGCCCCGGGAAGTTTGAGATTATTCTCACCGGTGCCATCGCGGATGTGACCGCCGCCACGGACCATGTGACCGGACGGTTTGGCGCTACGATGGTTGATTCTTCGGTCATGGGACGGATCGACGAGCGTGTGATTTCCGCGCTCTTCGGAACGCAGACCGCCGCTAAGAACGGCGCGCTCGGGGTGATCGAGACCTATTCCGCTGCCAGTGCCATCAAGGCCGCCGATCTGGCGGTCAAAACCGCCAAGGTCGAGATTTTTGATCTGCGGGTTTCGCGCGGTATGGGCGGAAAGGGCATTGTGATGCTGACCGGGGATATCGGGGATGTGACGGCCGCCGTGGACGCGGGAGCCGCCTATGCCGAAGAACGCGGCCTTTTTGCCAATAAGTCGCTGATTGCCGCCCCGCATGCCGGGTTGTGGGAACAGTTGTAAGGGGGTCTTTTTATGCAGGAAATTCCGCTGAAAGATAAAATGCGTATCATTCAGGAAATGGTGCCGGGCAAACAGATTACCCTTTCGCATATCATTGCCAATCCCGACCCGATCCTTTATGAAAAACTGGGGCTTGACCCGGCTAAAAACCGTTTCCGCACCGCGATCGGCATTCTTACCATCAGCCCGATGGAAAGCGCGGTCATTGCGGCGGATATTGCCATGAAGACCTCGGGCGGTATGGTGGAGTTTGTTGACCGTTTTACCGGCACTTTAATCATTACCGGAACCGTTTCCGAGGTGGAAAGCGCGATGAGTGCGGTCTGCACGTATGCGCAGAATACGCTCGGTTATGCTGTCTGCCCGCTGACAAGAACATGAAAAAACTGATTCTGATCGGTCGCGTGGCCGCAGGGAAGACCACTCTGCGCCAGGCACTGATGGGAGAGCAGATTCACTACTATAAGACGCAATATGTACAATATGGGGATGTAATCATCGATACCCCCGGCGAATATACCGAGTTGCGTTGCCTCTCCGGCCCGTTGGCTCTTTACGCTTACGAAGCGGATGTTGTGGGGCTTGTCCTTTCGGCTGACGAGCCGTATTCGATCTTTAACCCGAATATTTCCTGCATTGTCAATAAGGAAGTCATCGGGCTGATTACGGGGATCGACAAACCGCGCGCGAATGTCGAACGTGTGCGCCGGTGGCTGAAATTGGCGGGGTGCCGCCGGGTTTTTGCCATCAGTGCCTATACGGGCGAGGGGATTGACGAACTGCTGGAATATCTCGCCGATGATCATGAGAAAAAAGACGGAGGAGACACGGATGTCAAAGACTAAGGTGATTGCTTTTGCCAATAATAAAGGCGGGAGCGGAAAATCCACCACTTGTTCCAATGTCGGGTACGGGATGGCGGAGGCAGGAAAGCGCGTTCTGCTGATTGACGGCGATATGCAGATGAATCTGACCCTTTCCTTCTTTCAGGAAGAGCAGGCGCTGGAGTTTGCCAAAGGCGACAAAAATCTTTATACCGGTATCCGCACCGAGAGCGATCTTTCCGACTGTATTGTAAAGACCGGGTATGAAAACCTGGATATTATACCCTCTTCTACCTTGATGAGTTCGATTGAATACGAACTTTTCACCAAATGGCAACGCGAGTTTATCCTGGCGCGCGGGCTGGAAAAAATCCTGTCGGCGGACCTGTATGACTATATTCTCATCGACGCTCCGCCGACCCTCGGCGGCTGGGTCATGAACATCATGTGCGCCGCCGATTATCTGATTATTCCGTTGGAGGCCAGCCCGTGGGGGCTGTTCGGTCTGGCGAACATGTTTGATTTTTACCATCAGGTTCAGAAAGTGGCTCCGAAAATCGAGCTGCTCGGCGTGCTGATTACCAAGGCCGACGAGCGGAAAAACTATTTCAAGCAGACCACGGAGACGTTGCAGGAACTGGATAATGTATATGTATTTCGGAACTATATCCGCGTTGACAGCGCGGTGGAATGGGCTCAGGATAACAGCAAACCGGTAGTGGCATACAAAAAGCACAGCCGGAGCGCAAAGGAATATACAGAATTGACAAAGGAGATCATGGAAAATGTCGATCGGAAAAAGCAGTCTTAAAAGAGTGGCGGAAGGCAAAGACGAGATGCTACTGGCTCCCGTAACGTCTGAACCCGTGGCCGTTGTCGAGGAGACCCCGGCCAAAGAAGAAAAGCCGGCTGTCAAAGCGGCCCCGGCCAAAGAAGAAAAGCCGGCCGTCAAAGCGGCCCCGGCCAAAGAAGAAAAGCCGGCCGTCAAAGCGGCCCCGGCCAAAGAAGAAAAGCCGGCTGTCAAAGCGGCTCCGGCCAAAAAAGAAAAGCCAGCCGTCAAAGCGGCCCCGGCCAAAAAAGAAAAGCCGGCCGTCAAAGCCGCCCCGGCCGAAGAAGAAAAGCCGGCTGTCAAAGCGACCCCGGCCAAAGAAGAAAAGCCGGCTGTCAAAGCGGCTCCGGCCGAAGAGAAAAAAGCCGAAGCGACCGGGGAAAACGTCGCGCCGGAACTTGTCGGGCAGGCGGTTGCCGCCACCCCGGCTCCGAAAAAGCGCGGACGCAAGCCCGGAAGTAAAAATCGGGTCAAAGCGGCCTCTTCCGCGAAGGAAAATACCGTCAGAGAGCCGAAAAAGCGCGGACGTAAGCCCGGAAGCAAAAATAAAGCCAAAGCACCGGCTGCCGTCTCTGCCGGAAACGGATGCATCCGCTTCGGGGAAGAACTCCCGGTCTGGCTCCTTTGAGCGTCCGGTTTCTCCGGATTGCGGATTTTCGGGGCTGTCTTTGAAAGCCGACAGCCCCGGTCTTTGTTTGCCGAAAACAAGAGCGGGCGGGCGCTCTGCTGGTAAGACAGTAAAACTCAAAATTCTTGAAACAGGCATGATCTCGGTCATGCCTGTTCCGCTTTTAGCAGCTCATCCACGGGAATGTAGCCCACAAGGTCGTACTC
>CAKSAC010000017.1 GCA_934434925.1 uncultured Eubacteriales bacterium | reverse complement strand
TTCGATGATACGCCTATCACCATACCGACCTCAGAAGAAATTGAATCCATGAAAAACAGTTCGGACATTGCATCGGTCACTTCACCAATCGAGTATAATCCGAACACCCTATTCTTTGTAGGAATTGTCTTCGGGTGTACGATAAAACACCGAGTAGAGTAAAGCTCTGCCCGGTGTTTTGTTTTTTGTATGCGACGGCCGCCTGTTATAAATGTAAAGAAAACTTTTCTTTTTGAGGAAAATGCGCAAAGCGGCCGCTTACCCGCGTTTTCCGGCGTGGCGGCCGGAAAGAATATTCATGAGGATGTAGATACCGATAAAGAGGGCAAAACTGCCGGCGAGGATCAGATACATCCCGCCTGTCCCGACGCGGGTCCCGTAAAAATAAAGATTGCAATCCACGCTGTCACGGATGCTTTGCACGACCTCTTCGGGGAACCCCTGGCTGCTCATTTCGGCAAAAACGCCACGCATCGCGTGATTCCGCAAAAGGCTTGTGCCGTAGGTGCCGGGCAGGAAGGAAAGCACGTGTTGCAGCCCCTCTCCGAAATTGGAAATCGGCATATATGCGCCGCACACAAACCCGTACCCCGCGCTGACAATCGTTCCGACCGCCGACGCCTGCCCGTCGGTAGACAGGAAAAAGTTCACGCAGGAAGAAAGCGCGGTTCCGAACATAGTCAGGAGAAAAACGTCCAGAAAGAGCAAAAATACGTCTCCGACCGTTAAATACCACCCGACAAACGCGAGATACACCAGGCTGACCGCCAGTGCGGACAGGCTGATAATCAGCGTGGAAAAAAGCGTGGCGAGGTAATATCCGATGGCCAGCGTTCCGCCATGCACCGGCGAGACCGTGAGGTCCTGCCGCGCGCCGCTCGTCTTGTCGTGTATCATGAGCAGATTGGAGCAGAACGCCACCGTCACGCAGCTCACCGCCAGCAGGGAGGAAATCAATTGCCCGCCGACGCAACCGTTCAGCACCCCGTCGGCAATCGTCGCCCCCGCCGCGGATACCGCGGTACGAAAGGAATCGTCATACACTCTTTTCAGGAACGTGGCATACAGGACCAGCAAAATGACCGGGGTAATGAGTGAAGGAATAAACATTCCCTTATCCTTGAAATAAAGTTTTATATTGCGCCGGATCAGCGCAAAAAGACCTGTCATTTCTGTTCTCCTCCCGGCAGTTTTTTTCCGGTAACGGCGAGAAACACATCATCCATTTTCCCTTTTACGATCTCATAATCACGAAAAACGGAAGGATACCGGACGATCAGTTCCGTTGCCGCCGCCGTGTCCGGCACTTCCACCCGGAAAGCGTCGCGCCGGGCGGTATATTTCATTCCGAGCTGCCGTATCTCTTCTTCGCTCGTTCCGTAAAGGGTGATAAAGTCTCCGGTATAAGCGTTTTTCAGTTCCAGCGGCGTGCCTTCTGCGGCAATACGCCCCCGGTCGAGAATGACCACATAGTCGGCATCGGCCGCCTCTTCCATATAATGGGTCGTCAGGAATACGGTCAGTTCCCGCTCGCGCCGTAACCGTCCTATCACCTGCCACAGGAGCGTCCGCGTCTGCGGGTCCAGGCCGGTCGTCGGCTCATCGAGAATCAGAATCTCCGGCTCATGCAAAAGAGCGCGCGCAATGTCAATCCGCCGCCGCTGGCCACCCGAAAGTTTCCCCACCGGCCGTCGGAGCAGTTCCGAAAAATCAAGGAGCGCGGTAAGCGACGTAAGCCGCCTCTCAAACGCCTCCCCGCAAAGGCCGTAAAGCGCCGCCCGGCAGGCCAGATTTTCGCGCACGCTGAGTTCGCGATCCAGCACCGAATTCTGAAACACCACCCCAATGGCGCGTTTTATCCGATCGGGTTCCCTGTCCGCGTCGCATCCGCAGACCTCCACGCGCCCTCCGTCCTTTGGAAGTTGCCCGCAAAGGATGTTGATGGTCGTGGACTTTCCCGCTCCGTTCACGCCGAGAAAAGCGAAAAGCTCGCCTTTCTTCACACGGAAACTGAGGTCGTTTACCGCCCGGATTTCTCCAAAGCGTTTTTGCAGGTGTTCGATCCGTATCATATCACCCATATCTTCACCACCGCGTTTTCTGCGGTTCCTTTCCCGCCCCGGGCGGGATTCTCTTCCGCCGGTCTGCGGTATATTCAATCGATTTATGCGAAATCCGAAGGTTTATGCGAAATCCGAAGGGCCTCTGCTTAAAAGCCGATTTTGCCGGCGTTCTTCTTAGGTCTTTCCGGCGCCCTTGTCACGGAAAAAGAACCCTGCGGGGTTCTTTTGGCGTTTTCGGGATTCGGACGCGCCGCAAGGCTCCAAGGAGAAATTCCCGGGGATACGGCCGGGATTCCCGGCCGCAAAAGAGCCGGCAAATCGCCCGCTGCCACCCCGCTTTCAACGTTACTGTCTCGCTTTTTTCAGGAGTTCTTCCCATTCGCCGACAATGGAGCGGTCGGCAAAATAATCGATCCTCATGGCATGGCGAACGCGGGCCAGGGTCTCATTTGTCTTTTCAACGGCTTTTTCGGTTCCTTCTGCAATGATATCATAGACCGCGCCGATGTCCTTCTCCCATCCCGCACGCGCTTCACGAATCGGGGAAAGCGTCTCTTCCAGCACGTGATACAGGAATTTCTTGCAGGTTCCGTCTCCGAGGCCGCCCCGGCGATAATGCTCCTTCATTTCGTCGAGATTCCGGTATTCGGGCAGATACTCCGCAAAATGCGCGTCCGTGCAGAAAGCGTCCAGATATGTAAACACAACATTCCCCTCGGTATGGCCGGGGTCGCTGATCTGCAAATGGAGCGGGTCGGTATACATTTTCCCGTTGATCTGCTTTTTGAGGGTCGCGGCAGAGTCGGAAAGGTAAATGCAGTTCCCGAGCGATTTGCTCATTTTGGCCTTGCCGTCCACACCGGGCAGCCGGCGCTGCGTCTCGTTTTCGGGAAGCATGGCGTTCGGCATGACCAGCGTCTCGCCGTAAACGCGGTTGAATTTTTCCACGATCTCCCGCGCCTGCTCTATCATCGGGAGCTGATCCTCCCCGACCGGCACAATATTTGCGTCAAAGGCGGTGATGTCGGCCGCCTGGGAAATCGGGTAGGAGAAAAATCCAACCGGAAGCCCTTCGTCGGCAAAACCGCGCATCTGCATTTCGGCCTTGACCGTGGGGTTTCTGGCAAGGCGCGCCGTTGTGACCAGGTTCATGTAATAGAAGGTCAGCGCGTGCAGGGCCGGCAGCGCGGATTGCACGCAGATAGTGGCTTTGGCCGGGTCGATCCCGACAGAAAGGTAATCCAGTACGACATGGATGATATTTTCCCGGATCTTGCCGGGATTATCGGCATTGTCCGTCAACGCCTGATCGTCGGCAATCAGAATATTGATTTCATCGTACTTCCCGGAATTTTGCAGTTCCGCCCTTCTTTTGAGCGAACCGACATAATGCCCGAGGTGGAGCCGTCCCGTCGGGCGGTCACCGGTCAGAATGATATTTTTCTTCTCCATGGTCTTCCTCGCAATTCGGATGTTACTATCGGGAATATGATAGCACCTTTTTTGCGAAAAGTCAACGTTGCACGCCCGATTCAATCAAAAAAGAAGAAAATCCGAAAGCGCGCGTTTTTTTGTCCGCTCTTTATCCGATCGCCTCAAAATCGGCGGCGCCGTGTTTGCAAAGCGGGCAGATAAAGTCTTCGGGGAGCGTCTTCCCTTCATAGACATATCCGCAGACCTTACAGACATAGCCCTGTTTGCCTTCGGTCGCGGGTTTCGGCTTGACATGCTCCTGATAATAGGCATAAGTCATGCTTTCCCGGTCGGAAAGTACCCGCGCCTCGGTGACAGCGCAGACAAAGAGTCCGTGGGTATCGAAATCCAGATACTGCTCCACCCGGAGAGAGAGAAATGCGTTGATATATTGCGGCAAAAAGACCAAGCCGTTATCCGAACGGAGAATCTTCACAGAATCGAATTTATCCGCGTTCCGTCCGCTCCGGAAGCCGAAGTTTTCAAAAAGCGCGAAAGGGGCGTCAATCGTCAGACAATTGACATTCATCTGCCCGGTCTGCCGGATTACATGGTGGGAATAGTTTTCCTTACTGATGCACACCGCCACGCGGTTCGGCGCACTCGTCACCTGGGTGACGGTATTGACAATCAGCCCGTTGTCGCGCCGGCCGTCGTTGGATGTCACCACATAAAGCCCGTACCCGATCCGGAACAGCGCGGACAGGTCGTTCTTGTTCGCTGTCTCTTCGTTCTGCTCCAAATATTCCCGGGTCAGTTCGCGGGCCAGCGCCTCCACTTGCTCTTTGCTTTCTTTTTGCAGAGAGGACAAAATCTTCACACTCGTCTCGGTGAAGGTCAGGTCCTTGCAGTTTTCCAGCATCCGCCGCATGACCTTGGCCGCCTGCGGTGCCCATGAACCGTTTTCCATCAGGCCGATCGTCCGGTTCCGGAAGCCGCGCTCCGTGAGATGGTTGATAAACTCCCGCATGAACGGAAATATCTCCGCGTTATAGGTCGTTGTCGCCAAAACGATTTTCCCGTAGCGGAAAGCGGCGGCCACGGCGGCGGCCATATCGTCCCGGGCAAGGTCATAAATCTCCACCGCAGGACATCCCATCGCTTTCAGCCTGTCCGAAAGAAGCTCCGCAGCCTTTTTGGTGTTCCCGTAAACCGAGGTGTACGCAATCAGGACCCCCTCGCTCTCGGGAAGATAGGAAGACCAGGTCTGATACAGGCCGAGATATTTCCCGAGATTTTCAAAAAGGACCGGGCCGTGAAGCGGGCAGATGGTGCGGATATCCAACGCAGGCAGCTTTTTGAAAAGAGCCTGTACCTGTGCGCCGTACTTTCCGACAATCCCGAAATAATAGCGGCGCGCTTCGTCCGTCCATTCTTCCGGAGCCTCAAATCTGCCGAACTTCCCGAAAGCGTCCGCCGAGAAAAGGACATGATCCGCACTGTCATAGGTCATCAGAACCTCGGGCCAATGCACCATCGGCGCGGCAACGAAGGAAAGCGTATGCTTCCCGAGAGAGAGGCTTTCGCCTTCTTTGACGACCAGCCTGCGGTCGGCATATCCGTTCCCGAAGAAGTTTTCCATCATCCGGAACGCTTTGTCGGAAGCCACCGCAACCGCCCCGGGATACGCGTTCATAAAATTCACAATGTTCGCGCTGTGGTCCGGCTCCATATGCTGTACGATCAGATAATCGGGCTTCCTGCCTCCCAACGCCTCGGCGAGGCGGTCGAGCCATTCATGCGTAAAATTGCGGTCCACGGTATCCAGAACGGCGATTTTTTCGTCCAGGATAACATAAGAATTGTAACACATCCCGGCCGGAACGCGATACTGCCCCTCAAAAAGGTCGGTTTTGTCATCATCCACGCCGATATAACGGATATCTTCTGTAATTTTCATGTCGGTTCCTTTCCCGGCCGCTCCGCCGCCGCTTTTTACGGTCGGTCGCACGGCTTAATAATAATTATTCTCAATTAGGATTTTAACACAAATAATTTTCCTTGTCAATATCTTTTTTCATTTTTTCGGCGTGACCGAAACCGCGATTTTTGTTCGTTCGTCTCATCGGCGGGGTCTTGCCCGGCGGATGGGTCTTGCCCGGCTGGGTCAAAACCCTCTTCCGCCCCGCGCCCTGTGCAAAAAACTCCGCCCCCACATCTCCCGCGCCAAAACCCGCCGCCCGCGTGCAAAAACCCGCCGCCCCGCGCGGAAAAACCGCCACCCCGCGCGAAAAAACCGCCACCCCGCGCCATCGAAAAACGGGTACCCCGAAAGGTACCCGTTTCATGCCGGCAAAAAGCGCGCCGGGGATTTATCTCTTTTTCACGCCGGGGATATCAACCAGAGACAAAACGTCTACCGGCATCCCCGTCGCAATCGACTTGTTGGCGCTGATACCGGTCAGAATGCTCATCGCGCCGTCCACATGAGAGGCCGCTCTGTGGAACGGGTCATATTCAGGCACTCCGAACATATCGTTCAGAAGGACCTCGTCACCGCCGCCGTGAGCGCCGACGCCTTCGGGAATCGGCACATCGTAGGCATCGCCGAACATCGGATAAACCGTGATCTTTTTGCCTCTGACAACGCCTTCATTGGAAGACGCGCCCTGGCCGTTGATATACACGGCTTCCACGACCTGCAATTCCACACGCCCTTTGGTTCCCGTCAGACAAACGCGGAAACCTTCCCACGGGGAGTATGCATTCAGCGAATAGGACATCTGCGCGCCGCTCTGATACTGTACCAGCACGTTCATGGTATCCTCAATGCTGATATTGTCTCCGAACACGCTCTGGTCACGGATATATCCGTCGTCCTTTTCGGCGTTCAGGTAGAGCCTTTCCAGCCCCTGGTTCCCTTCCATCACAAGCGCAAACGGATCGCCTTTGGCGTTCTCCTGCCCGTATACGCGGGAATAGAACTTGGTCACGCCGCGCTCTTCGGCATTTTCACGCCCGTAGAATTTCAGGTCGCCGAAAGCAAAGACGCGCTTCGGATACGTGCCGAGCCAGAAGTTCACAAGGTCAAAGTGGTGGGTCGCCTTGTGGACGAGCAGCCCGCCGCTGTTTCTCTTATCTCTGTGCCACCGGCGGAAATAGTCGGCCCCGTGTGAAGTATTGAGCATCCACTCGAAATGGACCTGCGTCACCTTACCGATGGTGTCGTTCATGATCAGCTCGCGGAGCTTGGTGTTGTGCGGCGCATACCGGTAGTTGAAGGTAACGCGCAGATGCTTGCCCGTCTTTTCGATGCAGTCGATGATCTGCTGGCATTTGGTTGCGTCGGTCGTCATCGGCTTTTCGGAAATGACATCGCACCCCATTTCCATGGCTTTGATGATATATCTGTGGTGGGTCCGGTCAATGGAAGTCACGATCACCGTATCCGGCTTGGTTTCGACGATCATCTTTTCAAATTCGTCCGCACCGTACATCGGGACCTCATGGTATCCGAACTGATCCTTGATGATCTCGTTCGCATATTCCATGCGCGTGCGGTTGATATCGCAGAATGCGACAAGCTCCGCCGTGTCCTTGTATGTAGTGGTCAGCGCGTGATAATACATTCTCGCGCGTCCGCCGATCCCTACATGCGCGTATCTTTTCTTTTCCATAATGAGCAACTCCTTGTCAATTTGGTTTCATAACAGGCTCGGGTATCACTGTTTTGATTATACACAATCGCGGTATAGAATGCAATCCCATATCCGAAAAAAAAAGGGGGTCTTTTTTGTGCTTTTTGCTCATTTTTCCGGCTATCGGGCGTAAAAAGGCCGGAGGCCGCCTCCGATCCCGGAGACCGGGGCCTTTCAAAAGCGGGCCGGGCCTTTCGGAAAGTGACACTTGCCTTGCCGGGCTTTCTGTGATATAATGCGGTAGAATATCTGTAAAAACCGGTACGGAGGATCGGCCTATGCGGGATCGCGCGCCCAAAAAAGATAAGACCACCAAAAAGAAGATCGTCGCGGCGGCGTGGAAACTCTTCTATGAACAGAGTTATGACGGCACGACCGTGGAAGACATCGTTGCGGAATCCGGCACGTCAAAGGGTTCCTTTTACCACTATTTCGACGGGAAGGATGCCCTGCTCGGTTCGCTCTCTCTTTTGTTTGATGAAAAATACGGAGAACTCATGCCGCGCATCGACGAAACGCAGAACGCCGTTGATATCTTGCTGTATCTGAACCGCGAGCTTTTTTCGATGATCGAGGAATCGGTTTCGCCGGAACTGCTGGCGCGGCTCTTTTCTTCCCAGCTCATCACGCGCGGCGAAAAGCATCTGATGGATCACTCGCGTGTATATTACCGCGTTTTGCGGAACGTGATTCTGAGCGGACAGGAAAAGGGCGAAATCCGCAACGATATGTCGGTCAACGAATTGTCCAAAATCTATACGCTTTGCGAATGGGGGATGATTTACGACTGGTGTATCTGCGACGGGTCCTATCCTCTCCGGCAGTATGCTTCCGGCGTGTTGCCGATGTTTTTGGAGTCTTTCCGGAAAAAATAATTTTTGTTCCTCTTTTTTTCTGCTTATATTTTTATGTTTCGTACAGTCTATAAATGCTTATATATCCATGCAATTTTGCAAATTTTGCGCACATCGGTACAGAATTCGGTCTATACTGCGTTCTGTATTGTATTCTGCTTTTGATTGTGTTATAGTAGTAAAGCATTTTTCAGAAAACTTCAAAAAAAGAAAGTGAAAAGATCATGACTGGTGAAATTATCGCGTTTGTCCTGTATTTTTGTATCATGCTCGGGATCGGCATCTATTTCTTTGTCCGGGAAAAGAGCGTCGGCGAGAAGGAATATTTTCTCGGCGGCCGCGCCATGGGGCCGTGGGTCACGGCGATGTCGGCGCAGGCTTCCGATATGTCGGCTTGGTTGCTGATGGGGCTGCCGGGTTCGATCCTGGCTTTCGGATTCGGGCAGATGTGGATCGGGATCGGCCTGTGTCTCGGAACGATTGCCAACTGGATTCTGATTGCGCGCAGATTGCGCTGCTTCTCCGAGGCGGCCAACGATTCCATCACCCTGCCGCAGTATCTTTCCAATCGCTTTGCCACGAAAAACCGCACGTTGCAGGTCATCTGCGCCATCATTTTTCTTGCAAGTTTCACGGTCTATGTCGCCTCGGCGTTTGTGGCCGGCGCAACGGTTTTCACGACGATTTTCCCCTCTCTTTCCGAAGAGCTGGCCATGCTGATCTTCGCTTCCATCATCATCCTCTATACCTTCCTCGGCGGGTATAAGGCCGTTTGCTGGACAGACTTCTTCCAGGGGCTTCTGATGCTGGTCGCCGTACTGGCGCTCCCCATTGTCATCAGCCTGACAAAGGATCTGGACACTTCCAAACTTGCCGAAGTCATTATCGGCCGGAGCGGTACGCGCTATGCGTTCGGTGAAAGTCTCTTCTCGTCCTCCTGGCAGGATATCGTATCCGGTCTTGCATGGGGTCTCGGCTATTTCGGCATGCCGCATATCATCGTCCGGTTTATGTCGATCAAAGACCCGAAAATGGTCAAAAAGAGCGCGATTGTCGCCAGCGTCTGGGTGGTGCTCTCTCTTGCCGCTGTCTGCCTGATCGCCTACTTTGGCCGGATGCTGGTGGGCAATGAACTGCTTACCGAAGACCTGCAAAAGACGGTCTTCATCAGGCTGGCAAGAGATCTCTTCCCCGCTACGATCGCCGGAGTCCTGTTGGCGGCCATTATGGCGGCCTCTATGTCCACAGCGGACAGCCAGTTACTGGTCGCGTCCTCTGCTTTCACTTCGGATATCTACCGTCCGTTCTTCCGCAAGAACGCTTCCGAAAAGGAGATCCTGTGGGTAGGCAGGGGCATTGTCCTTCTGGTTTCGGTCGTCGCCTACATCATCGCCGCCTCGGGCGGGCGCGGCGCGCAGGCCATTATGGAACTGGTGGAAAAAGCCTGGGGCGTCTTCGGTGCCGCCTTCGGCCCGGTCATCATCCTCTCGCTCTTCTGGCGCAGATTCACCTATGTCGGCGCAATCGCCGGCGTTGTGGGCGGGGCCTTGACCGATGTACTTTGGCTCATCCTCTTCTCTTCGACCGGGATATATGAAATCCTGCCGGGCTTTTTGGTCGGAGCCGCCTGCGCGGTGATAGCCACGCTCCTTGGGAAAAACCCCGGCAAAGAAGTGACCGACATCTACGACCGGGCCGCCGCCATGGATTGATTTTTCTTCCTTTCCGTCCGGAATCACCAAAAAGCACTTCGCATGAAGTGCTTTTTTCGTGGTTTTCGGGAAACTTTTCCGGCCCCTCTTGTAATAACCGGCGTTTTATGTTATACTGGACAGGATTAAAACAGGAGGATTATCAAATGTCTGCTTTTTTGCTCTCTTCGGGTGCCGCGACCGGCAGCCCGTATGTTACCATCGCCCTGATCGTCGGGATGATCGCCCTTTTCTACTTTTTCCTGATCCGTCCGCAAAAGAAACAGCAAAGAGAGGCGGATGAAATGCGCAACTCTCTGCAAGTCGGTGATGAAATCACCACCATCGGCGGTATTATCGGGAAAGTTATCTCTATCAAAGAAGAAACTTTTGTGCTGGAGACCACCAAAGAAAAAACGCATATCCGCTTTCTGAAATCGTCCGTCCGTTCGGTGGATGTGAAGGCAGAGGATGCCACTCGCCCCTTGAAGACCGCGCCGGCCGCCAAGGAAAATGAAAAGAAAAAAGCTCCGGAGGGCAAGCCCGCTGAAAAGCCCGCTGAAGAAAAAGCCACTGAAAAGCCCGCCGAAGAAAAAGCCGCTGAAAAGCCCGCCGAAGAAAAAGCCCCCGAAATCAAGGAGCCGGAAACAGACGCAGCTCCCGAAATGCCGGTTGCCGAAGTATCCGACGAGAAAGCCGACTGAGGCGTTCTAACCGAAATTCCTCCCTCATATACTGGTAACAGTATTTTGGGGAGGTTTTTTTATGGAACACACCGCGACCGCCGCCCGGCTCGGCGACAGAAGGAGCCGTTCTTTACCCGCAAGTCTTGTCCGTGCGGTACTCTTTACTCTCTTTTTCACCGTCGTTTTTCTCGGTATGCTCGCCTTTCTTCTGTACAAGAGCGACGACCCCACCCGTCTGCTGGTACCCGCCTCCTTTGCGTCTCTTTTCCTTTCTTCTTTCCTTTGCGGCCTCCGGACGGCGCGCCTTTATCGGAAAAGCGGTCTTCTTTGCGGACTCTCGGCCGGAGCCGTTCTCGCGTTGGCGCTTTTGCTGACGGGTCTCATCAGCGGCGGCGGCCGGCTTCCTGCCCGGGCTCTTTTTTCCTGTCTCGGCATGTTGGCAGCGTCGATTTGCGGCGGACTGCTCGGCGCACGGCCGAAGCACGGACCCCGTCACAAACACCGGCACTGATCTGTTTTCCCGGCCGGCCGCGCTTTTCTCTGACGGTTCCCGAACCCGTTTCCCGCCCGGCCGCAGAGCGTGAAAACCGGGCGGCGGCAGGCTCCGGGCTTCCGCCCTTTTTCTTTTTCCCGGCTTTTTCTCACTTTCCGCTTTACATCCGGGCCGCGCAGTGGTATACTGGAAAGGAAAAGAAAAAGACGGAGGTCTGCTATGTTACCGGATGCGCTGTTTCTCAATGTGCATATGTACGGGATCATGATTGCGGTGGGGCTGCTTTTTGCCTTTCTCGTTCTCTTCCTGTACGGAAAAAAGAAAAAAATTGATGAAAAACTGATCGACTTTATTTTTTATGACGGGATTATCTCGATTCTGCTCGGATTTGCGGCGGCCACGCTTTTCCAGTCTGTTTACAATTATCTGGAACATCCGGAAAGAGGCTTTCACCTCGGCGGTATGACCTTCATCGGCGGACTGGTCGGCGGGGCGGCCGTGTTCCTCGGCGTGTACTTTCTCACCGCCGGGAATTTCCGCAAAAACATCCCGGGAACACTGAGCGATGTGTTGCCGATTCTCCCCTGCTGTATCACCGTCGCGCACGGTTTCGGCCGGATCGGGTGTTTCTTTGCCGGATGCTGCTACGGCAAAGAGACCGACTGTTTCCTCGGGATAAAATTTCCGAATCTGCCCAATCCGGTTCACCCGACGCAACTCTATGAAGCCGCCTTCCTCTTTCTGCTCTTCGGCCTTTTATCTTATCTGGTTTTGAAAAAGAATTTTCAGCATACCCTCGGCCTGTATCTGATTGCATACGGCGTATTCCGCTTCGCAATCGAATTTATCCGCGGAGACGACCGCGGCAAATTCATCGGCGCGCTTTCCCCCTCGCAGTTCTGGTCTATCTTTATGATCGCCATCGGCATTTTTCTGATTTTTGCGCTTCCGCGCATCATGACCGCATGGGCGGAAAAAAAGAAAAACGACGGAGAAAAATAAGTATATCCGTCTATATTGTAAACAATACTTTACCTATATCGCTTTTCTTTACTCCGCGCCTGCCCGGCGCGGAGTTTTTCGATATATCGTCAGGATCCGATCATCACAGGAACCCCGAGCGCCCGGAGCTTCCCGGGCAGCGCGTCATAGCCGCGTTCCAGAATCCCGGCATCACGGATCACGGTTTCTCCGGTGACCCCGAGCGCGGCAATGACTTCGGCGGCTCCGGCCCGCAGGTCCGTGGCGACCACACACCCGGGGCGGAGCGGCTTTCCCCCCGTGATGGTCACTTCGCCGTTTTGCACCGTCATTTCCGCGCCGAGGCGGCGGAGTTCTTCCACATAACGGAACCGATCCGGGAAAACGGTCTCCCGGATACGGCTCTCTCCCGGTATGCCGGTGGCCAGCGCGGCAAACTGCGGATGCATATCGGTCGGGAATCCGGGGTACGGCTCCGCCAGCAGACTGAAAGGCGCAAGCTCCCCCGGGCGGGTGGCCGTGATTGTCTGCGGGGCGGTATGAATCTCCATCCCCATATCGCGCAAGGTTTTCAAAAGAACGGTCAGATGTTCGGCTTTCGCCCCGCGCAAAGTGACATTTCCCCCCGCCGCCCCGCAGGCGCAGAGAAAAGTGCCTGCCTCGATCATATCGGGCATCAGCGCGTAAGAAGCGCCATGGAGCGGCCGCCCGCCCCGGATACGTAAACAATCGCTGCCGACTCCCGCAATGATCGCGCCGCAAGCCGACAGATATGCGCAAAGGTCCGCAATGTGCGGTTCGCGTGCCGCGCCGCGCAAAACCGTCTCTCCTCCGGCCCCCACCGCCGCGAGAATGGCGTTGACCGTTGCCCCGACCGACGGCTTTTCCAAAACGACCTCTCCGCCGCGTAATCCACCGGGAGCCGTAGCCGTGATGGCCTCCTCGCTTTCTTCGGCCTTGGCTCCGAGCGCGCGAAAGACAAAGAGATGTATGTCAAGCGGTCGTCTCCCGATCGAACATCCGCCCGGAATCGCGGCGCGGGTGCGGCCGAAACGAGCCAGTTCGGCCCCCATCAGATAGGAAGAGGCGCGCAGTTTTCGCACCAAAGAATCCGGAGACGCGCAAGGGCGGACAAAGCGGGTATCGCACAGAACCGTGCCGCTGTCCACAAAACGGGCCGTCGCCCCCATGCTTTCCAGAATTTCCAGCGTGCGAAAAACATCGAGAATACGCGGAACATTGCCGATGAGCGAAATATCCGCCGTCAGAATGCTGGCATATAAAAGCGGAAGCGCGGCGTTTTTGAAACCGCTGATCTTCACTTCCCCGCTCAGCGGCCGCCCGCCCCGTATAATCATTTTTTTCATGTTGCCCTCCCGATGCCCGTTTTGCACCCTTTTCCGGATGATCTTTCATTACAGTATACACAAAAGCGCACCCCCCGGTGACGGGGAGCGCGCGGCTTTTCGGGAGATTGTAAAAGAGGAAAGCGACCGGACGGAAAAGTGCGGACGGCCGGGGCGTTACGACCGGGAAGAAGGAGCGTCTTTGGGAACGAGGACTCGCTTTTTGTTCAGATAAGCGCAGAGCAGAGCCGAAAGGTCCCGGTAAGCGTCCGGCTCGCTCTCTTCGGCCATGGCGGGGAGAACGGCTTCAGAGTATGTGCGGTTGGCTTTGGAGAGTTCTTCGCGCGCGCCCTGCGGTAAAACGTCAGAAAGCGCCTGCCATGCGGCAGGGTCTTCCCGATACAAAACCGGCAAAAGCCGCCCGAGCATCCCGACAGCCGCCGCATATTGCAGATAGGCATTCCCCGAAGCCTCGCAGGCGAGAAAGGCTAAAAAATCCGCCTCTTCTTCTCGGGAAAAACCGTATCCGTGCGCCGTTTCATGCGCCGCCGTAAAACAGAAAAGCGCGTCCGGGTAATCGCCGTTCACCGTCACCTCTCCGAAGGGGAAAGCATAAAGACCGAGGATTCCGAAAAAGGAAAGTACGCCGGAACGGCTGACTTTCAGCGGCGGCGCGGTCTGTTCGGGATATCCGTAACGCGCAAGCACGGCGACAAACCCTTTTTGCAGGTCGGGAACCCATTCTTCCATCGGGGGAGCCTCCCCCGGCGGGACGGCCATGGCGGAGAGATATTGTACACAGCGCGAAAGCGTTCCGCTGTCCGGCAGACGGGGAGAAAGCGAGAGCCGTTTGCCGAGGGGCGTTGTGCGGTACCCGGGCGCAAAAGCTGCGGCGAAAAGCGAAAGGAACGCTAAAAACGCGGCCAGAATCCGGACGGTATAGCGAAAAAGGCCGCCGGGCCTCGACAGGGCGCGTATCCCCCGCACAAGAAGAAAAAGGAGGATCACCGGCAGAGAAAGAAGGGTCAGAGCGGTCAGCGAGAAGGGCAGAAACGCGCAAACGCCGGATAAAAAACTGCGGATGCGCGGAGCAGACACCGTGGCGCAGGCATCCGCAAAGCCCGGTATCCGTCCGAGTGCGCCGAAAAGAAAGAAAAGAAAAACCGCCGCAAAGAGAAGAATCCCAACGGCGCTTTTTCGTTGCATGTGTGAAGAAAGCATCGTATTTCCCTTTTTGATCAGTATGCCCCGGGGAAAAAGAAATACACCTGTCCGGGAACTCCTTTGCTTTCTTTTTATCGGCGCGGGCGCGTCGGCCTTTTCGGTGCTCGGTCGGCTGACGGGTTACGCGGCGGGCGCATCGGCCTTTTTCTTTTGCGGCCAGTATAAGAGTACCGCCAGCGAAAGAAGCAGGACCAGCGTCACGACCGCTCCGCCCTCCGGGCCGAAATCGCCGCCGTTTGTCAGGACGCGGTCAGCAAGCGGCACGGAAGAAAACAGCGAGGTGGCGATCGACATGCCGCTCACGGGCAGTCCGATGATGCACCCTTCCGCAAAGTTCCAGATACCGTGCAGGGCGCAGACGGCGAAAAGACTGTTCGTCTTCAACAAAAAGAGCGCCGTAAATATGCCGAAAAGGAAGAGGTTGAGGAAAGGAATGATGCCGACCCCGTTATTCCCTGCATGCATCAGAGAGAAGAAAAGAGAACTGCATATCACCGCCGTAGCCGGACCGGAAGAATTGGAAAGAGAAACCATGAAATACCCGCGCATCAGAATCTCCTCGGCCGCTCCCTGAATCAGAAAAGCCAGGAGAAAGAGCAGGAGTTTTCCGGTCGAAAAAGTGCCTGCGCCGGTGGTGACGGAGCGGGTAAGCAGGAGCAGGCCGAACATGGCCCCGGCCATCAGCATTCCTGCCAAAAGGCCAATCCCGTATTTCTGCAGGCCTCCGCGGCGAAAACCCATGGAAGAAAGGGGGCGCTTTTCAATATATCGGCAGTAGACGGGAATCAGCACCAAAAGCGCCGCCATCCCGAAAAGCGTAAGGAGAATGTACGTTTCGTCTCCGGCAAGCGCCTGCATTTTTTCCTGCATGAGCTGTTGCAGTTCTGCCGTCGTCACATTCTTCCCCGCCAGAAACAGCTCTTTTGCAATCTCCATACCGGCGTAAAATCCCGAGAAGATCCCGGCGGCTGTTTCGGCCACAAAAGCCACAATCCAAAAAAGCAGAAACTGGGCGAAAAGGCGAGGGCGCAGGCGCGCCTGCCGGGCTTCCGCAAAAAGCGGAGAATCCTTGACAAAATCAAACATGATGCTATCCTTTCTTTTTTGCCCGCCGGATACGCCGGTATCGGGCCACACTCCAACCAATCAGACATAAAAACGCCGTCGCCGTCAGGAACCCGGAAAAATCAAGGATCACATCCCGGACAGAAGCGCCCCTCCCGGTGAAACGCTGGATGGTTTCGTCCGCGGCAGCCACGCACAGGCCGAACCCAAGCTGATACAGGAGCAGTTTTTTTCTATGTGTGCTGAAAGAAAAAAGCGTCGCCTCGGTTCCGAGCAGGAAAAACTCCGTGAAGTGGGCAATTTTTCGCACATACCGCGAAACAAAGCGGCCGAGGGCGGTTTCTTCCCCGTTCAGCAAAAGCATGAGAATCTTTTTTACCCTTTCGCTCTCATTTGCGGATTCCCCCGGGGAACGAAGCGATCGGCTGAAAATAAAACACAGGGTTCCTGCCATGGCAAGCAACAGAAAAACGCGCCACGGGGTGATGCGTCTCATAAATCTCCTTTCGCTTTGCGGGCGAGACATTTTCCGGACGTCTGCCGGACACCCCGCTCCGAAAGCATACCCGAATTCCAAGTGCGTAAAGCCCCAACAGCCAACCGCAACTTCTTCCTATTATATCATCTTATATCCTCGAATGATATCATCGAACCGGAATAAAGGAAGCTTTTTTCACGAACTTCCCCGCTCCCAGCCTTGCTTTTTCACGAACTTCCCCGGCCCCGGCTTTGCTTTTTCACGAACTTCCCCGGCCCCGGCTTTGCTTTTTCACGAACTACCCCGCTCCCAGCCTTGCTTTTTCACGAACTTTCCCACTCGGCAAGAACCAAAAGTCACCATACACCGCGAAACCGAAAATGCAGAAATTCTGCTACCACGTAACCGAAAATGCAGAATTTTCGTCTTTGTAAGGCTGGAAACACAGGCATTCTGCCACCGCAATGCCGGGAACATCAAACCCAAGCCAGCCATGCTTTTTTCAATAACTTCCCCGGCCCCGGCTTTGCTTTTTCACGAACTACCCCGCTCCCAGCCTTGCTTTTTCACGAACTTCCCCGCTCGGCAAGAACCAAAAGTCACCATACACCGCGAAACTGAAAACACAGAAATTCCGCCGTCGTAATGCCGAGAACATCAAACCCAAACCCCGACGCGCAGAGGCCGTTCGCAAATGAACCCCTGAAAGCCGGACACACGCCCGTTCTTCGGAAATGCTCCGCCGGAACGCCGCAAAACACTGTTTCTGTTGAAACAGGGCGCTTAAAACCCTTTGTTTGCGCTCTTTTTCTTTTATAGTATATCACTTTTTTCTTGCGAATGCAACGTTCCTGCATTCGTTTACGCCCGTCATACAATCTTTTTACCAAGTGTTTACGTCAAAGTAACAGAGAAAGCGATAAGAAGTTACAATTTCCATCTTTCGCCTTGTAGTGTTCCCTTTTCCGTCTTCCGCCTACGTAACATCGCCCCCAGCCACCTTTTTTTCGCACACCGCCGCCCCTTATGGCCCACCCTTTTTCGCGCCTCTTCTCCCCCCCCAACCGGGGTCTTTTCGCCACTCCACCACTACCCGGCCCACCGGCCGGCCGAACTTTTTCGCGCCGTGTGCAATGACTCTCTCCCTTTGTCTCCCCTCTCCTCTTTGTTCCCTCATGCTCCCCCGGCCGCCCTTTTTTCGCACTCCTTCTCCCCATCGCCGCCGGTCGGGGTCTTTTCGCACACCGCCGACCCCACCGGCCGGCCGAACTCTTTCGCGCCGTGTGCAATGACTCTCTCCCTTTGTCTCCCCTCTCCCCTTTGTTCCCGCATGCTCCCCCGGCCGCCCTTTTTTCGCACTCCTTCTCCCCATCGCCGCCGGTCGGGGTCTTTTCGCACACCGACGGCCCAGCCTTTCTTCGCACCCTATCGCCCTCGGTCGGCCGGATTTTCCGCCATTCTCCTTGACAATTTCTCCGAAACCTGTTATACTGATACAGGGCCAGCGTGGCTCCGCTGCTCTCCTTTTCAGGCTTGCGGTGAACAGGCCCCGGCGCCCGGTTCCCACGCAAACAATGTTTCTCCGCACCAAAGAACGAAGCTCTTTTTCTCCCGCGTTTCCTCGCTTTTTTGCCGCCGTGTGCTTCGGCAAAAAACCTTTGACCACAGATTCAATCCCTTGCGGATTTGACCCTAAAAACTGAATATCGGGATGTAGGGTAACGGTTACCCGCTTGCTTTGGGAGCAAGTTCAAGCAGGTTCGACTCCTGTCATCCCGACCAATAATCAGCCGAAAATGAGGGTTTTCGCCTCATTCCCGGCTGTTTTTCTGCTTATAATCGGCTTTTATCCACCACTTCGGGAAAATCCCCTGACGGCAAAAATGCGGCTGGTGCCATAGTTACAGCACAAGTCGCTTTCTTTTTTCGGAAAACCTTTTCTTGGTTTACTGCACTGCAATTTTTAAGGGCTGATCAACCAATCAGCCTTCGCTTTTTGCTAAATCTTGTGCTTTTTATGGTTGGTAGCCTTTTCGTACTACAAAGATGTGTGTGTACGACAAAATCTCGTTTTTAAGGCACTTTTCGGGAGTGTGTCGGACGATAAGTACTTTTCCATACAATAAAACCTACTTTCTTTCGCCCTGCTTTACATTGCGTAATTTATTTAAGTTTTCCAGAACAAACGGACTGTTTGTTGCGATGCGTCCCAGCGTCGGACATCCGTCCATCTGCCCGCAGTCGGCGCAAGTATCTAATTGCTTTTCTCTAACGCAATTATGTACGGGGCAAAATTTGTCGCAGAAAGGCGTTTTTGCTCCTTTGATCCGGCATCCTGTGCAGTTAATCATTTCGGGAGTGATCGTCACCCCGTTGAGTTTTGTCCATAGTGTGGCAGTCTTTTCCCGCAAAGCGTTATCGTTCGTAATCGTTGCTATTCGCGCGTCGCACTTTTCACCATCCAGTCCACAACAACCCATAAATTGATTTGTGCTTTTCATAGTTGCCTCCACAAATTGAAATTTATCCTTTGCCTTAATTTTAGCATATTATACAGTGTTTTTCAATCATTTTGTCTCGTAAAAAAGTGGTCTGTAAGAAAAGACTTACAGACCACTATACTTGGCTTTCTAATACGAAACAGCTACACTACCATTCCCGTTTATCGTCCTTCATTTTTGAATGCCCGACGGCATTCATGACTATTATATTTAATTCATCGTTCCGATACGCTTCAGGAACGTAAAGATAATTCTTTGTACATTGTTTCAAATAGTTTTTTTAAGAACTCTTTGTTGTCAATTTCGTCTATAAGCAGCATTTCTTTCGCCCCCTCGTACGGAAAATCGCAAATGACGACAGGCATCAGTTCCAAAGCGGATTTCGTTTTCTTTACAAGCAATCTGTTATCATATATTCCACCGACAATTTTTCCGCGATAATAGATAATATGTTCCCATCATAGGTCTGTAAGATATATCGTCCAAACCGCATAACTGTTCCAAAATGAACTGAAGAAATTCTTTACTCGAAGCCATTTTCTTTATACCATTTTTTGCATTGCCTGATTCTTGCTCCGTTATCGCTTTCCGCCATATTCACGCATCCTTTACAACCCGTTGCTTCCCGAAAACCGCATTCGCCGCACAGAAGCCCGCATCTTGATTCGATCATAGTTACAACCATTCCGCTCAGATCAACTGCCCCGGCAATTTCTTCTTTTCCTTCTTCGGGAACGTCGCTTCAAAGCGTTCAAAGGCCTCCGGGTTCTTTTCACAGACAAAATACCCGTCCGGGTCTTTATAAGTACCGCAAACGCCGTCAAGGAAGCCGGGAATCAACTCTTTGATAAGAAGATAATCCGCTTCTGGGTCGTCCGCATAGCGCACGCCTTTCGTCTTTGCAGGGGCAAACCCGGACTTTCCGTAAAACAAAATATTGCCCGTGATCACGAGCGCGCCGACACCCATTTCCTTGGCTTTTTCCATGGAATAATCAAGTAAGTGTTTTCCGTAACCCCGCCTTTTATATTTCGGCGCAATGCCGATGGGTCCGAAAGTCATAATCGGCACCTTTCTTCCGTCGTCGCAATCGATTTCCGACCGTACATAGATGACCTGACCGATAGGCTCGCCGTCCAGTTCCATTACGAAGTCAAGTTCAGGCACAAACGCGGGGGCATTGCGATAACAGTGCAACACATAGTGTTCCATACATCCGGGGCGATAGACGTTCCAGAACGCCTCTCGGGTTAAATTTTCGACCTTTCTGTAATCTTCTTTTGTTTCGTTTCTTATGATAATTTTGTTTTCTGCCATGATTATTTTCCTTTATCGTTACGCTGATTTCTTATCGGTATCCGAGTAAAAAAGATGAATACCGAGTGTATCATATTTACTCACTTTTGAATCAACTTTTCAAAAGAATTGGCATTTAATATAGTATTCGATATAAATTCCCCTTTATAAAAGTTAGCCCAATTATTGAATATGCAAGGCGCATTTTTCGCCTTTTCCAAAGAATCGATTTTGATAAAGTTAATCGTAATATTATTTTCTTTTGCATATTCGGTCAATTCTTTTACTTCATACTCCACGTAAGGACACTCGTTGCTGTAATAAATCGTAAAGTCCTGATTGTCTATTTTCATGTTTCTGGCATTGTCATTAAATGCAGGTGTTTCGCTACCGTCAAATCGAAGTGCCAATAATTCATAATCGCCTATTACATCAACAACTTCAAAGCCATAGTGGACAAAAAACTCTTTTTCGCCGACAAAAGGCTTTTTCTTTTTAGAAGTTAAAGTACAAATACCGCTCCTACCTTTTTCTTTAGAATCGTTTATTGCGTATTCTAATAGTTCCTTTGCAATTCCGTTGCCCTTAAAACTTCCTGCCACCCATAAGCAATATATATATTCGTAATTCTTTCCGCTGATAGGCACCCAAGCCGTTTCTATCGGCTCATATTCAATAAAAACTTTTCCTCTGACATTCAGTTTTCTGAAAACGTGTCCGTCCTTTAATTTGCTTTTTATCCATTCTTTTTTACTATTAACGCCAATTTGATGCTTTTTATCTCCTATAGCACAACAAATATGTTCATCGTCAATGTTTTCTGACGTTAAATTTATATATTCATTCATATTATTTTACTCCTTCCGATATATGTTCTTCGTTCCCGCACTTTCAAAACAGAGGAATCTTTCCGTCAAAATGCGTCGTTTTTCTTAGCAGCGCTCCTTACAAAAAAGATGAATACCGAGAGCCGCATTGAAGCCAGTTGCAGCAAAAACACTGAAACGTTCGACAACGCCGAAATAGTTTGGCGGCACGATTTTCATTCCGAGTGCACCGACAAGCATCATAACAAGGGCAATAGCGGCGCAAATACCGTAAAAACGGCAATTCTTATTCTTTGCGCCCGCGATTATGATGATTGTAAGCGACGCGATGGATAAAAGCACTACCGCCACAGTTACCGCCATATGCATAACGTCCTGAAACGCACCCGCATACCCGCTATTCGAAAGCGGAAACATTCTGTAACCTATGGCGGAAATCCATTCCATAACCGCAAAAAGGTAAACGCCGGTTCTGAGTAGTTTTGTTTTCTGTCCGCTTATTCCGATACAGACGACCGTTACGCAAACCACTTCGCACACGTTATAAAACGCGGTAAGTTGATTCCATAGCGCAAGCGAAGGCGCGTTTGCCGCACTTAAATCGCTCACGGCTTGCGAGAGCCAATCGTAACCAGGATAGGCAAGCGGAGCGAAAATCACTGCCGCCGTGTAAGAAAGAAAACTGACAACGCCGAGTAGTCCCAGTTTTTGTATCAACGTTTTTTTCATTTGTTCTCGCCCCCGTTCGGCTTTCCGCCGTGAACCATATTATAGAACAAATACACATGCCGTTTTAATTTATCCAGACATTCGGCTTCTCTTTCGGGCTGACGGTCGCACACGTTTATCAGCGTTAGCACGGGCGCAACGTACATCATAGACAAAGTTTCGGGGTCTGCCGTCATAATTTCGCCTGCCAAAATCAACGCGCGAAAAATACCGGCGTGATATTCAACCAAACGTTCCACATAACGCCGCGAGTACAGCGCCGCAAGCTCTGGCGAGCGGAACTGCTCTATGGTCATCATTTTGCGGAAGCGGCTTATAGTTTCGTTGTGTAGAGAATACTCAAAAATCTGCCTTACTTTTTCAAAAAGCGCCTCCTCTGCTATCTCGGTGAAAACGGGAATATCCTGCGCGACGTTCTGCACATGAATATCCACTTTATCAGTATCGGCTTCGTATTGCTTTGCCGTTGCGTCTACAATCGCATCGAAAATCGCCTGCTTGCTCGGGTAGTGATTATAAAGCGACGGCGCTTTTATGCCTACAGCCTGCGCAATTTCACCCACACTTACGGAATCATACCCCTGAGCAGCAAAAAGTTCCAACGCTTTGTCTAAAATTTTCTTTTTCGTGTCCTCTTGTTTCATACTTACCTTACACTAACTAACGTTCGTTAGTATAAATATACCCCAAAAACGTTTTTTTGTCAAGTTTTTTGAGAGTATTCTTCTATTATTTTTGTTTATTTATATGAAAGAAAGTAAGGTCGTCAGTTCAAGTCCTGTTTTTTGAAAAACAGGGCAAAATGCAGCTCCTGAATTCAAATATTCCGCGAAGTGCGCAAAACACCAAATATAGCAGCAAAAAAGCACAAGACCTGCTAAATCTTGTGCTTTTTGTGTTTTGTAGCCTTTTCGTACTACAAAGATGTGTGAGTACGACAAAATCTTGTTCTTCAAGTGGTTTTCGGGAGTGTGGCGGACGATAAGTACTTTTTCTCATAAATATCCATTACCACTTCCGACTATTTACAGCGCCGTGCCTTTTTTCGGAACAAAAAGCCGACTCATATCGGCATGCTCAAGCTCAAGCAGCCTGATTTTCTTGTCAATACCGCCCGCATATCCTGTCAGACTTCCGCTTGTACCTACTACGCGATGGCAAGGAATGATAATCGAAATCTCATTATGCCCGACCGCGCCGCCGACCGCCTGTGCGGACATCTTTTCAAACCTCATCTTTTTTGCAAGCTGTTTTGAAATATCGCCGTAGGTAACCGTCTTGCCGTAAGGGATTTGCAAAAGGATCTCCCATACGGCCTGCCGGAAAGGAGAACCGACCGGACGAAGCGGAGGCAGAAAATCAGGCTCCTTTCCGGCAAAATAAATATCGAGCCATCGCTCCGTTTCCGCAAGAACCGGTATTTTCGCTTCCGTATGCTCCGGGGGGAGATTGTCAGCAAAATATTTTTCCCCGTCGAACCAAAGTCCTGTCAGCCCGATTTCATCCGCCGCGAGCAGAATGCCGCCAAGGGGGGATGTGTATTTCTGTGTATAAATCAAATCTGTTTTCCTCCTTCTCCCGGTTTGTTTTCACTTAATTCCGGCATCGCACCACCTGCCACAGCCCAAAGAAAGATATAAACTTGCCACACGGCAACAAGGCCGGCAACGGCGTCGGTATTTTTTCAAACGGCTTTTATTGTATCTCGAAATCGTAAACTTTTCAACAACAGAAACAAATAAAATGTATTTACTCAAATTGAAATGTTGAAAGGAACTCTTTGATAAGGAAAGCGCAGAAGTGCGGGAAAGTGCAGATGTTGGAGTTGAAGCCGATATTTCCTTTTACGATTTTTATTCCGAAACGGATTTCCGGATAGTTGTCGCTTTTTATTAAAGTTGAAAGAGATTTGGAATTGTTATTGCCGGCTTTCACTTCAATCGGTACGAGATAATCTTTATATCTCACAAGGAATTCCTCCTGCAATGTTGAGTTTTCCTTTTTGTAATAACGAAGGTCGTAGCCGGATTTTACGAGTGCTTCGCCGATAATGCTTTCAAATAACCCGCCTTTATAAACGCCAAGGTTCTTATTTTGGCGGAAATCCATTTGGGCTTCGTCGTCGAGCTGAGAAAGGAGTAGACCGTTATCTGCGTAATAAAGGATACAGCAATCTTCGATAACGTTTCCTTTGAGAGGCAAGTTCGGGGTTTGTAAAGCTCTGCTGACATTTACGATGCCCGCGTCTTCAAGCCATTCGAGCGAACCGCGGTAATCTGCAAATTTTGCGCCTGAACGAACCTTTGAAATTTGGAATTTCTTGTTTTCTTTGCCGAGTTGGAAAGGAACGGAGCGAAATACGTTGGTAATACGCGATTTATCAAGTCCTACGGCATACTTCCGGATGTCTGCTTCGTAACCGATAACGATCTGGCGTTGAATTTCAAGAGTGTTTTCAAACGTCTTTTTTGAAACAAAATCTTTTACGGCGTCAGGCATACCGCCGACGATGCAGTAATCCAAAAACAAGTCGTTATAGATTTTCAGCACGGCAGGAGAAAACGGGGCAAACGATTGCATATGGGACAAAATATCTTCCTTAACGGAATCGTCGTATCCGAGCGCCCATAAAAACTCTTCAAAGTCGAGCGAACGCATTTCGATTTCGGTTTTATAGCCTACGCTGATATTCGAGATTTCCTTGTAATGAACGCCAAGCAAGGAACCGCTGCAAATCACATCGTAATTTCCGTCAAGCGAAAAGAATTTCAAAGACGTTGTAATATCGGGGAATTCCTGAATTTCATCAAAGAAAATAAGAGTTTTGCCTTTGATAAATCGGGCTTCCGGGTTAATTCGGGAAATGTTTTTGATAACGGCTTCGGCAGAGTATCCGTTTTCAACGATTTGCTTATAAACGGGGGCTTCGGCAAAGTTGATCTCAACAATGCTCTCGTAATTTTGCTCGGCAAAGGTTTCGATTGATTTTGTTTTGCCGACCTGTCTTGCGCCTTTTATAATAAGCGGTTTGCGCTCCGTGTTTGCTTTCCAATCGAAAAGGTATTTGTCGATTTTGCGCTTCAAGTATTCGCTCATAGTTAAGCACCTCACTTTAAGCCTATTATAACATTACACGGCTTTAAAAAATAAATTTTTGTATTGCGTTCGCAATATGTTCTTTGCAAAACGCAAAGAACAGCCGTTCGTTGAAATATGGCGAGAAAAAGTCCTTGCGAGCAAACTTTTTCTCTTATATTATAAC
>CAKSAC010000016.1 GCA_934434925.1 uncultured Eubacteriales bacterium | reverse complement strand
TCGCTTCGCCAGCTCCGGCACGATCAGCTCCATGCTGTTTCGTGCCGCTTCGTCAATCTTAGCGCAATACTGTCTTATGTACACCCAGCTATACCGCGCCGTTTTTTATATTGAAGAGAGAGCCTTCGCGCCTTTTTATGCCTTTTTGCAAAGAGAGGAACCTTCACGCCGTTTTCCGCAGCGGAGAGGAAATGCCCGGCAGAGCGTTCTCCGCTCTGTTTATTTTTTCAGCAATTCGCTTTCGGTAAAGCGGTATTTTTTCCCGCAGAAACGGCAAACCGCCTCCAATTCGCGCGGGTGCCCCTCGGCTTCTTCCTCCCGGAGCATCCGGAGAATTTCTTTTTCCCCGACGCGGCGGATGCCGTCACGCATCCGGACGCGGCCGCAATCGCACCGATATGTCACCGTCAGCTCGTCAAAAATGTCGTACTCTATGCCTGCCATGGCGATATCCGCCACCTCTTTGGGCGTTTTCCCTTCCCGGAAGAGGCGGGAAATATCCGAAAGAGCGGCGGCGTTTTTTTCCAGTCCGGCAATGACGGTTTCATCCGCAAACGGCAACAACTGAATCAACACGCCGCCGGAAGCTATCAAAACCCCGTCCGCCCCCACCAGTACGCCGAGGGCGCAAAGGGTCGGAATCTGCTCGCTTTCGGCAAAATATCGGGTAATATCCTCGGCAATCTCCCCGCTCACCAGTTCGACCGTTCCGATCTGGGGGGTGGCTGTTCCGTGTTCCCGGATGACGGCAAGAGTTCCTTGCCCGACCGCCGCGCCGACATCGAGTTTTTTGTTTTTCTTCCGGGGCGGGTCGGCAGCCGGATTTTCGACATACCCCTTCACGTTCCCGCACCAGTCGGAAACGGCAATCAGCTTACCGCACGGACCGTTCCCGCTCACCGCAAGGGTCAGCCTGTCTTCTTTCTCCCCCATCAGGGATCCGATCATGGAAGCGCCGGTCAAAAGGCGGCCGAGCGCCGCAGTGGCCGTCGGCGCGCTGTGATGGAAAGCCGTCGCTTCCGCCGTGATATCGGTCGAATCCAGTACCAGTATGCGGGCGTTTCCGTCCCGCGACATTCCGCGTAAAAGTTTTCCCATCCTCTTCCTCCCGTCAAAGAGACGGCGCGGGCTTTTCTGCCCGGGCTACAAAATATATGCGCGCTTCCTGCCCGGAAAGACCGCCCGTATACGGCGTTCCGGAAATCGAAAGTACAGTGAAACCGGCGGCGGCAAGTTCGCGCCGGAGCGAAGAAACCGGGTACATTCTTTCCCGGATATGCTCATCCTCGCGCCGATAGAGCTTCCCCTGCCGGGTGAAGAGCGTGATGACAAAATCCGCAAGGTGTGTTTTTTCCGAATAGGTCGTATCCCACACGCAAAAGGAGTTCTCGTCTTCATAGGTATAGGTTTTATCCGCGTATGCCGTGCGGAATTTTTCGGGGCTGTTGACATCAAAGAGAAAAAGCCCGCCCGGGGAAAGGTAGTTATGTACCAGCGAAAAACAGGCGCGCAGGCCGGCGTAATCGGTCAGGTGATTTACGCAGTCAAGACAGCTGACAACCGCCTCAACCGTTCCGTAAAGTTCAAAAGAACGCATATCCTGCATCAACCAGAGAACGCGCCCGTCCAGGCCGCGAAGCGCCTCGGTTTCCATCGCCTGGTTCAGCATCTCGGGCGAAAGATCGACCCCGATCATATCATAGCCGCGCGCCGCCAATTCCAGCGTCATGCTTCCGCTCCCGCACCCCAGGTCAAGCACGCCGTCCACGCGCCCCGGAAAGAACCGGCGGAAAGCCTCTTCTATTGCGTCCGCCCAGCGCCCGTAATCGATCTCCCGGTTCCATCCGGCGTAGTGCGGCGCAATCAATCGGTAAATGGCTTCGCCGCTCACGCTTTCCCCTCCGCGTCTTCTTCCACGCGCGGGAGAACGCAGGCATATCCCGCTCCGTTTTTCAGGCTCCGGCTCACGCGGCTGATGGTGGCGGTGGAAAGGCCGGTCCGGGCGACGACATCATTGTAAGCGGAACCCGAACGCAAAAGCTGCGCCGCGCGCAAACGGCGGGCCATCTCTTCCCTTTCCGCCGAAGTACACAGATCGTCAAGCAGAGCCGACGCTTCCTCGGGCGTGCGCAGGCACAGGAGCGCGCGGCATAATAAACGTTTGTCTTCGTTTTCCATATTCCCTCCGGCCGGAATCCCCGGCAGGCGCGGCACAGCCGCGTTTTTTCTTCATTGTAGCACATCGTCCTGCCGAAGTCAAGGCGCGGAATTCCCGAAAACCGAATATACTGGAAAGAACAGATCCGCCGGTACGCGAACCGGTCGGAAGAAGGAGGATTTATGGCAACAGATCTATGCCGCGGAATACCGGGCAATATCACGGAGGCTCTTCGTTTCTGGACGCAGAATGCCTATCAACATGCCGAGATGATGGTTGATTTTTATGAAAACAGCCGCGCTGTTGTGGAAGACTATTTCCGGGACGAACTCTATCGCCTTTTGGAGGCCTTTCGCGTCCTTTCGGAACGGGCGCAAAAAGAAGAGCCGAGTTTTGCGGAAGAACGGGCGCTGGCCAACGACTATACCGTCGCAAATTACGACTTCCTGACCATGATGAACCGCTTGAAATACGAAGGGATCAACGGCTATCCTTATCTGATGATGCTCCTCAACCATGTCGTGTACGAACAGCGATATACCAACAGCATTTTTTCTTATGCGGGCGCGCAGAACAATAATTATATTTACGGCCGGAGCGAGGCGCCGTCCAGTTGTCTGTATGCTACCCTCTATTTCTTCAGTATCATCAATGCCCAACACCCCTCGATCCTTTTGACGGTCGAAGCCTTTGCGGAGGCAATCACCGGAGAATTGCTGAACGAAATGCTCCGCCTCATCAACAGTTTCAATGACATCAATTTCCGGCTTTCCGCTTTGGGGAACGACGTGAGTGACGAGGCTCTTCTCCCTGTTTTTTCGGATTTCCGGGAAGAAAACCGGGTTCTGCTTTCGGTGTTGGAAAGCATCCAGAGCGCCGCCCCGGGCGTATACCGGAACGGGTCTGCCCCCGATGAGCTGCCTTCGATTTTTTATATGATGACGCAGCATTTTCTCGAAGAACAAAAACTGGAAGAACAGATAAAAGAATAGGCGGGCGATAAAAAGAAACCCGCCCCTGCACCAAAAACCGGCGGGGGCGGGTCCTTTATGTATGTTTATTTTCCTTTGAAAGTCTTGATCATAGTGTTCAGGACTTCTTTGTTCGTAGATACCATAACGGGGATCAGGATGCAGTTTCCGTTCACGCAATCCTCCTGCTGTACATTCTTGAGAAGGATCTTTACATCCTCGTCTTCCAGATACTTCTGCATGGCATCCTGGGCATCCTTATCCGCACCGAACTCCACAATCACGGCATAAGCGCGCGTATTATTCAGCACAGCGCCGCCCTTCAGCACATGGACCGTGCCGGAGATTTCGCCTTTGTTCAGGCTGGAAGTGAAAGAAAGATAATTCTTCCCTTCCGAATCCGACGTATCCACGACCGTGTAGCCTTCTTTCTTGAAACGTCTTTCTATGCTGCCATAGGAAGAGCTGCAGGAGGCCAGGGTGAAGAGTGCCGACGCCAGCAAAAGCGCGGCCAATACCAGGGAAAGGATTTTTTTCATGATTTTTCTCCTTAAAAAAATATTTTGATACACCCGCTTGGAGCGGGAAGAATCCGATGGAAATCGCGTCCTCTTTCTGTCTGTGATAACAGGAGTCCGAAAAAGGAAAGTGTTGTTTACATTTTTAAGACAACAGGTCCACACGCCTCCGGTGCCGTCCGGCCGCGGTAGCGAAAAGCCGTTTGCCTGCCCGCGCGAACGGTCAGACTGTTAAGCGCGTGACAGATCCCGGAACGGTTCTGGCAGCCGGTTACTTTTTTTTCTTCCGGAACGGGCCGAAATCAAAATCAAGGTCAGCGAGGATATCGCCGTCCGTGAGAATGGCAAGGACAATGATCGCAATCAGGGAAAAATATCCGAATCCGGCAAAGGAAGCATAACGGATCGTCCAGGGTTTATCCTTCTTCATGGTATAGCGAAGCGCTAAGGTCATGGTGAAAGCGATGATGAGGGAAAAGAATCCGAAACTGAAGAAAACATTGCGGAAGATAATCCAACCAAACAGATACAGAATCTCAAAGAAGAGCGAAACCAGCGTTCCGGCCGCACACAGCGCGCGGGAGCGTTCGGGCGCCATCCCGACCAGAATGAAGAGCACCGCGAGATAGAGCAACGGAAGCAACAGGGAAAAGAACAAGGTGTCGAATCCGGGACGCATCTCGGCATATGTATAATACAGCGCGACATAGAAAGCCGTGCCGAGCATGTTCAGCACAATGCTCAGCCCATAGAGCGGAAGGAAAAACCGGCCGCAAATATGCGCGGGAATCGCCAACAGCATGAAGACCCCGCCGAAAACGGCCACCCGCATGATTGAAACGCCGTTTGCCTCGAAAAGACCGGAAAACAAACGGGTAAAGACCAGAAAAAGCGCAAGCGTACAGAAAGCGATGCCGAACAAACGCGCAACACGGTATTGATTCATACTATTCTCTCCTTGTTTCACCGGCGGGAGCGTCTCTTTGTTTCCCGCAGGACAGCTCTTACTCCTCTTCGCCCTTGCCGCCGCCCGCGCGGAACACCCGTTCGGAAAGAGACGCAAAGAATGCGTCGCACGGCTCCATCCGCAGGGCAAACCGCCTGCCGCCTTCATGCGCATACAGGATGACCGAAGAACGGGGGAACAGGGTGGAAAGGTAGGAATACCGCTCCGGCGCAGAACGATATTCCGCCAGCGCCGCCCTTCCCTCCGCACTTTGCCCGTCGGGAACCGAGATAATCCTTTCCACATGGCCGAGTTCGACCCGGCAGGCCGTGGAAATGCGCCGGCCGCGGGTTTCGGTAACGATCAGCATCGGAACATCATATGCGTCTGTCACCGTATAAGTATAGCTTGACATACAGTAACGGAGCCATACCAACATGGCAATGGCCGAAAGCAGAGCAAAACCGAGCTGATAAACCGCGGCGGCAGGAGCCCCGGCCATCCCTGCGGCAAGCAAACCGCAACCGACGAGAAAAAGCGCGGCGGAAAGGTATACGGCGTTTTTATTCTGCGCTTTCGGCGTATAACGCTGTTCCATTTACTTCACCTCGTCTTTTTTGACGGTAAAATCGGTAAATTCATGATATTTTTCGGTGTTTTCATAGACGCAGATATAGCAAACCGGTACGGAATCGCCCGGGCGCATCACTTCCACCCGAATCCAATAGATTTCCTCCAGCGGAAGGCCTTCAAATGAAAGTCTGTCATATTCATAAAAAAGGTAGGAAGAATGCTTTTCTCCGGCGGGATCCGCCCAAAGTGTACGCGGTTTTTTGTCCTCGGTCTCGCCGACGGAAAAGACTGCCCGGTAGGTGAAGGGTTTCTCGGCTTCGGGGTCAAAGTCCTCAAATTTTTTTGCCAGTTTTTGCAGGGTACTGCGGTTATACCGCATACTGACCTGCACCGTGGAACATCCGGGAATCACGACAAGCTCTCCGGCAAAGAAATACCCTTCCCGCGTGTTGTCGTAATTGAATCGCAACTTCTGCCTTTTGGCGGCGATTTCCTCTCCGGGCAAGGACAGGCAATACCGGCGCACCCCCTCGGTAGGCAGAATCCCGCGCGCTTCTTCCGGATAATAAGAACTCATGAAGATACGGAAGCCGAGAAAGATCATCACGGCCGCAAGAAGAAGCAGCAGGAAAAGACGCAGAACACGCCCGATCAGGCGGTCGCGTTTTTCTCCGCGGTATCGTTCTTCGTATTCTTCCGCCTCCGGCCATTCGCGTGTTTTCTTCATTCCTTTTCTCCGTTCGCGTCGCTCTTTGAACTACCGTTTTCTATTTTAGCACATTCCGCTCCGATTGTCAAACCCCATCCGGATCAAAAATACCGTCAACATGAAAAAAATGCCCCGTATCTTCCGCAAAACCCGCAGGATAAAACCAAGATGAATTATTTTTTCAAGAACCCTTGACAAGCAGAGCCGGATTGGGTATAATGATGTGTACGATTTGCGCGGTATGCTCCGAAAATGTCTGGCGCAGGTCGGGAGATACCATGAAAATCGACCTTCGTTCCCTTTTGGCCGGTGAAATCCATACGTTGCCGCTCTCTTTTTCTCTCTGCATGAAAGAAACCGACAATCCGTCCGACCCGCTGTACGGCGTTGCCTTTCCGGGACCGGCGGAAGCAGAAGGCAAGATTGTCAATTCCGCCGGGTATATCCGCCTCACCCTTTCCGTTTCCGTTCCGTATGAAGCCCCCTGCGCCCGCTGTCTTGCCCCGGTAGACGGTCTGTTCAGGTTGCAGGTGGAGCGCACCGTGCTGAGTCCGCGTCAGGCAGAAGAGGCCGGTGAAGACACCGAGGATGAATATCTGGTCACGGAAGACGGCTTTCTGGATATGGACGATTTGCTCGTCGATCTCATTTCCCTCAATTTTCCTTTCCGGATTTTGTGCCGGGATGACTGCCGCGGGCTATGCCCCCGGTGCGGAAAAGATTTGAACGCAGGCCCCTGCTCCTGCGATACAAAAACGCAGGACCCCCGTATTGCCAAACCGCTGCAAGCGCTTTTGGAGCGTTTGAAAAAAGAAGAGGCAGAGGGGAAATAATCGTTTTTCAAAGTAATTTTTGAAGATATTAAAGAATCAGTGCTTTTGTGACCAAGGAGGTGTAGAACAATGGCAGTTCCGAAGAGAAGACAGTCCAAGGCGCGCAGAGATAAGAGAAGATCCAGCACGTGGAAACTTTCCCTGCCCACCCTTTCGAGATGCCAGAAATGCGGCGCTCTGACGCTTGCCCATCACGTCTGCAAAAAATGCGGCGCGTATGACGGCAAGGAGATCGTGGCTGACACGACCGCTGCGAAATAATCCTAAAAAAACAGCCTTTTCGGGCTGTTTTTTTTCGGGCAAACCGGGCGCCGGCCTGTCGCCGGTTCGCGCGGATACCGGGGGAAAGCGGCCCGGGCGAAGGCGATCCGGGCGAAAGTGGCCCGGGCGAAAGCGGCTCAGCGTTCCGCATGATCCGCGCGCCATTCGCGCGGCGACATTCCGCTATACCGTTTGAAGGTTTTGGAAAAATAGTTGGCTGAATCGAATCGCAAAAGTTCCGCGACCGAGGAAATCGTCGTTCCGGGCGCAAGCAACAGCTCTTTGGCATAATCAATCTTCATGCGGTTATAGCAATCTCCCATCGTCTGCCCGGTGGCAACGCGAAACTGCCGGAAAATATAGGAACGGCTGTACGCGATCCCCTCGCATAACTCCGCAACGGAAAGGCCCGACGTGAGGTTTTCCTCCATGACCGCAAGAATCCGCTCTGCGATCGATCCGGCCACTTCGTCATTCCGCAAAAAACGCACGTCTTTGCCGGTTTCCGAGGCATTTCTCATCAGCTCGATGAGCAGCATTTCCAACCGGTTTTTGATCATCTGCCGCCCGCCGAGAGCCGCCGAAGACAGCGGTTCCATTTTTCGGGTATGCGGATCGCTGACCGGAATATCGAAGGTCATTCGCGCCTCTTCCACAATATCGGGCAAAGCGGCCTGCAACGCCCGCGGAATCCGCACATGCCTGCCGCGGAAAAACCGCATGGCATCCGAACGGCATTCAAAAGAAAACACCATGACCTTCGGATGCTTTTCTCCCCGGGCAATCAGCCGGTGATATTCGTCCGGCGCATGAAACACCGCTTCACCGGCGCGCAGGATGAATGCGTTTTCACCGGCGCGGCATTCGACCTCCCCGCGGCCGACATACACCATTTCCCAGAAATCATGCGACTCTCCTCCGGAGTCAAAATCGGTTTCAAATTCAAAATAGTGGATGGTGACGATCTTGGTGACAACAAGCAGATTTTCAAGTTTATGGCGGTAATACCGCACGCTTTGTTTCTCTTTCATATTTCCAGTATATACGCTTCCGCAAAAAAGTGCAATAGGGTTCCGCAATTTTGTAAGAAGATTTTTTTACCCTTTTTTCGGAACTATTTTGTCTTGTTTTGGAATAAGAAATTATCTATAATAGTAGGAGACAGGAGATCGGTCCCGGAATGCGCCGATCGGTACCTGCCGATACATCCTTATTTTCAGGAGGCATTTTCATGAACGTACTGGCTATCGGGGCACACCCCGATGATATTGAAATCGCCTGTGCCGGAACCCTGATCCGCTGTGTCGAACGCGGAGATCGCGTTGTGGTCTGTCACGCGTCGGACGGGAATCTCGGCCATGTGATCATCCCGCCGGATGAACTGGCCGTCATGCGGGCCAAGGAGGCTCGCCGCGCCGGAGAGATGGCCGGCTACGAAGTCATTTGGGGCGGGTTTCACGACCTTGATATTTATGAAAACAACAAAAAGTCGCGGGATATGATGGTCGATGTCATTCGATATGCCATGCCCGATCTGATCATCACTCACGCGCCGGACGACTATATGCCCGACCATACTGCCGTTTCACGGTTGGTGTTTGATGCCAGTTTCACCGCCACCTTACCGAACTATCATACCGACAAGCCCGGCGCGGCCAAACTGGTTCCCATCTATTATATGGACACGCTGGCCGGGGTCAATTTCAACCCCACCGAATTTGTGGATATCACCGGCGTTATCGACAAAAAACTCGAAATGCTCGAATGCCATGAAACGCAGGTGAAATGGATGCGCGACCACGACCACATCGACTTCCCCGACATGGTGCGCACCTGCTCCCGTTATCGCGGTTATCAATGCGGTGTCGATTATGCCGAAGGGTTCCGGATGTGCGAGGTCTACCTCAAAGGAACCGCTCAACGTCTCCTGCCGTAAGGCACAGATATGTAAAACTCCGTACACGGATGAAATAAACAGAAATTGATAAGGAGAACAGTCATGGATTTTCTTTCTACCGTCAAAGGCAGTGCTATGGAAGGCTTTTATCCCGCCGGTTGGGATATGAAAAAGATCGACGAATGTTGTTCGCACGCGCCGGAGGAGGTTTTTGACCGCCAATCTTTCTGGAACCCCGGATTCTCTCCCGTTTCGTGTGATTCGCTGGAAGAATTCAATGTTAAAATGGGTCATGAAATCGCCAATGAAATCCGCCGCGCCAATGAAGCCGGGCGCAAAATCATCTTTATCCTGCCCGTCGGCCCGATGGGTATGTACAAGTGGGCGGTTTACTTCCTGCGCGAATGGAATGTTTCCTGCAAGAACGTCTTCTGCTTCAATATGGATGAATGGGCCGATTCCGAAGGGAACACCATCACGGGCGAGGCCTCGTTCCAGAGCGCCATGGAAAACGCTTTCTACAATCCCCTCGGAGAACTGACAGTTCCGGTCTCTCAGCGGAATTTTGCCACCAAGGACAACCTTCCCTCTTACCCCGAAAAGATTGCCGCTTTGCGTGCGGAAGGGGCAAAACTCGTGCTGGTTTACGGGATCGGCCGGATGTGCCATATCGCATTCTGGGAGCCGACCGTCGGCGCGGAATTCACCGATGATGCCGAATGGAGAAAACAACCCTACCGTATCGGCATGCGTCTCCACCCGCTGACCATCGAGCAGAACGCCATCACCTCTTTCCGCAGCCGCACCACCCTGATTCCCTGCTTCGCCAACACCATGGGGCCGGCGCTCCTCTTCTCTGCTGACTACGCCATCGGCGGGGCTGACGGGGTTCTCGGACGCGGGATGCAATGGCAGGGCATGAGTTTCTGGATGACGCTCCGCTATGGCCCGACGCGCCACATTACTTCCAGTTATATCCCCACCCTGCCCGGCAAACTCTTCTTCCTGAAAGAGCTGACCGGCCCGCTGGCTCCCGACGCAAACTGATTTTTTCCGCCACGAGGCGAAAAATAAAAATCCCGGCAAAAATCCGCCGGGAAAGCCCGGAGGCACTCATGAACAAAGCGCTCGTCATCGCGGGAACCATTCTTGCAGACGTGATCAAAACCATTCCGACTTACCCGGATGCCGGGAAACTTGTGCAGATTTCTTCTATCACCCGGGCAGTCGGCGGAGCGGTTCCGAACACCGCCATTGATATTGCCACGCTTGATCCTTCTTTCCCCGTCCGCGTGTTCGGGCGGGTGGGGAACGATGAATACGGCACGTATGTGACAAGCCGGATGAAGCAGGCGGGGATTGATACCTCCGCTGTCATCGTTTCAAAAACAGCGCCCACCAGTTTTACCGATGTGATGAGCGTCGAGGGCGGAGAACGCACTTTTTTCACCCTGGCGGGGGCAAACGATGAACTGGACATTGAAGATTTTGACTTTGACCGTCTGGTTCCTCTGCACCTGCATCTCGGGTATCTGCTCCTGCTCGGCGCATTGGATAAACCGGATGCGGAATACGGAAGCCGTGCCGCCCGTCTGCTGGCTTCCGCCGTTTCCCGCGGTATTCCGACATCGATCGATCTCATCAGCGAACCCGGCGACCGGTATTCCCGCGTGGTCGTGCCGGCTCTGCCGTATGTGGACTACCTGATTATCAACGAGATCGAAGCCGCACACCTCTCGGGAACCGCACTGCCCGATACCGGACCCGATGCCGAAACGCTCCGCACACTGGCCGAACGCCTGCTGGCACTCGGGGTACGGAAAAAGGTCATCCTGCATTGCCCGACGCTCGGGGTCTGTCTGGATAAAAACCATGGATTCACTGCCGTTCCCTCCCTCTCTCTGCCCGCCGGATACATTGCCGGAACAACCGGTGCCGGGGATGCCTTCTGCGCCGCGTCGCTTTATGCGCTCCTGCACGGACTGGACGACCGGGATGTGCTTTCCCTTGCTTCCTGCGCCGCCGCCGCCAATCTTTCCGCTGCCGACTCGGTCAGCGGGATGCGTCCGCTGGCGGAGGTACGCAGGCTTGAAACTCTATATAAAAGGAGATAAAACATGTTAGTCAACCTGAATGAAGTTCTGAAGCCCGCACAAAAACGCGGATACGCCGTCGGCCTTTTCAACACGACAGACAGCGATATGTTGGAAGCCGCCATCGACGCCGCCGAAGAAGAGCGTTCCCCGATTATTGTCGGTACGGCCGAAGTTCTTCTCCCCTACGGAGAGCTGAGCCTGATCGCCCCCGGGATCATTGCCGCCGCCAAACGCGCCACGGTTCCGGTTGTCGTTCACTTTGACCACGGCCTGTCCTTTGACCGTTGCATGGAAGCGCTGAAACTCGGTTTTTCCAGCGTGATGTATGACGGCAGTCTCGGAAAGCCGGAAGAAAACATTGCCGCCACCCGTGAAGTGGTCCGTATTGCCCACGCCATGGGAGCCACGGTTGAAGCCGAGATCGGCCATGTCGGTAACGTCGGTGTGAACGGAGAGGCCGACCGCTACACCACCGTGGAAGAAGCCGTGAATTTTGCCGACGCTACCGGAATCGATGCGTTGGCTATCGCCATCGGAACCGCGCATGGTGCTTACAAGACCGCGCCGAAACTTGACCTCGACCGCCTCTCGGAAATCCGCGCGGCGCTTGATGTTCCGCTGGTTCTGCACGGCGGCTCCGGCCTTTCGGATGACGACTTCCGCGACACCATCAAGCGCGGCATAGCCAAAATCAATATCTTCACCGACCTTTGCCTGGCCGGAACGCGCGCCATGGCCGAAGGTTTTGAAGCGGGAGAAGATTACCTCACCATCCGCAATCACAAAATGAGCGTTATCAAAGAAGAAGTCATCAAAAAGCTCCGCCTGTTCGGCTCCTGCGGGAAGGCCTGACCGCCCGCGCCCTCTCGCGCCGGAGAGCCGTTTCGCCGTTTTACCCTTGTCGGCCGATCCGCTTTCCGCCGCAACGATACGCGCCTGCGCGACGCAAATAAAACAGCCGGGAACATGATGTGAAACCCAAAAGTACGGATAGAAATGAAAAACTTTTGGTAATATGTTTCACATTTTATGTTCCCGGCTTTTTTACACCCGGTTGTTTCCCGGCTCCCGGTTGCGCTTTTGCACCCGGTTGTTTCCCGGCTCCCGCCTTCTCGCATTTCGGATTGGGGGTACTGCTTTGCGGGCCGGCACTTTCGATTCATTCCCCCGTTTTTGTCGCTTTTAATCAAAAAATATAAAGTATTTTTTACATTTTTTCCGGCTCGTCGTCATGCGGTTCTTCCACCATTTCTCTCCGGCGGAAGAAAGCGACAACGTCCTCTGCGCAAATATGACAATAGGTGCGCAAGGGAATCGGTTTTTCGGGGCAGGCAAAATTCTCGCGGATGGCCAACACACGCATGGGAGCCGTCACGCCGCATTCGCGCAGGCGGTCGAAGAGGAGCATTCCCGCGCCGCCGTCATAAATTCCTTCTTCCAGAAAAAGGAGCGGTGCGCCTTCGGGCAGGATGGGAAAGACGCGCGCGGCAAGTTCTCCGTAAGGGGCCAACATTTCCAACAGGACAATGCCGATCTTTTTCCCCTCCGAGCGCAGCCTCTCCGCGGCGGCAATCGCTTCGGAAACAATCGCTCCGTAAGTCAGAATCACGCCGTCCGAGGTTTCCTCCGCCGTGCAAAAATCCGGGCGCACCCCGTATAAAGTGAAGTCTCCATCCGGATAAAACCGGCGAAATATCTCCGGCATATCCGTCCGGTTTTCATATCGGATTGCCACCGGAGAAACTGCGTTTTCGGTGTTTTTCAATATGGCGCGCAATGTGGCGCGCGTTGCCGGCGCATACAGGGTAAAGCCCGGGATGGAGGACAAAAAAGAAACATCAAAAATACCGTGATGCGTCGGGCCGTCCGACCCCGCCAGACCGGCGCGATCAACAAGAACCCGGACAGGAAGCCCCTGCAACGCAATGTCATGCAAAAGACTGTCATAGGCGCGTTGCAGAAACGTGGAATAAACGGCGACATAGGGCTTTTCTCCGGCGGCGGCCAGCCCGGCCGCGAAGGTCAGCGCATGTTCTTCGGCAATGCCCACGTCAAACGCCCGCGCCGGGAAGCGGTGAAAGAATTCCGAAAGCCCGGTTCCCTCCCGCATGGCGGCCGTAACAGCAATCACATGGGGGTCCGTGTCCGCCAGTTCAACGAGCGTTTCCCCGGCTGTTTCCGGAAAGGTCTCTCCTTCGGTATGACCGGTATAGACGCTGTGATACCGGTCCGGATGCTCCTCGGCGGGCGCATATCCTTTCCCCTTTTGTGTGCGGATGTGCAGAACCACGCTTTCGTTCTGCTCTTTGGCTTTTTGGAGGAGATAGGATACCGCGTCGTAATCGTTCCCGTCCACGGGACCGAGGTAATAAAGCCCCAGCTCCTCAAAATAATTGGAAGAATACAGATGATTCTTCACCACCTGTTTGATTGCCCGGAAAAACCGATAGAGCGGCGGGCCGATCAGAGGGAGATGCCGCAGAGCCGCCACGGTCAGTTTTTTTGCCCGGCGGTAATTGCGGGAGTTCCGGATACGTGCAATATAGCGGGCAAAACCGCCGATATTGCGGGAGATCGACATTTCGTTCTCGTTCAGGATCACGATAAGGCGCAGGTTGCGCTCCACATTGTTCAGCGCTTCGTGAATCATGCCGCCGGTATACGCTCCGTCCCCAACCACTGCTATTGTAAAGTTATCTTTACCTTCCAGTCTGTCGGCATAGGCGAAGCCGAGGGCGGCGGAAATCGAAGTGGAAGAATGCCCGGCTCCGAACGGGTCGTATTCGCTCTCGGTGCGTCGGGTAAACCCGGACAGACCTCCGGGGGTGCGGAGCGTGTCAAAGTCCTGCCGCCGCCCGGTCAGCAGTTTGTGTACATAGCTCTGATGTCCGACATCGAAAATAATCCGGTCTTCCGGCGTGCGGAAGACGCGATGTAACGCCATCGTAAGCTCGACAACGCCGAGGTTCGAGGCAAGATGCCCTCCGCTGACCGGGATTTTTTCCAGCAAAAACGCCCGGATCTCTTCGGACAGCGCCGGCATCTCTTCCTCCGGGAGCGCCCGCATATCTTCCGGCGTATGAATCCGGCAAAGGAGCGGGTATTTTTCTTCTTCACTACGCGATTGTGTCTGATTCATTTTGCCGCTTGCTCCTTTTCCCGGTTATCTGTCATCCCCTGCTTTTCGCGCACCCGGCGTTCTTTACTGCCGGGGCGACTTTCGGCGGGGGATCTTTCATATGCCTTTCGATAAGCGCGATAAAACGTGGAATAATCCGAAAAGCCCACCCGTTCGGCGGCCACGGCGGCCGTCTCGCCGCTTTCGATAAGTTGGCGCGCCATCATCACGCGTTTTCCGTTCAGATACCCGAGGATTGAGATTCCGTTATGCTCTTTGAAGGCGCGGCAAAGATAATACTTGCTGACATAAAAGTGATTGCTCAGCCCCTCCAAAGAAAAGGGTTCCGAAAGATGTTCGTTCAGGTATCGGATGACCCTGGCACCGAGCGGTTCCTCTTTCCGGATGGAGCCGCGGACGGGATCGGCCGCCGCAAGAACCACCAGCAGTTCGGAAAGGAGCAGGCGGGAGAGCGGCAAAGCCACCTCCGGCGGCAGATTGGAAAGGCAGAGGTATTTCTCAAAAACAGCCGCGACAGGGAGAGGCAAAGCGTCCACCTTGAAAAAATTCCCCTGCCCGAACGGTTTCTGGCAGAGACGAAAAACCGCATCCGCAGTCTCCGGAAGCCTGTCGGCGGAAAAATGGAGAACATAGCGTTCATACCGCGCGTCCGGCCGCACGTCAACATAATGGAATTCACCCGGGCGGAAGAGCATGAGCGTATCGGGGCGAAGTTCGTAACGCTCCCCCTCTATCACATATTTCCCGGCCCCGTTGACAACATAAATTATCTCGTAATGCGCGTGACAATGGCGCGAAAAATCCGCCGGAACCGGATGTTCGTCCACCGAGTAATAAAACCGAATATTGCCGTATTCGCTGGCTGTATAGCGTCCCATCCCGTATCACACCTTTCGCTTCCGTATGGCCTTTTTGCATGAACCGGACGTTCGGGGTTCTGCAGTCCGCTTCCTGCACTCCGACACTCTCCCGGCACGGCCGTTCCGGCAGAATTACTATCTTGCTCTATTATACCATACAAGAGCAATTTTTGCAATAGTTTTATCAATTTAGACAATGGAAAAGCACGCACGGATATATTACAATAGAATCAGATGTACTGCTGTGCATTCTGAACAAAATATAATTGAAAGAGGTATGGATTATGAAGCTTGGCGCACAATTTTATTCGATCCGTGACGTTTGCAAGACTCCGGAGGAATTGCGTCAGTCTTTCCGGCGCATCAAAGAGATCGGATATGATTCCGTGCAGATTTCCGGCGTGGGCGAATCTGTCACGGCAAAAGACATCGCCGCTTGTGTTGCAGAATTTGACCTTCCTGCCGCCAGCACGCACTCCCCTTTTGAACGTATCGTTCACGATACCGACGCGCTGATTGCGGAACATAAACTGTTTGGCGCGAGTGAAATCGGCATCGGCGGGCTCGGTCGCCCCAAAGATCTGGAGACCGCGCGCGCGCAACTGACGGAACTGCGTTTCGCGGCGCAAAAAATCCGCGCGGCGGGGCTGACATTTGCTTTCCATAATCATTCCTATGAATTTGCCGATCTCGGCGGCGGGGTTTCCATGTTCACCATCATGGCCGAGGAATGTCCCGAGATTAACTTCATCTTCGATGTGTACTGGGCGGTTTATGCCGGGCAGGATCCCGTGGCCTTCATCCGCCGGTTCGGCAATCGGATGACCAATATCCATTTCAAAGACATGAAAACCGCACCGCAGGGGCCGATTTGCCCGTGCGGAGAGGGAATCATTGATTTTGCTCCGATTTACGACGCCTGCCGGGAAGTCGGTATTCAGAACGTTTTTGTCGAACAGGACAACGCTCCCGACTTCGGGGATTCGATCGGACAGATGGCTGTCAGTTACAAGAACCTGGCTCCCTTGTTCGGTAAATAAAGCCCTCCGCTCCAAAAATTTATCAGACCGCAAAACAGAATACAAAATCAATAAAGGAGTCTTTTATGGCTAAGTATATTCTTACCGGTTTTGCCGATGAAGCCGCCGCCGACGCTGCCGGCCAAATTGCGGCATTACAGGCAAACAATATCCGGTATATCGAACCTCGCCTGCTCAACGGCCACAGCATCCTCGAATGCACCGGAGAAGAGATCGCCTCCTTCCGGAAAATGCTGGACGATGCCGGTATCGCCGTCTCTTCTCTCGGCTCTCCGATCGGCAAATACGAGATTGAAAAGGATTTTGCCCCGCACTTTGAACTCTTCAAAAAAGCCGTCGCGGTTGCCAAAACGCTCGGCACGGATAAAATGCGCGTTTTCTCCTTCTTCATCCCCGACAAGCGTTATGAAGAATTCCGTGAAGAAGTCATCAGACGGATGAAAGAAATGGTCGCGTATGCCTCTGCGGAAGGTATCACGCTCTGCCACGAGAACGAAACGAACATTTATGGCGAAGCCCCGAAACAGGTCGCCGATCTGCTGGAAGCCGTTCCCGGCCTTGCCGCGGTGTATGATCCGGCCAACTATGTGCTGACCGGCAACGACCCCCTCGCGGGATATGATGCCTGCCGCGAAAAAATCGCTTATTTTCATATCAAAGATGCTCTCGGCCTGGAAGCGATTATCACGCCCGCAGGCGAGGGCGAAGGGTGCATCAAGGATATTCTGGTCCGTTACGGCGATACCACCGATGCAGACGTTTTTGTTTCGCTGGAACCGCACCTCGCCGGATTCAGCGGATATGAAAACTTTGACGATCGCGGTCTGGCCGGAAAGACCAAGCGTTTTTCCGGTCCGACAGAGGCTTTCGCGTATGCCGCGTCGGCGCTTCGTCACGTGCTGACAGAAGGCGGATACCGGGAGAGCGAACCCGGAGTGTTCACTGCCCGGGAACTGAAAAAAATCCGTTTCGGCATCCTCGGCGTCGGCAACCAGGGAACCTATTATACAAAACTCCTGACCGAAGGAAATGTCCGCAACGGTTGCATCGGCGCGATTGCCGATTTTGATGAAGCAGCCCGGAACAAGTGGCTTGAAACATTCGGCCCGGTCTGCCCGGTTTACAATTCTCTGGAAGAAATGCTGGCCTCCGGGAACATTGACTGCCTGTTGGTAGAGATTCCGCATTACGGTCATTCCGACGCGGCCATCGCCTCCATGAGAGCCGGGATCCCCGCCATTGTTGACAAGCCCGCCGGCGTTTACACCTTGCAGGTAGAAGACATGTACCGGGTGCAGAAGGAAACCGGTGTTCTGCTCGGTATGATGTTCAACCAGCGGACAAATCCCATCTTCCGCAAAATGAAGCAAATGATCGCGGACGGCGAGCTGGGCGAAATCAAGCGCGCTTCCTGGATTATCACCACATGGTACCGTAACCAGGCCTATTATGACAGCGGCGCATGGCGCGGCACCTGGGACGGAGAGGGAGGCGGCGTACTGTACAACCAGGCCCCGCACCAGCTCGACCTCTTCCAGTGGATTCTCGGCATGACTCCCTGTCGTGTGCATTCTTTCTGCCATTACGGGAAATGGCACCGGATTGACGTAGAGGACGATGTCACGACCTATGTGGAATTTCCGAACGGCGCGACCGGCACTTTCATCACCACCACGGCCGATTTCCCGGGTTCCAACCGCTTTGAGATCACGGGTACGCGCGGTACGCTGATTTTCGACACCACCCGCCTGACCTTCTCGCGTTGCGATGTGGATGAACGCGAATTCTGTTTCTCCGCAAAAGAAGTATGGGCGCAAAACCACGCCAAGACCACAATCGTTCCCGTCTACGGCGAGAATTCTCAGCACGTTGGGATTCTGAACAACGTAGCGGATACGTTGCTCGGCCTTTGCGAACTCTACGCCCCGGGAACCGACGGCATCAACGGCGTCGCTTTCGCCAACGCACAGCATCTTTCAAGCTGGGAGGGCAAGACGGTCGAAATGCCGATAGACGGGAAACGTTTCTACAAGTTGCTTTCCAAAAAAATCAAGGCGGCGCAAGCGGCAAAAGAAAAGAAAGAGTAAAACGGACGGTTATTTATGGAAGAATATCGGGTAGCGCTGATTGGTTGCGGCGCGATTGCCGGCATACACGCGCAGTCCTTGCGGGACTGCACACTGACCCGCCTTTCGGCTCTCTGCGACATCCGACGGGAAAGAGCCGAGGCCCTGGCGGCGACATACGCGGAAAACGCGGCGGTCTATTCCGACTGGCATGATATGCTGGATCAGGAGAAACCCGATGCCGTGCATATCTGCACCCCTCATTTTCTGCATGCGGAAATGGCGCTGGAAGCGCTTCGGCGCGGGATTCATGTCTACCTTGAAAAGCCCGTTTCCATTACCGAAGAGGAGCTTGACAGCCTTCTCGCGGCCGAACGGAAAAGCCGGGCGCGCATCACCGTCTCTTTCCAGAATCGGATGTTACCGGAAGTACATGCTTTCTTCTCTGCCATCCGGGACGGAGGCGGCCCCGCCGCCGCGCGTTGCCTCGTCACGTGGTGCCGCGGGCGCGAGTATTACACGGCGGATGACTGGCACGGCGTACCGCAAAAAGAAGGCGGCGGGCTGATGATCAACCAGGCAATTCATGCGCTCGACCTGTTGCTCTGTGCTTTTCCGGAAGCGCCTGTGGCCTTGCAGGGGTCGGTTGCCTTATACGATAACCACCCCTTCTCCCGGGTCGAAGACAACGCGCAGTGCCTGATTACGTTCCCCGGCGGTGAAAAGGCCTGCCTGTACGCCACCAACGATTTTCCCCTGACCGCTTCCAATTATTTTGAAGTCTTTTGCAAGGACGGCTCCCTTGTCACGCTGACGCGCAGCCGTGTTATGCAAAACGGCGTGGCCATCCCGATTGATGAAACGCTTCCCCCTCTTGACGGAAAAGTCTGCTGGGGAAGTGGCCATCTTCTCTGCATCCGGGCTTTTTACGAAGCTATCCGGAACGGCGGCGAAGTACCGGTTCCGCTGATTTCGGCGGCACGCACCATGCGCACACTTTTTGCCCTGTACCGCTCGGAAAATGCGCGCATTCCGCTTGACCTTTGCAAAGAATCGTGATACAATAAATATATGGCCCGCGCGTTCCGCTTTACGTCTTTTCGGACCGGACGCAAAACTCCGCCCCCCGGGGCAACGGGCAAACCGAGATCAATCCCAGAAAAGAAATATCACAGTAAGGAGTAAAAAAATGAAACTTCCCTTCAAAATTGACCTGACCGGAAAAGTGGCCGCCATTACAGGCGGAGCCGGTGTGCTTTGTTCGGCTTTTGCGCACGCTTTGGCCGCTTGCGGCGCTTCGGTCGCCATCATCGACCGGAATGAAGAAAGCGGAAATGCCGTTGTCGCGGATATTCAAAGCGAGGGCGGGCGCGCCCTTATGGTGAAGGCCGACTGCCTTGATCCCGACAGCTTGAAAGCCGCGCACGATGTCGTTGTGCGGGAATTCGGCCCGGTCGATATTCTTGTTAACGGTGCAGGCGGAAACAACCCCCGCGCCACCACGGACAATGAGTATTACGAGGCGGGTGACCTTCCCGATCCGGACAAAAAAGACTTTTTCTCGCTTCAACCGGACGGCATCCGCTTTGTTTTCGACCTGAATGTCACCGCCGCTTTCCTCACCACGCAGATTTTCGCACGGGAGATGGCCGCGTCCGGCAAAGGCGGCAATATCATCAACATTTCCTCGATGAACGCCTATCGTCCGTTGACCAAAATCCCGGCATACAGCGCCGCCAAAGCCGCTGTTTCCAACTTCACGCAGTGGCTGTCCGTTCACTTTGCCAATGCCGGCGTCCGCGTCAATGCGATTGCTCCCGGATTCTTTGTCACCAAGCAGAACCGCGGGCTTCTCTTCAATGAAAACGGAGAGCCGACCGCCCGCACCGGCAAAATTCTGCGCGGTACTCCGATGAACCGTTTCGGCGAGGCGGAAGAACTGCTGGGCGCGTTGCTCTTCCTGCTTTCGGACGGTGCCAGCTTTGTGACCGGCGTTGTCCTTCCGGTTGACGGCGGTTTCTCCGCTTATTCCGGAGTCTGATTCCGGCTTTTGCCCCGGTCGGGCCAGCATCCGCTCTTTTTCTGCGGGTTCTCGCTCCGGCCGGGTTTTTCTATACTATCGCCGTTTTTTCATCAAACGGTGCGAAACTTTTTTCCGTTTTTACGCCATATCGAAAAAGCTCCGTCAAAATATTTGAAAAATGATGCCGGCATCCCTTGACATATCAGACAGAATACGCTACAATATATTGTGTAGATTTCTATATCCGGTCCGGATACAGCGGCCGGTGGGGCGGCTTGGTTCTCCCCACAATTTTTCAGGAGAAAAACATGACACATTATACCGGGAAAGGCGATAACGGAAAAACGACGCTTTCTTCCCCCACCCCCCTGCAAAAAGATGATATCCGTCTTTGCGCTTTAGGGGATGTGGAGGAACTTTGCGCCGCGCTTTCGCTTGCCCGTTGCGTTGTCACACCGGAAACCGCCGCTTCCCTGACCCGCCTCTTCGATCTTTTGGTTGAGATTCGGCTGTTTATCCGTTCCGGCGGGATGGCCAGACATCTCCCCGGCTCTTCCTCCCTTGCGGCGCTGGAAGAAGAGATACGGAATGCGGAACCAGCCCTTTCGTCCAACGACGACGGCGCGTTTCCGGGAGGAAAGCAAGAAGCCTCCTCGCGCCTTCTGTACGCCTACACCGTCGCGCGGCGGGCCGAACGTTCGCTTGCGCATATGGGCAAAGTCTATCCCGCCCGGCCGGAACTTTTCCGCTTGGCCAATCGCGCCCCCGCACTGCTTTTGGCGCTTTCTGCCAAAGAAGAGCGCGCGGCTTTTTCCCGCGAAACGCCTCCGCAACGCGGCATAGATAATAGAAACGTTTCTCCTGCCCAAAACCCGATTGCGCCCGGACAAAAAGCCCCGGCCGACCCCGAAAAAACGCCGTGCGCGCCGGATACCGAAGCTCTTGTTACAGCCGTGCTTGCCCGGCTGGGGGTAAAGAAAATGATGGACCTTGAAAAAGCCACCTCTCTGATTGCAAAGATTGAAACCTATGCAAAAGCGAATAACAAAGCTGCCGTGATTGCGGTCTGCAATGCGGATGGCAACCCGATTGCCGTCCATGCGATGGACGGGGCATACCTCATCAGCTTTGATGTTGCAATCAAAAAAGCGCGTACCGCCGTTTCCGTCCGGATGCCGACCGCTGAGCTTTCTGCCCTGGTGGCAAAAGGCGGAACCTTTCAAGGACTGCAAAACGCGACGGATATTATCACTTTCGGCGGCGGAATCCCGCTCTTTTACGGGGATACCCTGGCCGGTGGGCTGGGCATCAGCGGCGGAACCGGTGAAGAAGACCACGCGCTGTGCGAATACGGCGCAACGCTTTTCCGCAACCTGTAATAGAACCGTTTCTCTTTTGCGTGGCCCCGCTTGACCCATTCGCTCTCCTTTTTTCACGCTTTTTCCTGTGTTTTGCCTTTCCCTTTTCGCATTTTCGTTCGCGCCCTTCTCTTTCAACTCTTTGCGCTTTCGGTTTTTTGTTTCCTTCGCTTTTTCTTTTGACGCAAAACGCTTGATGACAAAAAAACGGCTTTGCCGTTTTTTTATTTTTTATTTATTTTCGTGTTGCTGTTTATTTAATTTTTTATTTATTTTTGCATTATAAATAATTTTTGCCGCTTAATTTATTGTATAAAAATCATGAAATAAATTTGATTTATTTATTTTGATTTTTATTTTGAATATTTTTTATTTTTGCAAAATAAAAAACGCGCGCCGGCGGTTTTGGCCGCGGACGCCTGGCTTTTTCGGGATTGCTTTATTGAATTTCCTTACAATTTTTTCGCCCGGCGCGCATTTTTCTTTCCCGAATCCGGGGAATTTATTTTTTGAAAATAAATATTTTATTTTATTTCGGAAATTAAAAAATGATATTTATTATAAATATCATATTTTGAAATATTGTTTTTATTGTTTATTTTATCCGCCGGATGATTGCGGTCTTATTTTTCAATAAAAATGAAAAAGACCCGGCGAGGGGTCTTTACACGGCGGCAACATCGGCCTTTTTGCGAATGTGTTCTTCAATTTTCTCCATGGGGATCCCCAGCACGACCGACAGTTCAGTAAACAAGTGCCGGCGGGCCGTTGAATCGTATTCCGACTCAAAATCCGGTAATCGACGGGTCGTTCCGGCGAATTCACTGCGGCGCTCCTTCACGGTTTTTATCAGTGCGATATAAGAATCGGGGTCCGCCGCATTCATAACTGCCCGGTATATTTCCCGGCGCATCTTCTCCACTTCGACCAGTAATTTCGGTATGGAAGGCAGGCGCCCCAGCAACGCTTCGGTTTCTTCCCGGGAAAGGAGTGCGCGCATCGGAACACGGTCATTGTCCACCGGGGTATAGATAACGGCTTCACTGGGTCCGCTGACCGGTTTCAGTACGTAGTAGCGACGGCTGTCGTGCTTGTCAAAAGGAGAAACGCAAATATCCGTCACGCGGCAAACGCCGTTCGTGCCGTAAACCATATAACTTCCTATCTCAAACATTCGTTCCTCCTCTTTGTTGTTTCTGCACAAATTTTTATTCCTTCTATTATTTATTATAGCAAATTTCAATCAAAAAAGAAAGTGGCATAATGCACAAAAAGCGCCGGTTCCCTATTGGAACTTATGCCCGGTTTTTGCTGTCGGTCTTATAAAAAAGCCTCCCGGGAAGGAATCCCGGGAGGCACAAGCAAGAAAAATCAGACAATGGCTTTGCGCAGGTATGCGAGGGAAGCGTCCACCATCTTCTGTCCGAGTTCCGCGTTTGCACGACGGGCACTCTGCGTGAACCAATGATACTTATCATCAATCCTGGAAAGATCGACCGCTTCGGGGTAGAGAGCCATCAGAATTGAGGACTCAAACTCTCCGGCATGGTCGTAACCGGTGGCGTTTTGCACCTCGGTGGACATCGTGGGGATGACTTTGATCCAGCCGAAGGGATTGTCTCCGCCCTCCAGGTTTGCATAGTAGGAGGCGTAGTCCTCGCTCCCCCACCAGCCCTGCCCGCGGGTCTTTTCCATGTACCGCATGGTGGCGCGTTTGGCGGCCTTCATGTAAGAAAGCGTCATCGGCATCAGGGATTCCTGCTCATACTGGTGATGAATGACCACATAAATATTGCGGAAACCGGAAGCCAGAAAACTGTAAAAGGTATAAAAGAGATATTCTTCAAACGCGTTTTCTTCCACATGTACCGTGCCGCTGGTCTCATCGCCGACCGCATAACTTGACGGACTGTAATGAACCGTAGGCGCAACCAGAAGTTCTTTTTCCTTTGCCAATTTTTCGATAAGCCCTTCCGCCACGAGACTGTCGCAACCGTAAGCGCAGTGAGGACCGTGATATTCTACCGTACCGCCGGCCAGAACCAACGGAATGTTCCGTTTTTGCGCGTCCTGGACTTCACGGGGCATAGCAAATTCAAGTTTCATGAATAACGCACCTCTTTATCAGAATCAGAAATCGAGTTCAATCAGGCCGTGCTTTTCAAGATAGTCGGTCATGGAATGGATGCCGTTTTCCTTCACGACGATCCCCTTCTCCCAGCGACAGCCGAAGCCCTTGCCGGAAATAAAGGTGTCTACCTGGAAGGTCATGTTGGTTTCAAGCGGATAATCGGAAGTCGTTTCCATCCACGGCGCTTCAACTTCGATCATACCGGTTCCGTGGCAGGGCCCGTAGACATAGTTGTCCGCAAAGCCGTTGTCCTGATAGAGTTTCAGGAAGTCTTTGGCGATATCGCTGGCGATACGGCCGGTTTTGATCTGGCTGCAGGTCCACTTGTGCGCCTCATGGCAGAATTCAACGACGCGGCGGCGTTCGCCTTCCAGCTTGCCCATGATAACCGGCAGACCGATGGCGGGAGAATACCCGTCGATCTTGGCGGAAAGGTTGAGCTGAACGATATCGCCCTTTTTGATTTCACGATAAGAAGAGCGGCTGATGGCATGGCTGGTGGACGCTTCGCTGAAAACATACATCGGGAGGCCTTCGTATTCCGCGCCTTCTTCATAGATCACCTTCTGCGCCACGCCGACCATCTGGAGTTCGGTCACGCCGGGGTGCAGAGCGGCAATCACCGCGTCGGTCGCCTTTTCGATAATACGGAAACCTTCCTGAATGCAGGCAAGTTCGTTTTCGCTCTTGGTTTTGCGGAGCTCGACCATGATGTCATTGCACATGACAATCTCAGCCTTCGGGAAGTCGTTGCGCAGTCCTTCAAAAATCGGGAGCGTGCATTCCACATAACTGCCGAGGCCGATCTTGATGTTCTCGCCGCGGACGCCGATCGCGTGGAAGACATCGGCAAACTTATCGGCATGCAGTTCGGGATACGCCGGGTCGGCAGATTCACGGAATTCCTTCAAGACAAAGATTTTGTCAATCTTGGCGAAATCAGCCGCAAAAATTTTAGATTCGGGACCGACCATCAAAGCGGCCTCGCCGGTGGCGGAAATGGCAACGCCGGCACGTTCAAAAAGCGGCCAGAAACCGCTGAAATAACGGGCGTTCGCGTAATCGGATTCCGTGGAAGAGACAACCATGACATCCAGCCCTCTTTCGCGGACGAGCTTGGCGGCACGGGCAATTCTTTCCCGGTATTCAGAATCGGGGATACATACTCTCTGCATGATTTTTCTCCTTTTCGGATAAATTTGGTACAGAACATACAATATGGTTCTGATTGTAGTATAAATCTTTCTGTCGCGTTTGTATTTGGAGAATTGAAACTCTTTTTTGCACAATCGTAAATTCTTTTGCAAAATTTCAATATTTTATGCCTCATACTTTACAAAAAGCAAGGTTCGTGTTATACTGTCATTATAAAAAGCATACAGAAACGGAGGACGGTATGGATACGGGCAGTCTGAAAGAATTCCGGACCGAACTGGTCGTTACGCGGCTGGCAAACATGCAATACTTTGAAATGCCGCCGCACTACACCACCCACCGCGACCTCCACCCGTTTTGTGAGTTGATCTATGTTGACAGCGGCGAGATCACGGTCAAAACGCCCGATTACAGCGGCATTCTGCGAAAGAATGAGATGCTGATCCACCGCGCCGGGCGAGAACATTCGCTCTTTTGCGGGCAGACAGCTCCGAACCTGATTATTATCGGATTTGAATGCACCTCTCTCCGCCTCTTTGCTTTTTCCGGCCGGCCCACGGCGCTTTCAGAAGGCCTGCAAAAAATGCTGATCGAGATCGTCAAAGAAGGGCGCAATGTTTTTCTCCCCCCCTATGATATCCCGAATCAGACCGACATGAAAAAACGTGAAAACTTCCCCTTCGGCGCCGATCAGCTCATCCGGAACATGCTCGAATGTTTTCTCATCAAACTGATCCGGGAAGAAGGGAACGAACACCCCGTGGGGGAAGTGCGTACGGCAAATGATCTGCGCACCGGCGAAGTTCTTCGCTATCTCGACAACAACTTCCGCGAAAAAATCACGATAGAGGAGCTATGCTTTCTTTTCGGCACCAATAAAACGACTCTCGCGAAAGAATTCCGGCGCGTGACCGGCGGCACCGTCATGGAATATCTTGCCGGCCTGCGTTTGCGCCACGCCAGGATTCTGCTCCGGGAAGGCGGGCATACCGTCACAGAGATTGCCGAAACACTCAACTTTTCCTCGGTCCACTATTTTACCCGCTTTTTCCGCCGGCATGAGCACATGTCGCCTACCGAATATGCCGGAAGCATCCGGGCCCGTTTTGAAGAAGATGAAAACATGTAAACAATACTATACAAAAAATTAAAAAACACAACACGTCGCCGCGGATTTTCGGGTGAAGCAATGTTTGTTCGACCCGGACAACGGCAGCATGTCGCAAAACGATGATGATGACGAATATCGCTGTCCGCCGGCTTCATCCCGTTTGTGTCGGCGTGCCGGCGGCAGAATGGAGAATTGTATGAATCAAGAAGAGTTGCGCGTCCACGGTGAAGTCAGAAGACGTATTTCCCGGATCGGTTTCGGTATTGCCGGTTTCTTTGCCGTTACTTACGCCGCCCAGTTTGCCGTTCTTTTCTTTTGCTCTGTTTTTTCTCTGCCCGTCACCGAAAGCATTACCGGAACATGGCTTCTGTCGATGGGAACGATGTATCTTTTCGGGTTTCCCGCCTTTTTACTGATCGTCACGCCGCTGTCCGGCAAGAGGCCCTTTGCATCCGAGCGCGTCCGGCCGGTCACGTTTCTTGTCTATTTTCTGATTTCTTTTGCCGCCGTCTATATTTTTAATTATTTCTCTTCTCTGCTGACGGCCATCACCAACGCGATTTTCGGCACTTCCTCTTCCTCCACCGCCACCGACCTGATTGAGAAGTCTCCGCTGATTCTGGTTGTGATCTTTGCGGTGGTTATCGGGCCGTTTGTCGAAGAATTCATGTTCCGCCGGGTCTTGATTGACCGCCTGCTCCCGTTCGGAGAAAAGTTTTCCATTCTCATCTCGGCCGTTGCTTTTGGCCTGTTTCACGGGAATTTTGTACAATTCTTTTATGCCGCCGCGCTGGGATCCATCTTTGCATATCTTTACTGCAAAACCGGGAAACTCCGCTATCCCTACCTGCTCCATATGTCCATCAATTTCTGCGGCTCGGTCATCCCCCTTCTGCTTTCTCGCCGATTGGGCTTACATGACCTGCCCGACCTCGGAGTCCTGACTCCGGAAGAATTGGCCGCGCTGGCTCCGCGTCTTTTCGCGTTGATTCTCTATTTCGGCACGGTTTTTGTTCTTGTTCTCGCGGGAGTTCTTCTTTTCGCCCTGCGGATCCGCCGGATTAAATTTTCTGCCCCGATGGTGGAAATTCCGAAAGAAGGTCGGGCGAAGTTACTGCTTTCTCCCGGCGTTCTGCTGGCGTTTCTTTCCTTCCTCGGCATGTTTATCCTCTCTTTTTTCTGAACCCCCCGTCGTCGCCGGAAAAGTCCGCGTCGCTTTGGCCGAAAAAGCGTGAATATCCCGAAAAAACCGGGATTTTTTGAAAAACCCCTTGACAATAAGTCATACGCATGGTATAATAAGCGCGTTGCTGGGAAAGACGCTGGTGTAGCTCAGCTGGTAGAGCAGCTGATTTGTAATCAGCAGGTCGGGGGTTCAAGTCCGTCCACCAGCTCCACGGCATTTTATGGGGGATTTCCCGAGTGGCCAAAGGGGACAGACTGTAAATCTGCTGGCTTTGCCTTCGGTGGTCCGAATCCACCATCCCCCACCAAAACTCCGGGCTTTGGCCCGGAGTTTTCTTTTTGCTGCCGCCCGCCGGCCATCGCCGTGTCGTTGGCCGAAAGCGCAATGCCGCACGAAAAGCCCGCAAAAATTCCCGTGAAACCGAAAGCGCGTACAAAACGACCCGGAAAACGGCCGGGGAACCAAAGAGCCGTTTTAGACCCCGTGAAACCGAAAGCGCGTACAAAACGACCCGGAATTCCGGCAGTCGGCAAGCGCATCCGTCATAAAAAGCGGAGCCTCTTCTCAGAAAGGCTCCGCTGCTTTTTTGTCATTTTTGCAACGTTTTCTTTACAATTTCCCGTCTCCTACAAGATACAGGACCAGATCGAATTTTGCCTCGTTGTCTGTCGTACCGTACTCGACCGTAACGGTTGTTCCGCCTGTCGCCAGATCGGGAAGTTCGGTGTGCGGGAGCGTTTGCAGGACGCGCCCGTAAGCATCCAATCGTACAGTATTGCCCTCTGCGTCGCATTCGATGGCTTGTTGACTCTCCAGCGTACAGGGGAAGAGGACGGTTTGCCCGCCGATCTTCAGCGACGGAGACTCATATCGGATAACGCGCGGCCGGCGCAGGGTAATGTTTCCGATCCGGATGTCGCTATGTTCTCCCCGGATGTCCAGCACGATCCGGTCAATCCGTTCAAAAGTCTCGATCTGGGTATACGCGCTGTATAATGCGCCCACATCGCTGAATACGCGATAGGTAAGCCTCGCCGGTTCAAATTTTCCATACGGATCGCGTTCGTTCTGCGTTTCATAGAAAGAGAACTCCCGCCAACCGGTGAAATCAACCCGCACAAAATAATCGGCCTGTCCTTTCGGCAATCCTTTCAACTGCCGCAAAAACCGCAGGCGCAGAATCGCCCCGGAGCCATCCCCGTGTACCGAGAAGTGAACGGCCGTATTTTCACCGGCCGCGACCCCTGCGCCGTCCGCCGACGCAGGATACTCCGTGTGATCGCCAAGCGCTTCCGCCGGCGCGGGTAATGTGATCGTCTCGCCGGTCGCGTCCGTACCCGTCAGGGCAAAGAGGCGCAGAATCGGCTTGACCGGCGCGAAGGGATTTTCGGCTACTTCTTTTGTTGCGTCTTTGGCCGCAAAATGGAGTTCTTGTGTTTTGGCCGGGCGGAAGAAAGGCGCGCCTGCATCATCCTCTGCCAAAGCGTATTCTTTCCCGGGGGAACGCAGTTTGCGTTTTTCGTCCGGGGTCAGATGCAGAAACGGACGGGCGTCCTCATACCGCTGTATCACCCCGACCTGACGCGGGAGCATCGGATTTTTTTCCGGGCTTTGCAATTCGTTGGTGTTATAGGAGAAGGACGCGTCGGTGGCTATGACGCGGTTATACAGATACGCAACGTCCTCTTCCCGCATCAGGCGGGTCTGCCAGCCGGGCCGATGGGAACGCTCCGCCAGAAAGCTCCACCATCCGAGCTCCGGCGGCTCAAACATCCGCTCGGCGGTCGTATCGTTATACAGTACATGTGCATCCGTAAACTCGCGCTGAGCGCGGGAAGCATGGTCAAGCGCACCGTAACGGCTCCTTGCATAGAAGGAGGCTGTATACTGCGGATTATAACAGCAGTCAAAAACCGGATCGCTCTTGAGATGATTGAAAACCTCGGTGATGAATTCCATGGCGTAATACCATGCGTATTCATTTCCCTCAAGCGCAAAGACCCCGTCGATCGCATCCATATAAAAACCGTCAAAGCCGAACTCATTGTAGAAATCCGCCGTATTTTTGGCCACTTCATAGAAAAGCCGGGAATCGGCCTTGGGAAGAATGAAACAGAAGTATTCTTTGAGTTGGGTAAAAATCTCCCCCGCCCGGTGCGCCGACGCGCGCGTGTTGTGCGCTCCGCGTTCACAGGAAAGGAAAGCATACGGCGGTTCATGCCGCAAAGAGCCGAAGCGGACCAACTCGTTTCCGAGTTTCAGATACGGGGAGCTGACAAGCGAATACGAATATGTCTCCGAAACCAGTTCCGGCGATTCAAGAAAGCGTATCTCTTTTGTGTTTTCATCGATATCCTCCGCCAGCGTCAGATGGCAGATCGCATCAAGGTCCGGGTGCGGAACCGGAGAAATATAACGTGACGCATGCCCGATGAAGAAGGTATAGGTGTGCAGCATCATCTGGATTCCGGCTTCATGCAACATGTCCATCACGCGGTGCAGATCCGCCGCTCCGTTCGGATAAACCCCTCGATTCAAAGCGAAATCGCCCTGTACATACCCGGCCCCCTGGTGATAAGAAAGCGCCGTGATCCGCAAGCGGCGGCAACGCTCGATAAGCTCGGGAACATCCTCTACCCGGATATCCGATGAAATAGTGGAATAGGTACGCCGGCCATCCCGGCAATCAAGGGCATAAGGTCCGCCCTTTTTGCTTTTCGGCAATTCGCCGTCCGGAATCTCTTCCATCACGGACTTCATGATGTCGCGCGTTTTTCCGTCAGGCGCGCCGAAGATTGCGGCACGTACCGGCCGGTCGGTATGCCCGTGCGTTCCGTGCAGGCCGATTTTCGGATACCCCTCTGCCCGCAAGATCAGATTGCGGCCGGGATGCTCCGCCATACGGGTAGCGCAGGTCAGCCCCATCATGGTTGCCGTAAAGCTCTCCTCCCGATCTCCGTACAGATACTCGCCGTATTCAATCGCAACGGGGATGTTGACAAAGGCCAGTTTCAGAAAATCTTCGGAATCCACAGAAAGAAGCGTGCAAATCACATATTCTCCGCGCCTTTCAAAGCCGATTTTCGCGCGGTTTCCGTCCGAATAGGTCACAAGGAGCATTTCCGCCCCTTCCGCCTGCGCAGAGACGGGAAAAGCAACGCTCTCGTCATGGTGCGTAATGTAGGAGCAATAAGAATTCTCTTTGGACAAATAATCGGTCCCGTCACGCAAATCCCGGAAGAAAAGGTTTTCCCCTCTCTCGCCGATCCCGTACAAAAACCGATCGGTTCCGATACTGTACATTTCGTTCTCCTTTTATTTTTTGATACGGTCTTTTGCTGTTTTTACTATATCGGAAACGTGCGGAATTGTCAAGTTCAACTTGTAAATTGCGCGGAATTTGTAAGTATTCTCGCTGATATTCCAAATGCCGGAAACGACAAGTTCCCCGGCTCCCCGCACACATTTTTGCTCTCCGTATATGCTGAAAAAGAGGAATACGGAGCGATTATGACGATACTTGAGTTTTACAAAGAAATTCTTGCGGTACGATATACGCATCTACCGCAAGAGGACGCTTCCTATGCATTTTTCCGGCGTGGGAGAACTCTCTTTCTGTATTTTGAATGGAGCAATGGCCGGACAGACTGGTGCAATAACCTCGATTTCCCTGCGGCGGAATACGGCGGCGACGGGCAACGCCATTATGCCCACCGGGGATTTTTGCGCGTATTCCGGGCGGTGGAACCGATACTGAGGCCGCTGATCTGCGCAAAAATGACCGACCGTATCCGTATCGGCGGATACTCGCACGGCGCGGCGCTGGCTCTGCTCTGTTACGAAGCCTGCCTGCTCCTGCGCCCGGATATCCGCACGGAAATTTACGGTTACGGCTACGGTTGCCCCCGGGTTTTGTGGGGAAGACCCCGCCGCGCCGTGCAAGAGACCTTTCTTCAATTTGCCGTCATCCGGAACGGCCGGGATCTCGTCACGCACATTCCTCCGGCCCTGCTCGGCTACCGTCATGCGGGAAGGATGATAGAGGTAGGAAAAAAGACCTCTCTTTCCCCGGTTGAAGACCACCGGCCGGAAAATTATCTGCGCGGGCTTTCGGATTCTCGGTTCGGGGCGGCAAAAATCGGAGAACCTCTTTCTCTCCCGCCGCGCTGACCTCACTTTTATCAATCCCGGGATCTATGCCCTATGCCCGGAACGCGTTTTTCGGCAAAATCCTGTACCGGACGCGCGTTTTTCGGTGACGGCCTCATGACCCGCGCAGAGAAAAAGAAAAAGGAAAAGGCCCCCGAATCCGGGGGCCTTCCACACGGGAAGATCAGAATTTTCCGGCTTTTGCGGCTTCTTCCACCGCAACGGCAACCGCCACGGTCATACCGACCATCGGGTTGTTGCCCGCACCGATCAGTCCCATCATTTCCACATGCGCGGGAACCGAAGAAGAACCGGCAAACTGCGCGTCGGAGTGCATGCGACCCATGGTGTCGGTCATGCCGTAACTCGAAGGACCTGCCCCCATGTTGTCGGGATGCAGGGTACGGCCGGTTCCGCCGCCCGAAGCGACCGAGAAATACTTCACGCCGTTCTCGATGCACCACTTTTTATAAGTGCCGGCAACCGGATGCTGGAAGCGGGTCGGGTTGGTGGAGTTACCGGTGATCGAAACGCCGACATTTTCAAGCTGCATGATGGCAACGCCTTCCGGCACGTTATCGGCACCGTAGCACTTGACGGCGGCTCTCGGCCCCTTGGAATAAGGCGTTTCGGAAACGACCTTGACCGTCTCGCTGTAAGGATCGAACTCGGTCTTCACATAGGTGAACCCGTTGATACGCGAAATGATGAAGGCGGCATCCTTTCCAAGCCCGTTCAGGATAACGCGCAGGGGCTTTTTGCGCACCTTGTTGGCGTTCAAAGCAATCTTGATTGCGCCTTCCGCCGCCGCAAAAGATTCATGCCCGGCGAGGAAACAAAAGCATTCGGTCTCCTCGGAAAGGAGCATTTTGCCGAGATTCCCGTGGCCGAGACCGACTTTCCGGTTTTCGGCAACCGAGCCGGGGATGCAGAAGGACTGCAAACCGATTCCGATGGCAGCAGCCGCATCGGCCGCCCGGCGGCAACCCGTTTTCAGCGCGATTGCCGCGCCGACGGTATAGGCCCAGACTGCGTTTTCAAAGCAGATCGGCTGCGTTCCGCGAACGATCTCGTCACAGTTGATACCGGCATCCAGCGTGATTTTTTTACATTCTTCAATAGAGGAAATTCCGTATTCTTTCAGGACGGCGTTGATTTTATCCACGCGTCTTTCATATCCCTCAAACAATGCCATCGTTCTTTCCTCCTTATTCTTTGCGGGGGTCAATATATCTGACCGCCTCATCAAATCTGCCGTATGTACCCCGGGACTTTTCGTAGGCTTCGTTCGGCTCCATGCCCTTCTTGATAAAATCGGTCATCTTGCCGAGAGAAACAAACTCATATCCGATTACCTGGTCTTCTGCGTCCAGCGCCATCCTGGTGCAATATCCTTCGGTCATTTCCAGATACCGCACACCCTTTTCACGGGTGCCGTACATCGTGCCGACCATGCTTCTCGCACCTTTCCCGAGGTCTTCCATACCGGCACCGATAACCAGGCCGCCTTCCGAGAATGCCGACTGGGTACGACCGTACACGATCTGCAAAAACAGCTCCCGCATAGCGGTATTGATTGCGTCACAGACAAGGTCCGTATTCAGGGCTTCCAGAATCGTTTTGCCGGGCAGGATTTCCGCCGCCATGGCGGCGGAATGGGTCATGCCGGAGCAACCGATCGTTTCGACCAGCGCCTCCTGAATCACGCCTTCCTTGACGTTCAGGGAAAGTTTGCAGGCTCCCTGCTGAGGAGCGCACCAGCCCACCCCGTGCGTGTAGCCGGAGATGTCCTCGATTTTCCGTGCCTTTACCCATTTGCCTTCTTCGGGCAACGGGGCGGGGCCGTGATTCGGCCCTTGGGCAACGGTACACATACCGGTCACTTCGGTACTCATTGCATACTTACATTTGCTCATATTCCTTCTCCTATCCTATCCGTCTTTGGATGATTGTTCTCAGGCCAGAATTTCGCCAAAGACCTCGCCAGAGGCGCAGGCGGCGTTTGATTCATCGGTATCGATATGCATGGCAGGGGCGAATTTTTCGCTCACACGGACGACCACACCGCCGAAAATCAGGGGGCGGGGCGTGTCCAGCTTCACCGAAACGATCTGCTTGTCGGCAAGACCGGCAGCCGCCGCGTCGGCAGGGGTCAGATGGATGTGGCGTTGTGCCGCTATCACGCCTTCTTTCAGTTCGATTTCACCGGCAGGCCCGACAAGACGGATGCCGGCGGTTCCCGCAATATCCCCGCTCTCGCGGACGAGCGCACGCACACCGACCGTGCGCGCATCGGTCAGGGAAAGTTCCACCTGATTGGCCGCACGGACAGGCCCCAACACGCTGGCCGTGATCTGCCCTTTTTCCCCGATGATCGTAACTTTCTCGGCGCAGGCAAACTGCCCGGGCTGGCTCAGGTCTTTCTTTTTTGTCAGTTCGTGGCCGGCGCCGAAAAGCGTCTCCACTGCCTCCTGCGTCAGATGAACATGACGGGCAGAGGTTTCAACCAAAATCTTCATACTCTTTCTCCTTGTCTGAAGTTTGAAATTCATCTTGAATCGACAAAACTCATACCTTGAATATTGTACCACATATTCTTGTCGTTGTAAATGAGTAAAACCAAAGATTTTCGGAAAAACTACAAGAAAATCATTCCGAAGGAGGGAACATCGATGTCAGATGACAGAAAAGACGGGCAGGAAGAAAAAAAAGAGGCCTTGCGGGAAGACATCAAAGAACTCGGCAGTGTGGAAGCGGGGAACGCGCGCGAACGCTTCTTCTGCGTCAATATCATCGGGCAGGTCGAAGGACACACCATTCTGGACGGGAACCAGAAATCCACCCGATACGATCATCTGATCCCCTTACTGATCTCGCTGGAAGAAAGCGATGAGATCGAGGGAATCCTCATTCTGCTGAACACGCTCGGCGGCGATGTGGAAGCCGGGCTTGCCATGGCCGAAGTCATCGCGTCGCTCACAAAACCCACCGTCTCGGTCGTGCTGGGGGGTGGGCATTCAATCGGCGTACCGCTGGCCGTCGCGGCGAAAAAGAGTTTCATTGTTCCGAGCGCGACCATGACGGTCCACCCCGTTCGGACAAGCGGACTGGTGATCGGAGTGTATCAGAGTTTCGATTATCTTGAAAAAATGCAGAACCGCATTCTCCGCTTTATTTCGTCGCATTCGCGTATTGATGCCGAAACCCTGCGCGGGATTATGCTCCGCACCGACATTTTGGCCAATGACATCGGCTCGGTGCTGGAAGGGCAGGAAGCGGTAGACTGCGGTCTGATCGACGCGGTAGGCGGGATTGGCGACGCTTTGCATGCGTTACGGGAAATGAAATAACCGGAAAAAGCGTATAAAAACTGCCGCAAGCAGGCTCCTGACTCCTGTTTGCGGCAATCGTTCCGGCAGTTTTTACACATCCAGCTTCTTGATGAAGCACCGACGGCGCTTGTGCTGTTCCTTTTCAAAGATATTCCACTGGGAAAGAATCTTGGAATTTGTTTCAAGCTGAGGGCCTGTTTCTGCGTATTCGATCCCGGTTTCCCATGCGTTTTTCATAATATGGTTCAAAATGGCGGCATTAACGCCGATTGTCTGCATTTCGGGATGCACGGCGATCAGGAACATATCCAGCGCATTGTTCCTGCGGAGCGCGCGCAGGACCCCTAACCAGCCGAAGGGGAAAAGGCGACCATGGCTTTTTTTGAGTGCGGCGGCCATGGAGGGAGCCGTCACGCCGAAGGCCACCATGTTCTCCTGTTCATCCATAATAAAGCAAGTATACTTCGGATTCACAAGCGGCGCGAATTTTTTAGCATAACGTTTGACTTGCCGATCATTCAACTCCACCACACCGTACAGATGCGCATACGCGATATTCACCAGCTGAAAAACCTTCTCGACCAGCGGCTTGTACTGTGATTGATGTCGGATATTGGCGACATGGAGATTGTTTGCCTTCATCACATGGCTGGAGACTCTTTCCAGCATGGCGGCTTCGCGGCTGCCTTGTTTCGGCGTAAATATCTTGTATTCCATCCAGTCAACGGCTTTCAGATACCCGAGGCGTTCCATATGTTCGATATAGTAAGGGTAGTTATAATATGTAATGAACATATTCCGCCGCTCGTACCCTTCCACCAGCATGCCTTCGGGGTCCAGATCGCAAAATCCGAGCGGTCCGTGTATTTCATCACACCCCATCTCCCGGGCGTAATTCTCCACCGTTTCAAAAAGTTTGTCGGAAACCTCCGGGTCGTCGATAAAGTCTACCTGGGAAAAGCGCATCCGGTTTGTTCCCCATTTTTCATTGGCTTTACGGCTGAGAATCGCGGCGATACGGCCGACGATCTCTTTCCCGCGATAGGCCAGAAAGCATTTGGCGTCGCAGTACGAAAAAGCGGGGTTCTTTTTACGGTTCCAGTTTGATATATCGTCTCCGTACATTGAAGGGACAAACTGCGGGCAATCCTTATATAATTTTTGAGGGTAAAGCACAAAAGCGCGTAATTCCCGCTTCGTCTTCACTTCCTTGACAACGATCATATGTCCTCCCTTTCAGATTGAAAGTCTCGCATATCCGCTATATTATACACCTTCTTATCGGGTTTGTCAAATTTTATTTTTATTTTGTTCATATTTTAGCCGAATATTCCGTATCACTTGACAAAAAAACATTTTTTTGCTACACTGAATGAAAAACTTTTCCGGAGGAATCTCATGAATTCTATATTGAAAGCGATTGAAAAAGACGCAACCCTCACGCCGGAAACGTTGGCGCGTATGTACCATAAAGAAGTCGGAGAATTGCGTGCCATGCTCGGACAATGGGAAAAAGACGGCGTGATCCTCGGCCGGCGTACCCTGATCGATTGGGAAAAGGCAGGGGAAGAGCCTGTCCGTGCGCTGATTGAAATTAAGATCGACCATCGGGGAGCCTATGCCTATGACAAATTTGCGCAAAAAATCAGAAATTATCCGGAAGTGAAAAGCATTTATCTGATGTCCGGCGGTTTTGATTTTTCCGTTGTGGTGGAAGGTCGTACGTTGAACGAGGTGGCGTTTTTTGTCGGAGAAAAACTTTCTTCGCAGGAAATGGTGCTTTCCACCGGTACGCATTTTATCCTGAAAAAATATAAAGAAAATGACATTTTCTTTGCAACGGATGAAATCGATGAAAGGGAAAATGACTTGATATGATCTCTTACGATTCGATTCTTTCAAAGCGGGTATCCTCTCTTCAACCGTCCGGCATACGGAAGTTTTTTGATATGCTGGTAGGGATGCAGGATGTTGTGGCTCTCACGGTAGGCCAGCCCGACTTTGTGACGCCCTGGCATATCCGTGAAGCCGCCATCAGCAGTCTGGAAAAGGGGAAGACCTATTATACCTCCAACGCCGGTCTCGACGAATTGCGAAACGGGATTGCGGAGTATCTTTCCCGCCGGTTCGGACTGTGTTACGACGCGGCGCGGGAGATCTGTGTGACCGTCGGCGGGAGCGAAGCCATTGACATGGGCATCCGCGCCCTGCTTGATCCCGGGGATGAAGTCATTGTTCCGGTTCCCTCCTTTGTCTGCTATGCGCCGCTTGTCACGCTGGCCGGCGGTACGCCCGTCCTGCTTGAGACCCGGCCGGAAGACAACTTCAAACTGACGCCGGACCGTCTGGCTTCTGCCATCACGCCCCGCACGAAATTGCTGGTTCTCCCCTATCCCAACAACCCGACCGGCGCTATCCTGACGCATGAAGAGCTTGAAGCGCTTGCCGCCGTTCTCCGGCCAACCAATGTCATGATCCTCTCCGATGAAATCTATGCAGAACTTACATACGGCCGCCCGCACACCTCGATTGCCTCGATTCCCGATATGTGGGAGCGCACAATCCTCGCCAGCGGTTTTTCCAAATCCTATGCCATGACCGGATGGCGGCTCGGGTATATCGCCGCCCCCAGACCGATTTCCCGCCAAATGCTGAAACTCCATCAGTATGCCATCATGTGCGCGCCGACAGTCAGCCAGTTTGCCGCGCTGGAAGCCATCAAAAACGGCGATGAGGATATTGAGATGATGCGCGCGGAATACGACCGGCGGCGTATCTTTCTTCATCGCGGGCTCAACGATCTCGGTATGGAATGCTTTGAGCCGGAAGGCGCTTTCTATATGTACCCCCGCATCGGACAATACGGCCTTTCAAGCGAAGAATTCTGTGAACGCCTGTTGCACGAAGCGCGTTGTGCAATCGTTCCCGGCACCGCCTTCGGCTCCTGTGGCGAAGGATACGCCCGTATTTCTTATGCCTACTCCATGAATCATCTTGAAATAGCGCTGGACCGGATCGAAAAGTTTATCTCTTCGCTTTGAACCGACCGGTATTTGCCGCTTTTCCGTCTGCCCTTGCCCCGCCCTTGCCGCCGGGTCGGCGCAATGCCACCGAAAGGACTTCTGCCTGCTCTTACCCTTGCCGCCGGCCCGGCGGCTTTTTATTTTCACGAAAAAACCGTTCCCGGCGTTACTGCCGGGAACGGTCGCTTCTGCTATTTCATTCAAACTTTGGGAACAATGATGCCGGACCAGTTTTCGGAAACGATGGCCCAGGACAGCTCCATGTTGAACGCCTCGCACTCATAATTGGCCGGATCCTTGCATGTGAATTTGGCAATGGCCTTATATTGGCCTTCTGCGGTTGCACTCCAGGTTCCTTCCTTGGTGAATTCCAGCGTATCGGGGCAGCCGATGATGGAGACCGTCTTTACTTCTTCGCCATTGGTGAAGAACGGCCCCGTATAATCCCATTTGATCTGCGTTTTATCGATGATCGCCTTCTTGATGGTCCACTCGCAGGGAGTGACAACATATTCCTCTCCGCCATTGAACAAATAGTTTTGGTCGGAGCAGGTGATTGTCGCATTCGCGGTATAAATACCGGCGTTTTTCGCCGAGTATGTGCCACTGTATGTAACCGAAAGATTTGCGTCAAGGCCGGTCAGCTCGATGGTATATGTTTCGCCGGTGTATGTGAAGGGTGCTTTGTAATTCCACGCGATTGTACCTGCGGAAATCTCTTTGGGGGTAATCTTCAAAATGCGTGTGATTTCCGGCGGCGTATTGTAATTCTTGCGGGCATCGCCGGTCAGTTGGAAGGTAATCGTTACCGTCTGTTCGCCGACATTGGTGCGGGCATTGTTCGTATATACCACACGAACCCCCTCCGGCAACGGTCCTTCCGGAGCATCGATCTTCTGTTCCAGCGTATTGTACACAAATTCTTTGTCAACAAACAGCGTCGAAAGTGCAAGATTGATTTTTTCAATCGTCAGTTTTGCCTGCTTGGCGGCAAGTTGACCGTACCCTTCTTCCATTTCAAAGCTGACCGTGATGGTATAGACACCACCGTTGATTAACTTTGTATAATCACAGATTTCCTGCAACGAGTCCACAACGCTGTACTGAATTTTTTTGACGCCGGTTATGGCGGTAACTTCGGTTCCGGTCGAGTCGGCCAGGAAAATGCGATGAGCGTTCCCGTCATACGGGAATGACGCATCGACAAAGCGAAGTCCTGCTACGGTTTCAGGGTCAACCACGTTTGCGGAAATTTCCCACGTAAGTTTCCATTTTTTGGAACTTTCGGGAAGAGCGGCACCTTCGGCAGAGGAAGAGAGCGTCGCTTCTGCCGTGTAGGTCCCGGCTTCGGTCGCCGTCGTGATACCCGAATAGGTAGCCGTTACACCGGCAGGCAGACCGAGGAGTTTCACGGTCTTTGCGGTTCCGTCATGCTGGATTGCGCCAAGATAAGGCAGTTCGGTATCCCCCTCCGTATATCCCCAGCGGACGCCGGAAAGATCGACAAGCGCCCGCAGAGAAATCGTGGCGGTCATATCGGCCGGTTGATTCCACAATTCGGTATTGACCTGGAAGTGCGCGGTGACTTTCCACTCGCCGGGTTCGGTCGCGCGGTTGCCTGGCTTCGGATCACTTCCGTCCGGCTTTGAAATCGTATAGACGATGCCCTCGATGGCTTTCAAGTGGTTGTATCCGTTTACAACAATCGCTCTCCCGCCTTCGACCCAGTCGGCAGAAAGACCGTCAAACGTGACGCCGGTCATATCGACGGTTCCCTTTTCAATCGTCAGAACCGCCTTCATCGGTTCGATTGCTTTGTAGTTGCGCGCCAATTCATCCGACAGTTTGAATTTGGCCGTAGCCTCTGTCCTGCCGACCTTGTTCAGCGTGTTGGCGGTATAGCTCACAAAAACGCCTTTCGGAAGGGTTCCGGTCACGGTAATCGTCACGGCAGAACCGTTATACGGCACGGTTTTATCTTCAAACTTCACGTCGCTCATATCCAGCGTGCCTTTTTCAATCTGTAAAAGGGCTTCTTTTGTACCGACAATCTCGCGGTTGGCGGCCTTTACGGGATCGGAGTATGCGAAGGAAATCGTCCAGCGGGAGGATTCACCCGCGTTGCGGACAGGCGTACCGTTCATGATGGCAACGACTCCTTCCGGCAACCCGCTGATCGCCGCATCCGGGAACCGCTGATACGCGCCGTTGCACGGCAATGTCACATCGGAAACCGAAACGTCGGCCCCGATCTGATCCTTGGCGCGGTTGATCGTAAGGGTGGCTGTACGGTCGGCAATCGGCGTTGCGCCGCTCGGAACCGCAAACGTAGCGGTAACGGTATACACGCCGGCATCGATCATATCCCCGGTAAAGGGCGCGCCGTCCTTTTTAATCGTATACGTCGCCGTCACGCCGTCGGGCAATTTGATTTCGGGTTCATGCTTTTCGCCGTTATAGGTAACGGTTTTATCTTTGAACGTAACCTCGGCAGTCGTGGTGGTATCGTTGCCCCAAAGGTTACACGCACAAAGAAAACAGCAACAAACAGCCAGTATGACAATCAGGCAAAGAAGCAGTTTCTTTTTCATATAATATCTCCTTCTGTTTTTTATATGGAATACTACAAAAACCAAACCGAAAGCACCTAACCGGGCGATTTGCAAAGCCGTTGTTTCAAAAGACGCAAAAGACAACGCAAAAAGCCTGTGCGCAAAGTTGCTTATATATATTATACATGTTTTTATTTTTCTTGTCAAGGCGCGGAAAAAAGGCATGAAAATTTTCATCATTTTGCTGTAAAAGCAAGCCGAAAATTCACACTTCCGACTAAATTCCATGAAAAAACGAGGCAAAAGAAGAAAAAGCCCGGCCGGCGGGCAAAAGGGGCAGAAAAATGAAAAAAGCCCGGGCGGCGGGCAAAAAAATAAAAAAGAAAGACAAACGGACATTGAAAACCGAACAAAGGGAGAAAAGAAGCAACGTACTCAAAGACGAACTGCGAA
>CAKSAC010000015.1 GCA_934434925.1 uncultured Eubacteriales bacterium | reverse complement strand
TTCCGAGCGCCGATTTCAACCGAAACGGCGGCTTGGCACAGACAAGACGCAGGGCAACGACAGTTGCCGACAAAATCACATTTTGTCACGTTTCTGGTTATCAATAAAATAATCTTTCGGCGCGTTCCGCTTTTATGATACCATCACCAGGACGGAATATCTATCCCAATCTTATCGATTTTTTTAGATTTCTTATTATGAGGGCGAGTATGAATCATACAAATTATCAACTTTTGCAATATGGTTTGTTCGATTCCACGGTAAAATTCCCGAACGTCATCACCACGGAAGACCGCTTGCTGGATTGCTTTGAAATCGACCTTTTCACCGCGTCCTATCCGGGAACCGGCTATATCAACGGAAGCCCTTACAAATTTGAAGAGGGGCTTATCCTGTGTGGGAAACCGGGACAATACCGGCACAGCCGTCTTCATTTCAAATGTTGCTATCTTCACTTCACCGTTTCTTCTCCCGAACTCCGCGACGCGCTTCTTCGCCTGCCGGACGGGTTCATCGTCACGGATTTTGATGAATTGGCCGCGCTCTTTTACCGGATGTCCACGCTGAGCGATGAAAGCGTTTCGGACGCTCTGCTTTTGCATAGTTACGCCAACCGCATTCTTCATCGGCTGATCCGTCTTTCGGAAAACCGCCCTGCCCCGGCGACCCCGTTGCCCTCGGTGCATGCGCAGACCCTGTCAGAAGTGAAAAAGTATATCAAAAATCATTATGCGGAAAAACTTCCTCTCTCTCTGCTTGCCGAAAAAGCCGCTCTCAGTCCTGTCTATTTCCACCGCCTGTTTACCGCGCAATACGGCACGACCCCGGCCGACTACACCTTGCAAATACGCATCGCGGCCGCCAAACAGCTTCTGCTCACGACTGACCGTCCGCTGGCGCGTGTCGCCGCCGATTGCGGGTTCTCCTCGCAAGCCTACTTCAATTACAGTTTCAAAAAGCAGACCGGACTTTCCCCCATTCGTTACCGTAAAAAAATGCTGAGCCGGCTTGATCTCTGAACCTCTTCGCCCCGGTCCTGAACCTCTTCCCCCGGTGCCAAACCTCTTCGCCCCGGTGCCGAACCTCTTTCCCCGGTCCTGAACCTCTTCGCCCCGGTGCCGAACCTCTTTCCCCGGTCCTGAAAACCGCCGCCCTTCACGATGCAAACCCAAAAGTTTGGACGAGATGAAAAACTTTCGGAGTTGCATACCAAAAAGGCGGCGTTTTTTCTTTTTTCCGTGGGGGGAAATATGGCCCGCTTGCCAAAGAGGTGCAGGCTGAAGGGCGGGGGCCATGGCAAAAGCGGGGGCGACAAGCCACCGGGGCAAAGTGCGGCCGGAAAACGCGCCGGGCAAGCCCGAAGGGCGGGGGCCATGGCAAAAGCGGGGGCGACAAGCCACCGGGGCAAAGTGCGGCGCGGCCGCGGGCAAAGTGCGGCCGGAAAATACGCCGGGCAAGCCCGAAGGGCGGGGGAGCTTAAAAAAGACACCGGAGCAAAATGCTCCGGTGTCTGCCCTTTGGGCTTTTGTTTTGCGTTATTCCGCGCCAAGCGGCTTTTCGGTCAGATAATCGTTCGTATCAAACAGGAATGTGGTTCCGATACGGAACTGATCTTCGGAATTTTTGAAGATTGCGCGATATTGAGCAAAATCTCCATTGAATTTCGCTTTCACATATTCGCTCATCCACTCTTCGATGATTGCCCATCCTTCGGGCTTGATCTCATAAAGCTGTTCCTTTACGTCTTCCATGATATCATCATAGGTGTAGTAGAGGAAGTTCCCTTCCTGCATGACCGTATCAAAGTATCCCGCACTGCCCAGCGTGTTATTGGTGATGACCATTTTTTCCACCACGCGATTGGTGCCGTCCGGCTTGGGATTTTCGGCGTCCGTCAGGTCAAGTACCGGCGTACCGCCGAGGATAATATTATCCTTGATTACGCAGCAGGAGGCGGAGCGGTCAAGGCGTTCCATCGAAGCAATTTCTTCATACGTGAAGGTGACGCTACCCATTTCGTCATTTCTCGAAGGATCGGCCTGCACCGTGCGCGTGCTTTGTTCGACCGTGACCGTCTGGCCTTCTTCATCCAGATATTGATATTTCGGAATCGTGAAGAGCGTACCGACCGGTGCAACATAGGTGAAGGTCTTGCGGATCAGGGCGCCGTTATCGTCTCTTGCCAATCCGTCCGGCTGCGAGAAATCGGTCTGATAGGCCAGTTTTTGCGGTTTGTAGAAGTACCACGGCATATAATCGCTCTCGTTGTACGCCTGATTGAACATATCCACGGTGTAGATATAATTATAGAAGAGAGGATCATAGGTCTTATACACGTCCTGGTTCACCCTCTGGCGGTAATACGTCACACGGTTGACCGCATAAGAGTTCCACCAGTGGCCGGCCAGAGACTGCGTGAAATAGGTTCCGCGGCCAATCGCTTGGTTGATACCGTTGTACAGTTGTTCCAGCAGATCAAGGATATCTTGCTGTTCTTGGGTAATGGTACCCGCTTCCTTCAAATCCCGATACGCGTCAAGACCCAGGACGGGATTGGAACCGCCGGGGATTCCTTCTTTGATGCGCTTTTGGAGCAACAGCGTCTCATACTCATAGCGGCTGATGAAATCGTATCCGCCGAGATTGACGATGCGCGCCTGCAGATCTTTCAGTTGCGCCCACTCGTTGTAACCGAAATAATAATGGAAGGGGTTCTTATTGATCGAACCGGTCTGATACCCGTTCTGCGAATAATAGTAATAGAAGAGGTTAGACTGGTTGATATCATCTCCTTTGGACTGCTGGAAATTCCCGGCGCGCCAGCTGCCGTATGCGCCTTTGATCTTATCGTAACCGGCTTCCCCTTCATCGGATTCGGAGAGCTGCGATTCCGTACACTCAAGCGGGTTACGCAGAACCATGATGTTCCCGTAGCAGACGTTTCCGTTTCCGGAGGAAGAATACCAGCCCTTGTGGTGAGAGGCCTTTCCTCCGATGGTGGAAACGATGTTTCCGTAGGTGTAGCTGCCGCATGCCTGCGTATCGTTATATACGGCGTTATGGTTGGCGTTGAACATATGGAAGAGGTTGTACCGGAAGTGGTTACCACGCTGGCTCGAGCCGCCGTAGTAGATCATACCGCCGTCCACGACATCTTTGGAACCGCCGGAGAAATGGTTATATTCGATGATATTCTCATACCCGCTTCCGTTCACCTGCACATCGGAAAAATAGTTATGCGAAACGATGTTCCGCACACCGGAAAGCGAGACGGCCCACTGTTGCAGATCGGCCGGGTTATAGAAAATATTGTTTTGCACGATGTTGTCCGTCGGCTCCATGGAGGAAACGCCGGACGCCACGGAAAGCATCCCGGAGTACAAAGACTTGGAAAACTCGCAATTCAACACGGCGCAGTTCGTGCCGTTGGAAAAAGATACGCCGAGCGCCGCATACTTGAATTTGCAGTTTTGCAGGATGAACGAGCTGCAGTTGGCCGCTAATACGGGGCGGGCGCTGCATCCCTGAACGTTCAGGCCGTCCAGAACCATATAGGAGGCCGAGCTGGCACTGAAGACATGATACGAATCGGTTCCGGCATAGGTCATTTCATACTCTTCACCGTCCATTCCGAATTCGGGAGTCGGGTAGAGGTAAATGATCTCAGTCTTGCTGTCATAGAACCATTCGCCGGGCTGATCCAGCATTTCAATGGCATTGAAGAAATAGAAAGTATTATGGCCGGCGGGAGAGTTGGCGGAGTCCTTGACACCGTACGGAGCGTTCGGGGTCTTGGATTTCAGCGAATAGTAGCCTTTCTTTTCTGTGGCTTTTCCGTTCGCGTCATAGGTGGTGATCGTCATGCCGTTCTGGTCGTTTTTGAAACCGCAGAAGAGTTTTTCACCGTTTTCCCCATAATGCCAGTTACCGGCTGTGGCGTTGTCGGGCAGGAATTCCAGGTTGTAATAGGCAAATTCCCAGCCTTCAAAAGTAGAGCCGTAGCACCAGATATTTCCGGTGTTGACCCAGGATGTGACCTCATCGGCCATGTTCTGGGCTTCTTTGTGGTACCAATATTTCATCTTCCCCGAAGGAACGTTATCGATATTGTCTTTTTGGTTGATCACGCGGACTTCCCACGGAACCTTCGTAGACGGATCGATGCCGCGGTTTGCGCACGATTCGAGCCACGGATAATACAAATCGGTTCCGCTCGGGCCTCTGACATAGCCCTGCTCATAGACATGGGTAAAGAAGAACAGGTCCTGGATATTCCCTGTGTTGTTCGGATAACGTGCGGTCGTATATTCCACATCGCCGACATAGAGCTTGGCAGGGCCGTTGGAGGGGTCGATCCCGCCGATATCCGCCGGCGTAAGGCCGAGGTCGCTGATCTTCGCGTACAGAACTTCGCTCTGTACATCCTCGGGCAGACGAGCCGCCACGGCGTCCGTCACCGGATCGACATTTTGCCAAATGTTCAGATCCTTCGACCATTTCTTGTGCGTCGTCAGGCGAACTTCTTCCTTTTTATTATTCTCATCCACATACGCCTTGATGAAGAGAGGAGAAACCGGCGTACCGCCGACGTTACCGGCCAGGCTGATCGTCTTGCTGAGTTCATAGGTTCCGCCCCGCACCCAGATGATACCGCCTTTTGCCCCGTCCTGGCTGATTACGGTCAGCGCGCGGCCGATGGTGGCAAACGGTTCTTCAAAAGAGCCGACGTTTTTATCGTCGCCGGTCGGCGAAACATAAACTTGTCTCTGCTGGCTGAACGGGTAATCCTCCACCTTGATCGGATTCACAACGGTCACTTCATCCGGCAAGGCTTCTTTGGCAAGCAGGAACCGCTTGAAAACGTTTTCCGCCGACATTTCCATGCCGTATTTTCCGGTCATATCCGGCAACGACTCGGCGAGGTTCAACGCAAAGAGCCGGTTCTGCTTATGCGCTTCGATCTTCTCCGCAACCGAGATTGTCAGTGTTCCCACCGTGCGGTCGGGAGACAGGTAGCTGTTGATAAAATCAATCAGCGCGTAATAGCCGGCGTTTGCGCCGGTACCGCCGAGAATCAGTTTGGTTCCCTGCTGTTTGATGATATATTTACCGGCTTCGGGATATACGTCTTCCGCCTGTTCCAGATTACCGATACAGATTTCGTAAGGCGTTGCACCGTCATAATCCGGTGCAACGGGAATATCATGCCCTACCACGTTGCGGATTGCATTGCGCAGATACTCCGCGCATTCCGCATTGGCCGCGTCGCGCACGATCGTATAATTACGGATATCCGCTCCGCCGAGGACCAGCGTTTCGGCCTTATACGAAACGGCGTAATCGTACGCGGCGGACGGAGCCAGCAAAGTTGTTCCGTTGAAGAAGAAAGACTGCGCAAAAAGCTCTTCCACCGCGGCATCCAGCGCCGCGTCGCTTCCGCCGGCAATCACCAGCCGCGCGCCGCGCTTTTCAATCCGGTAGTCATTGGCGCGCAGAACGTCAAAACTCTCGGCACGATTGGTCTTGCCGAGCAGGATTTCCTTGGTGTCGGCAGGAGCGGCTGTGCCGAAATCCACCCGGTCAGAACCGACGGGCAACGACACGCCGGTCTTTCCGGCCAGCAGTTTTGCCAGTTTTTGAGCCGTTTTTTCAAGCGAATCGGAGGCAGTTTCCGGGAAAACGATACGGGCCCCTTCCAAATCAAAAGGAGAGAAAGTAAGCGTCTCCGGATCTGTCTTATTGGCATCGATCGTCTGCGTGGGTTGCGTGGGCTCCGGAGAGACCGTTGTGTCCTTATCCCCTCCGATGCTACACGCCGCCAGCGGCAGCAACATGGCCGCCGCCAGGATCAGCGCAAAAAGACGTGTCAGCACTTTTTTCATAGATGATGGTTCCTTTCAAAAAAATAATCTTTCCAGTCCATTATACCAAATTCCGCGCAGGCTGTCAAGGAAAACAGCAGGATTCGGAGGGTGGCAATATCACCAAAAAAAAATGCGTTTTTTCTCTTTTTTGCCGAACGAGAATCGGACTTTTTTCGTGCTTTTTGCTTGCTTTTCCCTCTCTCTGCGTTGTATAATCATGCGTAGAAGGGTTTTGCCCGCTTTCCGGCGGAAAACCGACAGACAAGGAGTACATGATGAAAAGAAAAACCGTGCAGGACGAATTCTTTGACAGACAGCCGCCCTTAACCTTTGTGGAATACCTGAAAAAACCGGTGCATCAGAAGCCGCCGTCCCGTTTCGCACGAACCGAGGCCGAAGAAGGGGAAGCCTTCGTCCGGGGCATCTATATCATTGATGAATTTCCCGATCCGCGTGGTCTTTTACGCACTTCCTTTACCGATTTCGACGATTTTGTGCGTGTGACGAAGATCGGCGGCCATCGCTACCCCGTCCGCATTGTGAAGGGTGAAACGCCGTGCTTTGAGGCTTACACGGTCGAAGTCGATAAAAAAGGCTGCGTCATCACAGCCAACGACACCGAGGGGATCCGCCGTGCACTGATTTTTCTGGAAGATGAAATGACCGCGGCCGAAGGGCCTTTTCTGCCACTCGGAAAAACCGAACGCCATCCGTGGCTCCGTGAACGGATTACGCGCGGGTTCTTCAGCCCGACCAACCGCCCGCCGAAAAACGGCGATGAATTGCTTGACGATGTCGATTATTACCCGGACGAATATCTCAACCGCCTGATGCACAACGGCACAAACGGCCTCTGGATTTATACCAGTTTCCGCCAGCTCCTCACCTCCTCGGTCCTGAAGGAAATGGGAGAAAACAGCGAACGCCGTATTGCCAAACTCAACCGCGTCATCTCCAAATGCGCGGCCTACGGCATCAAGGTCTATGTTTTTGCGATTGAACCGACCCTCCCCGCCGACATTGCCGAAAATTATCCGGACATGATCGGCCAGAAATACGGCTCTACTTATACGATGTGCCCGCAGTCCGAGGAGTCGAAAGCATACTGTTTTGAGGCAGGAGCCAAACTCTTCACGCTCTGCCCTGACCTTGCCGGTCTTATCAGTATCACCAACGGTGAACGCACGACTTCCTGCGCATCGCCTCACGTCCTCACCTGCCCGCGTTGCCGCGGTATGTCGCACGGAAAAATTCTGGACGACGCGATTGAAATGGTCCGCGCGGGTATCCGCTCCGTCAAGCCCGACGCATATTTTGTGAGCTGGACCTATGAGCATCGCACCTGGCCGGACGACCAGATTACCGAATATGTCAAAGGCGCATCGGACGATATCATGCTGATGGAGAACTTTGATGACCGCGGCTTTGAAAAACAGCTCGGGAAAGAACGGCAGGCCATGGACTACTGGCTCTCTTATGTCGGCCCGTCCTGCATGTTTGAGACCGCCGCCCGCGCCGCAAAAAAATATAAGAAACATCTGTGGGCGAAAATGCAGATCTGCTGTTCCCATGAAATCGCCACTCTCCCTTATGTTCCCTCTCCCGGCAATGTGTTCGGCAAGATGAAGGGCGCGCACAAATGGGGCGTGGAAGGCGTGATGGAATGCTGGTATTTCGGCAACTATCCCTGCTTTATGAGCAAAGCTTCCAGCGATCTGGCCTTTGTGCATGATTTTGGCGACGAGGAGACCTATCTGTACCGCCTCGCCTCCATCACCTACGGCCGCGGCATTGCCGGATCGGTCGTGCAGGCATGGCGCCTCTTTGAAAAGGGCTACCGCCTCTATCCGCTGAATATCATGTTCAGTTATTATTCCCCGATGCACGACGGCGTGGTTTGGGAACTTTCGCTGAAACCGAAAAACTTCTCTCCTTCGCGCTCCTGGCTCCTGCTCGATAAACCGGACGGCGACCGGATTGCCGACTCATTCCTGACCGGACACACCATCGACGAAATTCTGACCCTGCTCGGCTCCATGAAATTCTATTACAAGCGCGCCATGGCCGAACTCGGGATCGTTTCGGCACACGCGGGGGATGCTCTCTCCGATCTGCTGTCGGTCAGCGGCGCTTTCCTGACGCTTTGCCGGAGCAGTTATAACATCGTGAAATTCTATAAATTGCGCGATCAGCTCGGCACCGGAGAAGCCGATCCCATAGCGACGCTTGCCGAAATGCGCGAACTTGTGCTGAAGGAAATCGAAAACAGCACCAAAATGATTATCCTCTGCGAGGGCGACAGCCGCCTCGGTTATCACTCGGAGGCCGAAGGGTTCAAATTCTTCCCCGAAAAGCTCCGTCACCGTATCGAAACGCTGAAGCAGCTCTTGAAGACCGAATTCTTGGAAGTCGAAGCCCGCGTCGCGGCCGGACAGGCGCCGCTTGAATATTATCTCGGCGTGGAAGAAGACTGCAAACATTCCTACACCATCAAAAAGGGCTTGATCGAAGAAGCGCCGTGGGAAAACCTCAACGAAACAACCGGTTTCCGGATTGCGGAAGACGATCAGGAGCTGACCTTTGAATTCCGCGCCCCCGAAAATCACGCCGTGGTTCTCTCGCCCGAATTCCGTCTGTTTACGGTGGATCCGCCGATCATGTTCTATATCGGAGACAGCGCCGCCGGAGAAAAGACCCATCTCGACCCGAATATCGTCAGCTGCCATTGGCCCTACTTCAAGAACTTTGACGAGGCCTTTGCCAAGTGGAAAATCACCGACATGCCCGCCGAACCGGATACCGGAATCCGTCATTGCCGCATCTCCATCCGGAAGGACGAAACCGGCATGCGCGGGACCGCTCCCTTCAAAATGGAAGTCTATACCTGGGGCGGTGCCTGCTGGGAAACCGAGCCGGTCCCGGTTCATACGCTCGGGAAAGGTACGCTTTCTCCGGGGCAGTTCGGCTGGGTCTTCCATGAAGACGGCGTAGCGTACACCCCTTATGTCAAACCGGTTGCCGAAAAGGAATAAAATCCCCGGAACCAAACGACTGCCGGTATGAATGCCGGAACCGCAGCCGCTACCGACTGAAAAGACAAGCGCCCCGGGGGTTTCCCGGGGCGTATTGCATAAAGCGGGGCGTTTCCGGACGCGGCACGAAAATCCCGCCTGAAAAAGTGAAAAGGTGCGCCGCCTTCGCGGTGCGGAAAGCGCGGAAATCCCGTCCGAAAAAGCGAAAAGGTGCGCCGCCTCCGCGGCGCGGAAAGCGCGGCGGGTTATTGACCGGAAAGGCGCAGACCTCCGTCCTTTTCTTCCACATAGAGAAAGCAAGCGCGCTCCTGCCCGTAGATTTCCGGGGCATGAAAAGAGATCCGCCGCCGGCCGGAAAAATCGGTGAAAAACATCGAATGCCCGCCGTTGTCGGCATAAATCGGCGTTTCGTCATGTACCCAGGGGCCGCGTATATCGCCGGTTGCCGAACGCGCGCCGAGAACGACATAAGTTTTTTCCAGCACCGGCGACCAGGTGAAATACAGGCTGCCGTCTTGCAGTTTCTGCATAAAGGGCGCGTCCGAACCGTAACGAAGGCTCTTGCGCCCGTGCCACTCCACGGGATTCGGATGGTTTCGGGAGAGAGGGGCCTGTTCCGAAGTGAAAAGCAGAAACGGCTCTCCGACGATTTCGGTGAGGTCTTCCGTCACCTCTGCCGCCACCAGTTCTCCGACATAGGTGTTCCGCTCCGGGAAATAGTTGTCCGGCCAGTCATGCGACCAAATGACATACGGGGTACCGTTCTGTACATAGAGCGTCGCGTCTATGCAACTCTGCCCCGCCGGCGTGATGGGATGATCGGCTATCGGGATATAAGGACCCGTCGGCGTATCGCTGATTGCCACCTGCGTTCCGCGCAGGCCGTTCTTTCCCAAGAGAGAGACGAACATATAAAATCGTCCGCGGTATCTGTGAATCTCGGCCGCCCAGGTATCCCGTACCGCCCAGAAATCCTCCGGGATTGTAAAGACCGTGCCGAGGTCTTCCCATTCTTCTAAATCCGCACTGCGGTATAACGGAACGGTTTTTTCCCCGCCGGAACCGCACATGTAGTACCATCCCTCCCAAGGCAGTATGAAAGGGTCGCGGATGCGTAATTCGTTTCTTTTCATTTTCGTCACCTTCATATTTCAAATTTGTTTGCTTCGTTCGGCTATGAAAGCATGCAGGTTTCGCCGTTCGGCGGCTCCCGAAAGTATGCGATGCCGGTCGGCCGGCGGTCCATACCCTTCTTTTTTGTATAGTTTTGTTTATATTTTATCGCTCACGTAGCTGTGTGTAGCGAGAAAATCATCTTTCCCCGTGTAAAGAAGCGTCGGTATCCCGTCGCGATATTCAATGCAGGTAAGCGAACAGTTCGGCACCCAGGGGATGGAGGCCATGCTGTTTGGTCCTCCGCCGCGCAGAGCGCAGACCGTCGCGCGTATCGGCGTGGCGTGTGTGCCGATCAGTACCGACTGTCCCGGATGGGCGGCGGCAATCCGATCCAGGGCGGAAAGCACTCTCTTTTGCAATTCGGCAACGCTTTCGCCTCCGGTCGGCCGGGCGTTGCCGATATCCTGCTTCCAGCGTGCGCGGTCTTCGGGAAAATGAGCCATGATGTCGTCAAAGGTCTGCCCTTCCCACCGGCCGGCATAGATTTCACGCAGAGCGGGGTCGGGGCAGATCGGCAGGCCGTGCGCGTCGGCCGCCGGGCGCACGGTTTCCATGGCGCGGGACAGATCGCTGCTGTACACACCGGCAAAAGAAAGCCCGGCTACCGCGTCGGCCAGCATCCGCGCCTGTTCTTCCCCGCGCGGAGAAAGACCCCAGTCGGTAAAACCGAGAAAGATTCCTTTGAGATTTCCGAGGCTTTCGCCATGTCGGACAAGATAAAGCGTCGTTATCATACCGTTCCCCTTTTCGGTTCGTTGCGCAGGCCCGGGCAACGCCCGCTGTCCGTTTCAGGCAGACAGATTCGTATGCCGTATCGGTCATAGGTCTATTCTACCCTTTTTCCGTCTCTATGTCAAGGAAAATCGCCGCTTTGTTCCTTTTCTTTCGGGAAAAGCCCTTCCTTTTTTCGCTTTTCTGTGCTATACTGTAAGAAAACGGAGGTGAATCATTTGGAATTCTCCATTAACCATCCCATTATCTTTGTTTTGGCGGGCATTATCGTCGCGTTTGTCCTTTTCCAGTCCGTCTTTTTTCTCATCCGCGCGTTGCGCCGCGCCCGCGCGCTGGGTATGGACAAGAAAAAACTGCGCAAGATCATGACGACCGCCGCCGTATTCACGATTGCGCCCGCCGTGGCCATCGTTATCAGCGTCATCGTGCTTTCCAAAAGCCTCGGAATCCCGCTTCCCTGGCTCCGCCTCAGCGTAATCGGTTCGCTGTCCTATGAAATGGTCGCCGCCGGGAACGCCGCCAGCGCCATGGGATTCACGCTCGGAGAGGCCGTCACGCTGAGCGCCTCGCAATACGTCACCATCGCGTTTGTCATGACAATCAGCATCCTGGTCGGCATCTGGCTGGCGCCGATTATCGGAAAACGCTTGCAAAACGGCATGATCAGCATGGAAAAGCATGACAAAAAATGGGCGGCCATCTTCTCGGACTCGCTCTTTATCGGAATGATCTCGGCTTTTGTGGGCTTTGTTTTCTGCGATATGACCGGCGTGTTCAGCGGGGAACTTTCGGGGCTTGTGCCGGTTCTTGTCATGCTCGTCTCGGCCGTCACCACGCTCCTTTGCGGACTGATTCTCAAAAAGACCGGCTGGCGCTGGGTGTCGGACTATGCCCTGCCCATCAGCCTGATCACCGGGATGGCTTCGGCGATCCCTTTCACCAACTGGCTCGGATAAGGAGGGAAATATGAAAAATCTTTCTTATACAGATGCGGTTCACCGTGACGGGAAAATTTTCAACTTCACGGCCGCCGCACTCATGATGCTCTTCCCCATTGCGCTTTGTTTTATCTTCTCCGCCACGCCGGACTGGAACGCGCTCATGCTCGGGCTTCTCGCAACCGCTCCCATGTACTGGGCTGTCGGGATCATCGAGACAATCACATATTTTCCGATGCTCGGTGCGGGCGGCGCGTACCTTTCTTTCGTGACCGGAAACATCTCCAACTTAAAGCTCCCCTGCGCCCTGAATGCCATGGAGCAGGCCGGAGTCAAAGCAAACTCCGAAGAAGGCGAAGTCATTTCGGCGATTGCCATCGCCGTCTCCAGTATCGTCACCACGCTGATTATCCTTATCGGCGTTATTCTCATTGTACCGCTTTCGCCGATTCTGGAAGCCCCCGTCCTGGAACCTGCCTTTGCGCAGATTCTGCCCGCACTCTTCGGTGCGCTCGGGGTGGTCTTTATTTCCCGCTCATGGAAAATTGCCGTCGCGCCGGTCACCCTGATGCTGATTCTCTTTATCGCCGTACCCGCACTGAATTCGGGAACCGTCGGTATTATGGTTCCCGTCGGTGTGGTTTTCACCATCGTCGTGTCGCGTATTCTTTACAAAAAGAAGCTTCTTTAAGGAGATGTATGTATGATTTGGCTTTTCATTGCTCTCGGAGCTATTCTTGTTTCCCTGCTGGCCGTCATCCTGATCCGGACGATCCTCTTCGTTCCGAAAGAAAACCAAAAGCCCGAAGATAGCGAAATCGACTTTGACCGGGAAGCGGCCGTGTATGCCCTGCAACAACTTGTCCGTTGCCGCACCGTCTCGCGTTACAGTCACGGGGAAGAGGACGAGGCTGAATTTGAAAAACTGCTTGCGCTTCTTCCGGTCCTCTATCCGCACGTCACGGAGCATTGCACGCTGACCCGCCTGCCCGACCGCGCCCTGCTTTTCAAGTATGAAGGGCGGGCGCATGACGCGCCTTCGGTCATGATGGCGCATTACGACGTCGTGCCGGTTGTGGAAGAAAACTGGGAAAAGCCGCCGTTTGAAGGGATTATTGAAGACGGTGTGCTGTGGGGACGCGGAACCCTGGACACCAAAGTTACCTTCAATGGGGTGTTGTCCGCCGCAGAGGCCCTCATCGCACAGGGCTTTGTTCCCGAGCAGGATATATATTTTGCCTTCTCGGGCGGCGAAGAAGTCAATGGCCCCGGCGCTGTGCATATCGTGAACTATTTCCGGGAAAATCAGATTCCCGTCTCGCTGGTGGTCGATGAAGGGGGAGCCGTTGTGCGTGATGTCTTCCCCGGCGTAAGCAACCCCTGCGCGCTGATCGGGATCGCCGAAAAGGGAATGCTTGACCTGGAATACCGTGTTGTTTCGTCCGGCGGACATGCTTCCGCTCCGCCTCCGCATACCCCTGTCGGAGAACTGGCGTTGGCCTGCGCCGCCATCGAAGCGCACCCGCCGAAAGCTCATCTGACAGCGCCGGTAGCCGAGATGTTCGATACGCTCGGCCGACACTCTTCCTTCGTTTTTCGTATGATTTTCGCCAATCTGTGGTGTTTCGGCGGTCTGCTCGATAAACTCTGCCGGAAAAAGGGCGGTGAGCTGAACGCTCTGATGCGCACGACCGTGGCCTTTACCCGTATGAAAGGGAGCGACGCTTCCAATGTCCTGCCGCCCGAAGCGACCATGGTTTCCAATATCCGCCTTAATCCTTGCGATACGATGGAAAGCATGCAACAGTATCTTTCCGGCGTTATCGGGAATGACCGCGTCGAGCTTCGTCCTATTCAGGGGATGAACCCCAGCCGTATCTCACGCACCGACTGCCCCGAATGGCGGCGCGTGGCCTCCGCAGTCGCCGGCACATGGCAGGGGGCGCTTGTCTCTCCCTACCTGATGGTACAATGCTCCGACAGCCGGCATTACGGCGTCCTTTCCGACAAAGTATATCGCTTCTCCGCTATGGACCTCACCGCCGAAGAACGCCGTACCATTCACGGGAACAATGAACGTATCCGCACCGAGGTCATCGGCCGGGCCGTGGAATTCTATATCCGCCTTTTGCGCCAGTGTTGATTGGCCCGGCGCGGCCCCCGGTCACGCTTGCCGGGCAACGCCGGAAGACGCAAAGCAACCCGGACGGAGCAAGACCCTGCCGGCCGGTCTCTTTGCAATTCTCTGCGCGTTTTTGACAAAATATAAGTATTTGTCTCCAAGGCTGTCTCCTTGTCGGAACACGGCATCCGGACAGCCTTTTTCATTTGTTTTCGGCCCGGGAATTGACTTTTCCGCAAATAAATTATATAATGAATACGACAAAATGACAAGAAAAAAGAGAGGAATCCCCATGAAAGCCGTTATTACCGTGACCGGGCGCGACACCGTCGGTATCATTGCCGAGGTTTCCGCCCTCTGCGCCAAAGCCGACGCCAACATTCTGGAAATTACGCAAAGTGTTCTTTCCGAATATTTTGCCATGATTATGCTGGTGGATATCGACAGGCTCAATATGCCTTTTTCCGAATTCTCGGATGCCATGGCCGCCCTCGGCAACAGCCGCGCGCTGGACATCCGTGCCGTACATGAAGAAATATACGATGCTATGCACCGCATCTGAGAGAGCTATGCTGAACACACAGGACATTCTTGAGACCATCCAGATGATACGTGAAGAAAACCTCGATATCCGTACCATCACGTTAGGGATTTCACTCTTCGATTGCGTGAGTGACGACATCGGCCGCCTTTGCGACCGCATTTATGATAAAATCACCAAAACGGCGGAACGACTCGTTCCCGTCGGCCGGGAGATCGAAAAAGATTACGGTATCCCGATTGTCAATAAGCGCGTTTCCGTCACGCCGGTCTCGCTGATCGGGGGGGCGGCTTCCCCGGAGGGGTATATCCGGATTGCCAGAACCTTGCAACGGGCGGCGGACACGGTCGGAATCAACTTTATCGGCGGCTTTTCCGCACTGGTGCAAAAAGGAATGACAAAGGGAGCGGAAAATCTGATCTCCGTGATCCCCGAAGCGCTCACCGAGACCAGCCTTGTATGTTCCTCGGTCAATGTGGCCTCCACCAAAGCCGGGATCAATATGGACGCTATCCGGAAAATGGGATCCGCCATCAAGCGCGCCGCTTATCTGACGCGGGAGCAAAATTCCATCGCCTGCGCCAAACTCGTGGTCTTTGCCAACGTTCCCGAGGACAACCCTTTCATGGCCGGGGCCTTCCACGGGATGGGAGAGCCGGAAAGCGCCATCAATGTGGGGGTGTCCGGACCGGGCGTTGTCAGTTCCGCTATCGCCCGGGCGGGAGACTGTGATCTCTCTGCTCTTTCGGAGCTTATCAAGCGCACCGCTTTCAAAATCACCCGCGTCGGGCAGTTGGTGGCCAGCGAAGCGTCGCGTCGGCTCGGCATCCCTTTCGGGATTATTGACCTGTCGCTGGCTCCCACGCCCGCAATCGGAGACTCCGTAGCGCATATTCTTGAAAATATGGGGCTTGAATCCTGCGGGGCGCACGGCACGACTGCGGCGCTCGCCATGCTCAATGACGCGGTGAAAAAAGGCGGCGTGATGGCCTCCGGCCATGTCGGCGGGCTTTCCGGTGCATTTATCCCGGTTTCGGAAGATGCCGGCATGATTGCCGCGGCAGAGCGCGGGGCGCTTTCAATCGAAAAACTGGAAGCCATGACCGCCGTTTGCTCGGTGGGGTTGGATATGATCGCCGTCCCCGGAGACACCGAGGAAGACGTTCTCTGCGGTGTGATTGCTGACGAAATTTCCATTGGCGTCGCCAATACCAAGACCACCGCCGTCCGTCTTATCCCCGCCTACGGGAAAACAATCGGAGATTCGGTGGATTTCGGCGGTCTGCTCGGTACGGCTCCCGTTATGCCGCTTCGTTCCTATTCGCCTTCCCGTTTCATCGGGCGGGGCGGACGGATTCCCGCACCGATCCACAGCCTGAAAAACTGATAAAAATCCGAACAAAAACCAAAAAAAGGCCGTTCCCTGGTGGGAACGGCCCGAAGCTCAAAACGGCCGAAATAAGAATCATGCAAAACTCAAAACGACCGAAAATCAGGTGAAGAACCGCATGGTTTCCCGCCGGAATAACTGCCGGACGGCACCCCGCAAGGGGTGTTTTTTGTTTTTCCGGCCGGGGCATTTCAATCCGCCAGGAGGCAGACCCGGTTGACGACTTCGGTGATTTTATCAAGGAGATGAACATCAAAGTCGTGGAATTCGCCCTTTCCGAGAGGTTTGCCTGTCAACGTGACAATCCAGGTCGCCGCGGCGGCGAAGGAACCGTATGTTTCGGACAGATGGAATGCGTCGCGGCAGAGAGAAAGACCGCCCTGTGCATAATTGAATTCCGGAACCTCTTCACGGAGAGACTGAATCACATCCCCCACCGGAATGATCGTCAAGCCGTGCCGCTCGATAACCATGTTTTCTGCCTCCGTGATACGCGCAAACATGGTTTTCTGATTGCGGCCGTATGCCTCGAAGGCCGGCGACGGACAATCGATCTCATAGGCCCAGGTTTTGTGGAACCAAAGTTTCGCTCCGGGATTATGCACCCGGATATAGGTGACTAATTCCGTAAGATAGGGTTCATAAGAAGAAGTAATGCCGCTGTACGGACTGGCCTGCTGTAACGTGATACCGTTCCATCCGCCTTCCGCAAGTGCATCCGGAATGCTGCTCTTCCGTAAAACCGTCTCACCGTTCAAAAGATACTCATAGGACCCGGCATTTGCAAACAGGTTGTTCCGATGGGTTTCAAGGGTGCATCCGCCGATATAGAGGTTCACCGTTTCCATATCGATCCCTTCTCTGCCGGCCAGCGCGTGAAGCCACCGGTGCGCGTCGTGCGAAAAACTGTTGCCGATTGATAAAATTCTCATAGTCGCTCCTTTCATTTTCGTCTCAAAAGCAAACCGCAAACGTTCCGGCCGCCATTCTCCGTCTCAGTCTCTTTGCCGAATCAGGCCCGTCGGTTTTGCCGTCGCTTTGCCGGAGCAGGCCCGTCGTTTTTGCATTCGCTTTGCCGGAGCATCACTGCTCCGGGATGAATCTGCCCCCTCGGGAAAGGCTTTTTATTTTGGGGTTCTCCGGGCAGGTTCTCCGGAGAGGCTCCGGGGTCTTTCGGGGTCTCCGGTTTTTCTGCTTATGGCAAAAAAACACCCTTTCCGGGTGTTTTTTGCTTGGTGTATACGCCATTAAATGCATTTGTGCCGGTTTGATCCGTAAATCAAACTGCATCGTTCTGCAAACGGTCCGGACAAAACAAGATTGCCGTCTCGCGCGTCAAAAATGCCGCTTGTCGGCCGCGTCCGGCCGATACGTTTATTCGGCTTTGCTGAAATACGGGATATAGTTCAAAAAAAGAGACGTTGACACCACGGTTTCGGTTCCGTTGATGAACTCCACTTGTTTTTCTGCGGACGCATCGGAGGAAATTTCAATCGTCGGAATCTTGATCCACACATCCTCGTGCAGGTCGTCAAACTGGGCAGCGAAAAGCATCAATCCGAAACAACCTTTTGTTTTTCCGTTAACATTGGCGGAAATCAAAGGATCAAACGTGCCGATATTTGTACCGGATTGGTCGGCAACATAGCACATCGGAGCTCCTTCCGTCTTTACCACATTGCAGACTTTATCGTTTATCTTGATGGTTTTTTCTTCTTCGGTTCCGACCGTAACCTTGAATCCTTTATACTTTTCATAGAGCTTGGCTTTGGCCAAGGCGTCCAGATTGCTGATAAATTCGTCGGCGTTTGTGCCTTTCTGCGCGGTCAGATCGTATTTCACGCCATTGACCGTGGCGTTGGCAAAGTCGAGATTGTTCTTGTCATATTCCTTTTTAAGCAACTCTGCCATCGGCGACCCGGACTCATTGCCATAGCGGGCCTCTTTGTTGTCAATAAACACCCCTTGGAACGTGAACGACTTCCCCCAGGCATATTCGGGCGGCGTTTCTTCTTCAAAGCAGGCGGTCATCAAAAACACGGCAAAAATCAACAAAAGGATTGTCGCAACAAAACTGCATATCTTCTTTCGCATCTTGTCTCCTCCTTATTGATATATTCGTCTATCGTTGAGAGAACCGGATCCTTTGCAAAACATATATGGAGCAGATGACGGGAATCGAACCCGCGTATTCGGCTTGGGAAGCGGACGCTCTGCCATTGAGCTACATCTGCATGGAACGGAAATCCGTACACCCTTATTATAACGGATTTTCCGCTCTTTGTCAATCCCTTTTGCGCATTTTCCCCGGTCATTTCCGAAAAAGCGTCAGATTTTCTCCATCAAGACCGCAGTAAGCGCCGTTTTGAGCCTCGGGCGCGTCGGGATGTGCCAAAAGCCACTTATTACTGCCGAACAGCATCGGGTCACAGGCACCCTCCGGGCGGGGCAGGTTCGTGCCGCGCGGCAGGATCACCACCATGCGGAACCCGCCCTCCGCGCGGCAAGGGGCATAATGCAATGTGGTGGCGTAGAGTTCCACCGCGCACCCGGCCGGAACCGAAAACGCCCGCACCAGCGAGGTGTCATACCGGCCGTTCCGGATTTCGCTCTCCAATCCCAAAAAGAGGACCGTGTCGCTTTCCATAATATCGATTTCACTGCTCTTGTGATATTCAAGGCAATCCAGACGGAGATTATGCCCGTTGCAATACCCGATCTGGATCGGCATGCCGCCGTATAACTCGCGCTCGATCTCCGGCGCGGCGGGGTCTTCCTCCATCGCCGCGTAAGAGGCCACATACACCGTGCCGGTCTCCGGGCAATCGGTCCCGGAAAGCGTTTGCAAAAGCCCTGCAAAATTCCCTTTTCGCACCGCCCCATAAGCGCGGAATTCTTCCTCGTACACACTGTAAATCTTCATTTTTTCTCCATAGGCCCCCGGCAAAATTCTTTTTCTTTATTTTACCATACCGCTTTCCGCTTGTCAAGAAAGCGAAAGAAAAGAACGCCCCTTTCGGAGCGTTCTTTCGCAAAATCATTCCGCGTCGGCAGTCTCTGCCGTTTCCGCGACAGGGGCTACGTCTGCTTCGGCGGCGGGAGCAGCCTTTTTGCGGGGTGCTTTCTTGGTCGCCTTTGCGGGTTTTTCTTCTTTGTCGGCTTCCACAAGACAAATAAGAGCCATATCGGCACCGTCGCCGCGACGCGGCCCGAGGCGGTAGATGGCGGTATAACCGCCGGCACGCTTCTCGTAGGAAGGCGCGATGGTATCAAAGAGTTGCTTTGCGACATTTTCCTTTGTGATAAAGGCGAGAGCCTGACGGTAGGAGGCCAGGGTTCTCGTTTTGCCGAGGGTGATCATCTTTTCGGTAAGAGCGCTGACTTCCTTGGCTCTGGTAAGCGTCGTTTCAATCTTGCCGTTCTCAAGCAGATATGTCACCATGCCTCTCAGCATGAGGTTTCTGTGAGCGGTCGGCCGGCCGAGCTTTCTCGTTCCGGGCATTGTAATTTCCTCCTAACAGTTTTTGGTCATTCCTCGACCTTTTTCAGATCAAGGCCGAGGGAATGAAGCTTCTGAATAACCTCTTCAAGCGATTTGCGGCCGAGGTTTCTGACTTTGATCATATCCTCTTCCGTGCGGTTAATCAAATCTTCTACGTTATCAATGCCGGCGCGCTTCAGGCAATTGAAGCTACGAACCGACAGGTCAAGCTCCTCAATGGTCATCTCAAGGACCTTTTCCTTCTTGGTCTCTTCCCGTTCTACCATAATGACGGCATTCTTTGCTTCATCTGTCATGTCCACAAAGAGGTTGAGATGCTCGTTGAGAATCTTGGCTCCGTGCGAAATCGCTTTTTTCGCACTCAGGGTACCGTTGGTAAGCACATGCATGGTGAGTCTGTCATAGTCGGTAATGTTACCGACGCGGGTGTTCTCCACCTTGTACTCCACCTTGTATACCGGGGTAAAGATCGAATCGGTGAAAATCGTTCCGATCGGTGCGCTGACACCGGAACCGAGTTGCGAGGTGTAATTCTGCTTATTCTTGTCGGCGGAAACATAGCCGCGCCCATTGTCGAAAGTGAGTTCCATGAAGAACCGGGAGTTATCGCTGATGGTTGCCAGCACATGCTCCGGATTCAGAATCTCAATATCCGCGTCGGGCGAAATGTCGCCGGCGGTGACGACCTTCGGGCCGGTCACGTCAATCAAGACGGTTTTCGGGCCGTCAACATACAGTTTTGCGATAATTCCTTTGACATTCAGGACGATCTCGGGAACATCTTCCTTCACGCCGGCAACCGTGGAGATCTCATGCTTTACGCCTTCAATCTTCACACTGGTGACAGCGTAACCGGGCAGGGAGCTGAGCAGAATACGGCGGAGCGAATTGCCGAGTGTGATCCCGTAGCCTCTCTCCAGAGGCTCAACGACAAACTCCGCTTCGCTACCGTCCTCAATCAGTTCGGTAATGGAAATATTGGGTTTCTCAAACATCGGTTACTCCTCCTAAAATAATTGGGTGGCTGACCCAAAGGGGTCAGGTCTGCCATTGGATGACGCACACGCGCTGAAAAAACAGTGCGAGCGACAAGCGGAGGCGATTATTTGGAATAAAGTTCGACGATAAGCTGTTCCTCAAACTCAAAGTCGATATCCTCACGGGCAGGCAGGCTGACAACCTTGGCCGCAAGATCCGTCTCATTGAATTCAAGCCATTTCGGTCTGACGTGCGTACCGGCAGTCTCGGCGAGGGACTTGATCTTGGTTCCGTCACGGCGGCTTTCCTTCACAGCGATCACATCGCCGGCCTTTACCAGCATCGAAGGAATATTGGCCTTTGCGCCGTTCAGGGTGAAGTGGCCGTGCAAAACCAGCAAACGGGCTTCTTTCCGGCTGGACGCCATGCCCATACGGTACACCACGTTATCAAGGCGTCTTTCAAGGAGAATGAGGAGGTTTTCACCGGTCATACCCTCTTTGACTTCTGCCATTTCGTAATATTTTCTGAACTGTCTCTCCAGTACACCGTAATACCGCTTGGTCTTCTGCTTTTCGCGCAGCTGTCTGCCGTATTCCTCTACCTTCTTGCGGTCGGCTCCGTGCTGACCGGGGGCGGCGGAACGATGTTCAAAAGGGCATTTGGCGGAAACGCACTTATCTCCCTTCAGGAACAGCTTGCAACCTTCTCTGCGGCAGAGTTTGCAATCAGGACCTGTATATCTTGCCATTTCTTTATACCTCCCTTGAATTATACACGGCGACGCTTAGGCGGGCGGCATCCGTTGTGGGGAATCGGCGTGACATCACGGATCAGCGTGATCTCAAGCCCGGCGGTCTGCAGAGCGCGGATAGCGGATTCACGTCCGGATCCCGGGCCTCTTACATAGACCTCAACACTCTTCATACCCTGTTCGACAGCGGCTTTCGCGGCGGTCTCGGCAGCGGTCTGAGCGGCATAGGGGGTGGATTTTCTCGAACCTTTGAAACCCATCTCTCCGGCGGAGGCCCAGGAAACAGCGTTCCCCTGCACATCGGTGATGGTCACAATGGTGTTGTTGAAAGTAGAGCGGATATGAGCCGCACCCGTTTCGACGTTTCTGCGTTCACGGCGCTTTTTGACAATTTTCTTGCCGGTAGTAGCTTTAGGCATCTTTTCTCACTCCTTACTTCTTTTTGTTGGCGATTGTTTTCGCCGGACCTTTTCTGGTTCTTGCGTTGGTCTTGGTGCGCTGCCCCCTGACAGGAAGCCCCTTTCTGTGGCGGATCCCGCGGTAGCAGTTGATTTCGACCATGCTCTTGATGTTCATGGCGACTTCACGACGGAGGTCACCCTCGACATGATAATCCGCCTCGATGACATCACGGAGCTTTGCGATCTCGGTTTCGGTCAGATCCTTTGCGCGGGTATCGGGATCAATTCCGGTCTTGACCAGAATGTCCTGCGCGCTCTTCAAACCGATTCCGTAAATATACGTCAAGGCGATCTCGACGCGCTTGTTGTTGGGAATATCAACACCAGCAATACGAGCCATGGATATTTACTCTCCTTTTGTTATAAATTGACCGACAAGGTCATCAGCCCTGTTTCTGCTTATGCTTAGGGTTTTCGCAGATAACCATTATGCGGCCTTTTCTCTTGATGATTTTGCACTTTTCGCAAATCTTCTTGACGGAAGGCTTTACTTTCATTCTTGTATACCGTTCCTTTCAGAAACAATTTTACTTTTTTCTCCAGGTGATACGCCCTTTGGTCAGGTCATAGACCGAAACCTCCACTGTCACCGTATCTCCCGGGAGAATCTTGATATAGTTCATACGGAGCTTGCCGGAGATGTGCGCGGTCACGATGTGACCGTTCGGCAGCTTTACCTTGAAGGTGGCGTTCGGAAGTGCTTCCAGCACCACGCCGTCTTCAAATTCAATCAGATCATCCTTCGGCAGAAAAATCCCTCCCCTGCGTTTATTCATCGGATGTAGGTCAGCAATTCGGGTCCGTTCTCGCCGATGGCCACCGTGTTTTCATAGTGGGCCGAGAGAGAACCGTCCGAAGTGACAACCGTCCAGTGATTTTCCAAGACGCGGACATCCGCGCCACCTGCGTTGACCATCGGCTCAATCGCTATCGTCATACCGGGGAAAAGGCGCGGCCCATGACCCGGTGTGCCGTAATTCGGTACATTGGGGTCTTCGTGGAGTTCTGCCCCCACGCCGTGGCCGACATACTTCCGAACCACCGTATAACCGAGCGGCCGGACATAAGATTCAACCGCGTTTCCGATGTCTCCGATCCGATTACCGGAAATCGCCGCCTGAACAGCGCGGAAGAAACTCTCGCGCGTCGCGTCAATCAGCGCGGCGGCTTCTGCGGTGATCTGCCCGACGGGAAACGTGCGGGCGGCGTCGCCGGTATATCCGTTTATCGTCGCGCCGACATCCACCTTGACGATATCGCCTTCTTGCAGAATGCGATTTTCCGAGGGGATCCCGTGAATGACTTCGTCGTTGACGCTGATACAGGCCGCGCCGGGAAAGCCGCCGTACCCGAGGAAGGTCGGTCTGGCACCTCTTTTTTCAATATGGTGCCGGATAACTTCTTCCAGGGCCTTGGTGCTGATGCCGGGACGAACGGCCTCCTCCGCAACAAGCAGCGCCTCTCCGGTAATCCGACCCGCAACGCGCATCCTTTGGAGCTGTTCGGCATTTTTGATCGAAATCATGCGTTTGCCTCCAAAGCGGCAAGAACCAATGCAGTTGTGTCTTCGACGGTATCGCGCCCCTGTACGCTGACCAGCAGACCGAGTTTGTCATAGAAGTCTTTGAGAGGTTCGGTCGTGCTGTGGTATACCGTGAGGCGATCCAGCACCACGGCGGGATCATCGTCACGGCGAACGGTAAGGTCCGCGCCGCACTTGTCGCATTTTCCTTCCTCGCGGGAAGGTCTGGCAACAACATGATAGGTCGCCCCACACGCACCGCATACGCGGCGGCCGCTCATTCTCTCCACGATCACGTCATCCGCCACGTCAAGGGAAAGTACGGCATCTGGGCGGACTCCCATACGGTCCAACGCCTCGGCTTGCGGCACGGTACGGGGAAATCCGTCTAAAATGAAACCGTTACGGCAATCGGGTTCCGCCAGCCGTTCGCGGATCAGTTCCACAACCACATCGTCGGGAACCAGCGCGCCGCGATCCATATAGGCTTTGGCGGCCAGGCCGGTCGGCGTTCCGTCACGGACTGCCTTTCGGATGATGGCCCCGGTGGAGATCGTCGGAATACCGTAGCGTTCCGAAACGATCTCGGCCTGCGTGCCTTTTCCGGCACCCGGAGCTCCCAGAAATATGATTTTCATATCTCCGTACCTGCGCTCTCAGGACAAGAAACCTTTGTAGTTCCGCATGGTGAGTTGTCCTTCGATCTCACGCGCGGTTTCAAGCGCAATGCCGACAACAATCAAAATCGATGTGCCGCCGAAGGTAAACGTGGAGGCAATCGACGCGACAATGTTGGCCGCCGAAGAATAACCGAACACGCTTGTCAGAACCTCGGGTTTTGCGTTGGAAATAACCGTGTTCAAAAGCGGTTTCAGGATAAGCGGGTTGGCAATCGTCGGCAAAATGGCGATAATACTGAGGAAGAGCGCACCCATCAGCGTGATCTTGCTGAGGATTTTCGCAATATACTCTGCGGTAGGTCTTCCCTGCCGGATGCCGGGGATCATGCCCCCGTTCCTTTTCAGGTTGTTGGACACTTCGACCGGGTTAAAGGAAATGGTGATATAAAAGTAAGCAAACGCAATGATGAGGATGAAGAGGATAATCGGATAGAACCACCCGTCTGCCCCCAGGAAACGGTAAAGCCCGCCCCAGAAATTTTTCGTCTCGGCATTGACTTTGCACAGCGTCATGATTGTCGCCGGCAGGGTCACGATGGAAGACGCAAAGATGACAGGCATAACGCCGGACATATTGAGTTGCAGAGGAAGGTTGGTGTTCTGTCCGCCGTACATCTTCCGGCCGACGACCCGTTTGGCATACTGGATCGGGATCCGTCTTTCACTGCCCGTGATAAAGACAATGAAGAAGACCATAGCCAGAAGCGTCAGCAGGACCAGCAGCACAAGGCCGAGACCGACAAAACCGAGCCCCATCCCCTGACGGAATCCGACGATCGACACCCGCACCATGTTAATCAGGATGGAAGGCAGAGACTGGATGATGTTGAAAAAGAGGATGACGGAGATACCGTTGCCCAGTCCGTTCTCGGTAATGCGTTCCGCCAGCCACATGACAATGGCAGAGCCGGCGCAGAAACAGAGAATAATCACCACGGCATACAAAAACCAGGGGCTTCCGGGGAAATCCTTTCTGGCAATCGAAACCAGCATCTGGTTATCAGCGAGCAGCATATAATAGCCGATGGCGGTGACAAGAGAAAGAACAACCGTAATCCACCGGGTGTAGGTGTTGATCTTCTGCTTCCCGTCTTCGCCCTGCTTGGACAGTTCTCCCAGCCGCGGGAACGCCACGCAGAGAAGTTGCATGACGATGGACGCGGTGATATACGGAGAAATACCCAGAGCAAACAAGGTTGCGTTGGCAAGTGCGCCGCCCGAGAGGGTGCTCAGATACGTGAGGATGGTTCCGCTGAACACCGTGCTGAAATTCTCGGCGTTCACGTACGGTACGGGCAGGACTGCACCGATCCGATAAAGAACCAGGATGAAAAGGACAAAAAGAATCTTTTTCCGGAGTTCCGGGGTCTTCCACGCTTTCACAAAGGTCTGAAACATTTCAGATCACCTCTGTCTTTCCACCTGCCGCCTCTATCTTCTCCTTCGCGGTATTTGAAAAGACAGCCGCTTTCACGGTAAGTTTTTTAGTGAGTTCCCCGTTGCCGAGAATCTTGATACCGTCACAAGCGCAGCCGATGATACCGGCAGCCAGGAGGGTCGCCGCATCCACCACTGCATCTTCTTCAAATCTGTTGAGTTTTTCCACATTCACGATTGCATAGGTCTTGCCGAATTTGTTGTGAAAACCTCTCTTCGGCAATTTGCGGTACAGCGGGAGCTGGCCGCCTTCAAAGCCCGGACGGACGCCGCCGCCGGAACGGGCATTCTGCCCTTTGTGGCCTTTACCGGCCGTTTTCCCGTTTCCGGAGCCGGCACCTCTTCCTTTGCGGAAGTTTTCCTTGGTGGAGCCGGGGACGGGAGAAAGTTCATGAAGCTTCATTCTGTTTCCTCCTATTAAATTTCGGATCAAAGCGACTCAACTTTGACGAGGTGATGAAGAACGGCAATCTTGCCGGCCAACACAGCGTCATTGTCATGGAGGACGCAGTCACCGGGCTTCCGCAATCCGAGAGACGCGGCAGTGGCTTTCTGATTCGGCTTTGCGGCAATCAGGCTACGGATGAGAACGACTTTTACTTTTTCCATTTCGTTCCTCCTCCTTATCCCTTGATCTCTTCCACGGGCAGACCGCGGAGTTGTGCCACCTCTTCCGCCGTGCGCAGCTCGGCAAGACCCGCAAAGGTCGCCTTGACTACGTTGATGGGGTTAGAGGAGCGGAGGCACTTGGCACGAATGTTCTTCACACCGGCGGCTTCCAGCACCTTACGGACTGCGCCGCCCGCAATGATACCGGTACCGGGAGCGGCAGGCTTCAAAAGCACCTTGCCGGAACCGAACACACCGATAACTTCGTGCGGGATGGTCGTATCGTTGAGCGATACGTTGATCATATTTTTCTTTGCATCTTCGATTCCCTTGCGGATCGCTTCGGGAACTTCGGCAGCTTTTCCGAGACCGTAACCTACGCGGCCCTTGCCGTTACCGATAACCATAACGGCGGCAAAGCGGGCAATACGTCCGCCCTTCACGGTCTTGGAAACACGGTTGAGTGCAACGAGCTGTTCCTGGAACTCCGGCTCGATTGCGTCATTTCTTCTTGCCATGTTTATCTCCTTAAATTATTCTGAATCTTTCGGAGTGTGTACAAACCGGAAAATCAGAACTTCAGGCCGCCCTCGCGGGCTCCCTCAGCCAGTTCCGATACACGTCCGTGGTAAATATAGCCGCCGCGGTCGAAAACGACCTCGGAAATGCCTTTTTCGATGGCGCGCTTGGCAATCGCTTCGCCAACGACTCTGGCAGCTGCCCGGTTGGAGCCGTTGCCTTCAAAGGAAGCCTCCAGCGTGGAAGCGGAAACGAGCGTAACGCCCTTATCATCGTCGATGATCTGCGCGGAAATGTTCGCGTTTGAGCGATATACGCACAGACGCGGTCTTTCGGCGGTGCCGTAAATCTTCGCGCGGACTCTGACATGTCTCTTGAGGCGCTGTTTATTGCTGTCGATTCTCTTGACCATATCCGTAGACTCCTTTCATTATTTACCGGTCTTACCGGCTTTGCGGCGGATTTTTTCGCCGGCATATTTGACGCCCTTGCCCAGATAGGGTTCAGGCGGTCTTTTCTCGCGGATCTGCGCGGCGATCTGTCCGACGGCCTGTTTGTCGATCCCCTTCACGAGAATGGTGCTACTGTCCGGCACTTCAAAGGTGATGCCGTCCTTCTCCTCGAAGAAAACCTGATGTGAAAAGCCGAGGTTGAGTACCAGCTTCTTGCCCTGCTTTTCCACACGGTACCCAACGCCGACAATCTCCAGGCGCTTGGTATATCCGTTGCTGACGCCCTCCACCATATTGGCGAGCAGGGCGCGGGTCAGGCCGTGGACGGCGCGATCTTCTTTCTGTTCGCTGTGACGGCTGACCAGAATATGACCGTCCTTCTCTTCGATCGTCACGGCCGGGAGAAAGGTCTGCGTCAGTGTGCCGAGTTTGCCCTTCACGGTCACCACGTTTCCGTCGGCGATCGTAACGGTGACACCGGCAGGAATGGCAATGGGGGCTCTTCCGATTCTTGACATCTTGTTTGCCTCCTTACCAGATAAACGCGAGGACTTCGCCGCCCACGTTATCTTTTCTTGCTTTCTTGTCGGTCATGATCCCACGGGAAGTGGAAACAATCGCAATGCCGAGGCCGTTCATGACGCGGGGCATATTTTCGCAGTCGGAATAAATACGGAGGCCGGGTTTGGAAACGCGGCGCAGGCCGTGGATAACCTTCTGCTTATTGGGGGCATATTTCAGCGTAACGCGGATAATGCCCTGCTTGCCGTCCTCAACAATCTGGTAGCTTTTGATATAGCCTTCGTTGAAGAGAATCTCGGCGATGGACTTTTTAAGATTGGATGCCGGGATGTCAACAGTTTCATGCTTCGCATCGTTTGCGTTTCTGATTCTGGTGAGCATATCGGCAATGACATCGGAATTCTGCATTGTAAAATCCTCCTTTATGCAAGTTCATAATGCTTGCTGCCACGTCTGTGGCGGCTGACCGGTGGTAAAAGCAACGCTTTCCTGCCGGTAGAAAAAGAGATAAAATTACCAGCTTGCCTTACGCACGCCGGGGATCTCGCCGTTGTATGCGAGCTCACGGAAGCAGATACGGCAGATACCGTATTTACGCAGATACGCATGAGGTCTGCCGCAGATTTTACATCTGTTATAGACCCGGGTCGAATACTTCTGCGCAGCCTGCTGCTTCAGAATCATGGATTTTTTAGCCATTCTTCATTCTCCTCACTTCGCAAAGGGCGCGCCCATCAGGGCCAGCAGCTCTTTTGCTTCTTCATCGTTCTCGGCCGTGGTGACGAACACAATGTCCATCCCGCGGATCTTCTCGATTTTATCGTACTCGATTTCCGGGAAGATAAGCTGTTCCTTCAAGCCGAGGGCATAGTTTCCTCTTCCGTCAAAGGCGTTCGGGTTAATCCCCTTGAAGTCACGGACGCGGGGCAACGCAAAGTTGAACAGCCGATCCATGAATTCATACATACGCTCTCCGCGCAAAGTAACCTTTACGCCGATCTTCATCCCTTCACGGAGCTTGAAGTTGGAAACCGACTTCTTTGCATAGGTCGGAACCGCCCGCTGTCCGGAAATCAGGGAGATTTCGGAAATAACCGAATCGATGACTTTGGAGTTCTCCTTCGCGTCTCCGCAACCGACGTTGATAATAATTTTATCAACCTTCGGGATCTGCATCGGGCTTTTGTAGGAGAATTTCTTCATGAGTGCGGGAGCTACTTCTTTTTTGTAAAGTTCACTGTATCTTGACATTGTTTTCACTCCTTTACTCAGATCTTCGCGCCGCATTTGGCGCATACACGCACTTTGACCCGGTTGCCGTCCTTATCGGTCTGTACCGCATAACGGACGCGAACGCCCTTGTCGCAGGTCGGGCAAACAAGCTGAACCTTGGAAGCGTAGAACGCGCCCTCCGTCTCGATGATGCTGCTCACCTCGCCCTGTTTGCGGGCCTTGTTGTGCTTTTTGACTTTGTTAATACCCTCGACCATGACCTTGCCTTCGCTCGGGGAAACCGCGAGGACCTTCCCGCGCGCTCCCTTATCGTCACCGGAGAGAACAACCACAAGATCGTCTTTCTTGATATGAAGTTTGTTCATTCTTGTCGCTCCTCTCACAGTACTTCCGGAGCCAGGGACAGGATTTTGGTGAAGTCCTTGTCGCGAAGCTCTCTGGCCACAGGCCCGAAGATACGGGTACCTCTCGGGGTGTTGTCATCCTTCAGGATAACGGCGGCGTTTTCGTCGAATTTCAGGTAAGAGCCATCCGCACGGCGGACACCCTTCACACTGCGGACCACGACAGCTTTGACCACGTCGCCCTTCTTTACCATGCCGCCGGGCGCCGCCTTCTTAACGGACGCGACAACGACATCGCCGATGCCGGCATACCGACGGGCAGAGCCGCCGAGTACGCGAATGCACATCAGCTCTCTGGCGCCGGTATTATCGGCAACCTTCATCAATGTCTGCTGCTGAATCACTTACGTTTCCTCCTGTTTTCGGCAAGCTTTTTGACCTGCCTACTGTTATTGTTGAAACTTATTTCGCTTTCTCGATGATCTCAACCAGACGCCACCGCTTGGTTGCGGAGAGCGGTCTCGTTTCCATCACGGAAATCTTGTCGCCAACAGTGCAGGCATTGTTTTCGTCATGAACATGAATTTTGGTGGTGTGTTTCAGGATCTTGCCGTATTTGGGATGCCGGACATTATCCTCGATCGCAACGACCACTGTCTTATCCATCTTTGTGCTGACGACTTTGCCCACTCTGGTCTTTCTCAGATTACGTTCAGTCATTTCTTTCTACCTCTTCAAACATTCTTCTCGCGCAGAACCGTCATAACGCGTGCGATGTCGTGTCTGACCTCGGGGATCTTATGAGGATTGTCGAGCTGATTGATCGCATGCTGGAAGCGGAGATTGAATAATTCGCTTTTCAGTTCACTGAGCTTCTTTTCAAGCTGCTCGTTCGTCAGCTCTCTGAGTTCTTTTACTTTCACGGCTTATTCCTCCACTGCTTCCGCCGCATCATCGCGGGACACGAACTTGCACTTGATCGGCAGTTTGTGCATGGCGAGACGCATAGCTTCTCTGGCGGTTTCCTCCGGAACCCCATCCATCTCAAAGAGAACGCGACCGGGTTTCACGACGGATACCCAATATTCCGGGCTGCCCTTACCGGAACCCATACGGGTCTCGGCCGGCTTTTCGGTAACCGGTTTATCCGGGAAAATCTTGATCCAGACCTGACCGCCACGCCGGGTGTAACGGGTCATTGCGATACGGGCAGCCTCGATCTGGTTGCTCTTGATCCAGGCGGGTTCCAGAGCGACAAGACCGTAAGAACCGAAAGTCAGCGTGTTGCCACGGCTGGCTTTGCCCTTCATACGGCCGCGCTGGACGCGTCTGTATTTTACTCTCTTAGGCATTAACATTATTTCGTGCCCTCCTCTGCTCTTCTGTGGTCAAAGCGGCGGGGACCTCTGCCATCACCGGCACCACCGGAACGGCGGTTGTTGTTGCCGGGGCGGCGGGGACGTCTTTCGGTACGGTCGTTGCGTTCGGCACGGGCCGCGCTCTCGGCAAGGACCTCACCCTTGTAGATCCAAACCTTAATGCCGATCTTGCCGTAAGTCGTATTGGCTTCCCAGAACCCGTACTCAATATCGGCGCGGATCGTCTGCAACGGAATGGTACCTTCATGATAATGCTCGGTGCGGGCGATTTCGGCTCCGCCGAGACGGCCGTTACAGTTGATTTTGATTCCCTTGGCGCCGAGACGCATGGTGCGGCCGATGGCCTGTTTCATGGCGCGGCGGAAAGAGGTGCGCTTTTCAAGCTGAGCCGCAATGCTTTCGGCCACGAGCTGGGCATTGAGGTCCGGGTTGCGGATCTCGACGACGTTGACAACGACCGGGCGGCCGACCATGGCTTCCAGTTCGGTGCGGAGTTTTTCGATCTCCACGCCGCCGCGGCCGATGACCATACCGGGTTTCGCGCAATGAACGAATACACGGACGCGGCTCTTGTCGCGTTCGATCTCAAACTTCGGGCAACCGGCAGCCTGGAGTTTTTTCTTCAGGAATTCTCTGATATTGTAGTCGGACACGATCAGATCGCCCATTTCCTGCTTGGAAGAAATCCATCTGGAATCCCAGGGCTTGATCACGCCGACGCGCATGCCGTGCGGATTTACTTTCTGTCCCATATCAGCCGACCTCCTTTTCCTTGACTGCCATCGTTATATGGCTGGTTCTTTTCAGAATTCTGAATGCTCTTCCCTGCGCACGCGGCATCACTCTCTTGAGAGTCGGGCCGGGGCAGACAAAGCACTCGGAGATATACAGGTTGTTTGCGTTCATATTGAAATTATGCTCCGCGTTCGCAACCGCGCTCTTCAGCAATTTGATCAAGGGCTCGGAGGCGCTTTTGGGCGTATTTTCAAGAATCGCCATAGCGATGTCGGTATCCTTGCCGCGGATCAGGTCGAGCACGATCTTGACCTTGCGCGGAGAAATTCTGATATACTTCAGATTAGCCTTCGCTTCCATTTTTCAGATCTGCTCCTTTCAGTTCCCGTTATTGGAGGTCTTGGAACCCGCATGACCCTTGAAGGTACGGGTAGGGGCGAATTCGCCCAGTTTGTGACCTACCATATCTTCGGTGATATACACCGGAACGTGCTTGCGCCCATCATGAACCGCAATCGTATGCCCGACAAAATCCGGGAAAACGGTGGAGGCGCGAGACCATGTTTTGACAACACTCTTTTCGCCTTTTTCATTCATGGCAACAATCTTGTTATAGAGTTCCACTTTCACATAAGGCGCTTTTTTCAAGCTTCTGCTCATACTCTTGTCTCCTTCCGCTTATTTCGCATTTCTGCGTTTCACAATGAATTTGTCGGTCCGGGCCTTGCGGTCTCTGGTCTTGTAACCGAGCGCCGGCTTACCCCACGGGGTCACAGGGCCGGGACGGCCGACAGGGGATTTTCCTTCACCACCGCCGTGCGGGTGGTCGCAGGGGTTCATGACCGAACCGCGGACCGTCGGGCGGATGCCTTTATGACGGGTCTTACCGGCCTTACCGAGTTTCACGGTGTCATGTTCGATATTGCCGACCTGACCGATCGTGGCTTTGCAATCCAGCCGGACAATACGGACTTCACCGGAAGGCAGGCGGACCTGCGCCACACCGTTCTCCTTCGCCATCAGCTGAGCTGCGGCCCCGGCGGAACGGACAAGCTGTGCGCCCTTACCGGGATAGAGTTCAATGTTATTGATGAAAGTACCGACCGGGATGTTTGCAATCGGGAGCGTATTGCCGACTTTGATATCGGCATCGGCGCCCGAATAGATGACATCGCCCGTGCGAAGGCCGTCACTGGCAATGACATAGTTCTTTTTGCCGTCCTCGTGCTGCAGGAGCGCGATATACGCGGTGCGGTTCGGGTCGTATTCCACACCGACGACCGTCGCGGGAGAGGCGTTCTTGCGCTCAAAGTCAATGACACGGTATTTTTGTCTGTTTCCGCCGCCTTTGTGACGGACGGTGATCTTACCGTAGCTGTTACGGCCCGCGTGCTTCTTCTTGACAGCAAGAAGCGACTTTTCAGGCTCAAACTTGGTGACTTCCTCAAAGGAAGGCGCCGACATGTTTCTGCGGGACGGAGTAGTAGGATTGTATTTTATGGTTGCCATTTCCTTTCCTCCTTATCAGTTCATGCTGTCGAAGAAGGCAATCGACTTGGAATCTTCCTTCAAAAGGACGATCGCTTTCTTCCACGCGCTGGTAAAGCCGGTGTGAACGCCGAGGCGCTTCGGCTTTTTCTTCATGTTCAGGGTGTTGACCGTGGCGACCTGAACGCCGAACATGGCCTCGACCGCCTCAGCAATCTCCGCCTTGGTAGCCCTGGCATCCACACGGAAGGCATAGCGCTTTTCCGCAACGCCGGCCATGGCCTTCTCGTTGATCAGGGGCTTTATGATAATATTTGCAAGGTTTTTCATCAGGCATAGACCTCCTCGATCTTCTTGACCGCATCTGCCGCCATAATGAGCGTATCGCAATCCAGGATGTCGTAGGTGCAGACAGCGTTGCACACCGCGGTTCTGACCCCCGGGATGTTGGCAAAGCTCTTCACGACGAACGCATCCACCTCCGGCAGAATAACGAGCGTCTTCTTGCCGGCTTCCAGAGCCTTCAGCATATCCACCATGGCGCGGGTCTTGTATTCGGCCGCCGTAATAGCGTCCACAACAATCATTTCACCGGCGGCCACTTTGGAAGAGAACGCGCTGAACAGAGCGGCTCTTTTGGCTTTACGGTTCATTTCCATGCGATAGGTGCGGGGTTTCGGGCCGAGGGCGATACCGCCGTGGACCCACTGGGGAGAACGGGTGGAGCCTTGTCTGGCCCGGCCGGTCCCTTTCTGCTTCCAGGGTTTTTTGCCGCCGCCGGAAACCTCACTGCGGGTGAGGGTGGACTGCGTTCCCTGACGCTGATTCATAAGATAGGTTCTGACTGCGGCGTGGAGGAGCGCTTCGTTGACGGTTGCGCCGAACACCTTATCAGACAGCTCTATGGAACCGACTTCCGCGCCGGCCATATTCAAAACTTTCATAGTAGGCATTGTGTGTTCCTCCTTCCGTTATGCTTTCACCGAATCACGGATAAAGACGATACCGCCCTTGGCGCCGGGAACGGCACCTTTGACCGCGATCAGATTGTTCGTGGCATCGACCTTCACGACAGCGAGGTTCAGGATCGTGACCTGCTCGTTACCGTACTGGCCGGCCATTTTCTTGTTCTTGTAAACGCGGGAAGGCGTAGAGTTTGCGCCCATGGAACCTACCTGACGGTGGACAGGGCCGGTACCGTGCGTCATACGAAGGATGTGGTGATTCCACCGCTTGACAGCGCCGGTGTACCCGCGGCCTTTCGTGATCCCGGTAATGTCGACCTTTTCGCCGGCGGCGAAGGTATCGGCGGAGATCACATCGCCAACGCTGTACGCGCTGCAATCCGCAAGGCGGAATTCCTTCAGATGTCTCTTGGCTCCGAGCCCGGCCTTTTTCAGATGGCCGAGTTCCGCTTTTGTGAGAACCTTTTCTCTGCAATCGTCAAAACTGAGTTGCAGGGCTTCATACCCGTCGTTTTCCGCGGTCTTTTTCTGCGCGATGGCACAGGGGCCCGCTTCAATCAGGGTGACAGGGATGACATTGCCGACTTCATCGAAGATCTGGGTCATCCCCAGTTTCTTCCCGATAATGCCTTTTTTCATTTTTCCTCCATAGTTATTGGTTGACGTTTTGAATTTTCGCAATATGCGGAACGCCAACGTGACCACAAGGATGTGGTGGGAAAACTTTTTTGAACGAAGGGCGATTACGCCTTGACTTCGATCTCAACGCCGGCCGGCAGTTCAAGACTCATCAGGGCTTCAACGGTTTTGGCCTGGGGATTCTTGATGTCAACGAGACGTTTGTGAGTCCGGGATTCAAACTGCTCACGGCTGTCTTTGTATTTGTGGACAGCGCGCAGGATGGTCACGACTTCGCGTTCGGTGGGCAGCGGGATCGGGCCGGAGACGGCACTGCCGTTTCTCTTTGCGACCTCCACGACCTTTGCCGCCGCGGCGTCAACCAGCGTGTGATCATAACTTTTCAGACGGACTCTGATTTTTGCGTTTGCCATTTGTTGTTCCTCCTTCATTGTTTTGAAGGGCTGTCTTGCTTCACACCCTGCCGTGCGTTCCTTTCGTCTTCTGAAATAAACCGTATCGCCAAGAGACGATCCGGTACGGCAAGACGGTATGTTCCTACTCCATACAAACTCGACTGCGCCCGTTTAACGGACATACTCCGCGGAAGTTACCCGCCCAAGGTTGACGGCAATCTCCCGTTTCATCGCATACCACGGCATATTATAACTTATATCGGTTTGAATTGCAAGAGTTTGTTTCCATCTTTTCCAAAAAAATTGTGTAGAAATTTCAAAGGTAAAACCCGCATATTTTTGTTAATTTTGCACAATTGCCATGTCAGAAAGAAAAGGGCGGATGGATACATTTTGTTCACATTTTAGAGGTACAATAAAAGGAAAGACGTTTAAGAAATTCTGAAAATGCTTCTATCCCCGCAGGGGCGACTTTTATCGCCGCCCGCACAGAAACGCCTGATATATTATTAAAAAGGAAGAAAGCCATGCGAAACAAAACCCAGTTCATTCATCTGTGTTTCATTCTTTCCGCCGTTTTTTGCGCGCTTGTTCTGACCGTGTTGCGCAGTATCGCCCTGCTTTTGCATTTTGCGCCGGGCGGAAATTATTACAGCGACCCCACTTTGCCGGTCATTTTTTTGGTGCTTCTCCTCTTGTTTGTGGTTCTTTGTCTCGTTTTTTCACGCGAGTTGCGCAGTTTTTTTGTTGTCTCGGCCGAATACCGGGATATGCCCACGCTCTTTTCCTCTGCCTTTGCGGCGGTCGTGATGGTCTTTCTCGGAATCAGCCTTTTTCTGAAAACCGATGCTGGCGCTCCGGCCGTTTCCGTGCTGGCGGTCCTCTCGGCGCTCGCGGCGCTCGGCAGTTCGGCTTATTTCCTTTGCCGGATTTTTACCCGGAGTACACAAAGCGTTCCGATGGCCATGCTGGCGCTCTTCCCTTCCGCATTCGGTCTCCTCTACGGCTTTTACTTTTATTTTGAACGTGAACGGATGATCAATGATCCGAACAAATTGCTGGCCTGCGTCTCTTTGCTCCTTGTTTCTTTCCTGTTCCTCTCCGAAAGCCGGGTAGCGCTCGGGCGGGGGCGCTGGTCGCTGACGACGGGTCTGACGCTCCTGACCATGGTTTTCTGCGCTTCGCTTTCTCTCCCCAATCTGATCTATCATGCCGTGAAAGCCGAGCCGCTTCTCTCCAACACCGTCGCCGATTTTGCGTTTTTCGCTTTCTTCCTCTTCGCGGCCGCCCGTGCCGCCGCCGTCTTTTCTGCCGCGCGCTATGAAGGAACCGGAGAATTTCGCTATGCGGCAGAAGACCCCTCCCCCGAAAACGACAAAGGAGATCAAGCATGAAAAAACTCCTGATCGCAGACGGAAACAGCATTCTGAACCGCGCCTTCTACGGTATCCGTCCGCTGACGACCAAAGACGGAAAAAACACCAATGCGGTATACGGAATGATTCAGATTCTCTCGCGCCATCTCAACGCGCTGAACCCTGATTATGCGGCCGTGGCATTCGATCTTTCCGCCCCCACCTTCCGAAAAAAAGCCTACGAGGCCTACAAGGCAAACCGGAAGCCTTCCCCGCCCGAGCTGCATGAACAATTTCCCTATGCCAAGGAATGTCTGCGCGCGCTCGGCTTTGCCGTTCTTGAAAAAGAGGGGTACGAAGCCGACGATTTACAGGGCACCGTGGCCGCGTTGGCGGCGGCCGAAGAAGATACGGAAGCCTACATTCTCAGCGGCGACCGCGACCTTTTGCAACTGATCTCTCCGAAAATCCGGGTCCTTCTGGCCGGAAACAAGGAAACGCTCTGTTACGACAGGGAGCTGTTCTTTGAAAAGTACGGGACTGAACCGGCCGCTCTCATTGACATCAAGGCCCTGATGGGAGACAGTTCGGATAACATCCCCGGCGTCGCCGGTATCGGGGAAAAAACGGCCTGTCGGCTGATTGCCGAGTTTTCTTCCCTTGACGGGGTATACGAAAATCTCTCCTCTCCTTCGATCTCCAAAGGCGTGCGGGAAAAACTGGAACGCGACCGCGACGCCGCCTATCTTTCGCGGTTTCTCGCAACGATCGACACCCATGTGCCGCTTGATTTTTCCCTTTCCGACCTTGCCTACCGCGGTCCGCGCCGGGATGAGTTATACGCGGCTTTTGCCCGCTACGAGTTTGAAAACCTGATTGCGCGCTTTCACCTTCATCCGGCGGAAATGAGCGAAGAAAAATCCGAAAACGATACGCCTTTTCTCCCGGCGGAAGAGGCCGATGCCGCTCTCCTTTCGGCATTGCCCGCCGCGCCGCTGGCCGTTTTGGAAGAGGCAGACGCTCTTCTCTTCTCGGACGGCAAAAAGGCCTATCGTTACACGGGCGACCTCCTTTCCGTTGCTTCTGTCTTTCAAAAAGCGCGTCCGCTCGTCTGTTTCGACGCGAAAGCGCTCTTCCGCCGGTTGCGGCAGGCAGGTTGCGAAGTACCACAAGAGCCGTACGATCTGATGTTGGCCGCCTATATCATCCATTCTTCGGGCGGACAACCCGCGCTCTCCACCCTGATCGGTTCCTACCTCGGTATTTATCCGGAAGAAGGAACCCCCCTCATTTCCTGGCTCTTGCCCTTGCGCGCCGTTCTCGATGAAAAACTGCGCGAATGCGGAGGAGAGGTCCTTTTCCGGGAGATAGAGATTCCGCTTTCCGATCTGCTTTCGCGGATGGAAGATGCCGGATTCCGTGTGGATATGGAAGGCCTCCGTGCCTTTGACTCTGCGCTCGGCCGGGCAATCGAAGAGGACGAGGCGGCCATTACCGATATGGCAGGCGAGAATTTCAATATCAATTCCACCAGGCAACTCGGAGAAATACTCTTTGAAAAACTGCATCTTCCGAACGCAAAGAAAACAAAAAGCGGATACTCGACCGACGCGGATGTCCTGAACGATCTCCGCTCCTATCATCCGATTGTGGATGCCGTGCTGGAATACCGGCAACTGACAAAATTCCGTTCGACCTATGCGCAAGGCCTTTTGCGGGCCGCCGATGAGAGCGGACGTGTGCATACCGAATTCAAGCAGGCACTGACCGCGACCGGCCGCCTCTCATCCGCCGAACCGAACCTGCAAAACATTCCCGTGCGTACCCCCCTCGGCCAGCAGTTCCGCAAGCAGTTTATCACGCGCGGTGAAGAATATCTGTTGGTAGATGCCGACTATTCGCAGATTGAACTCCGGCTTCTCGCGCATATGTCCGGCGACGAGATGATGCGGGCGGCCTATTGCGAAGGAGCCGATATTCATGCGCGCACCGCCGCGGCGGCATTCGGTGTTCCTCTGTCCGCCGTCACGCCTGAACTACGCAAACGCGCCAAAGCTGTCAGCTTCGGGATTATTTACGGAATCTCGGCTTATTCTCTGGCCGCCGATCTCGGCATTTCCGTGAAAGAAGCCCGGCAATATGTGGACGCCTATTTCGCCCAATTCCCGAAAGTAAAGGGGTATCTGGACGGCGTAATCGCCGATGCCGGAAAGAAGGGCTATACCGAAACGCTTTTCGGCAGACGGCGTTATCTGCCGGAATTACGAGCGCCGCAATATACCACCAGAAAGTTCGGGGAACGCGCCGCCATGAACAGCCCGATCCAGGGAACCGCCGCCGACATCATGAAGGTCGCCATGATCGCCGTTGACCGCAGGCTCCGTAAAGAAGGCGTGGACGCGCGGCTCATTTTGCAGGTGCATGACGAACTGATTGTGGAATCCCATACCAAGGACGTCAAAACCGTCGCCGCTATTCTTCGCGAAGAAATGGAAGGGGCCGTCTCTCTGACGGTTCCGCTCACCGTGCATGTCAGCGTCGGCCCGAATTGGCTGGATCTGACGGACGTTTGATTTGTCTTTGCCGTTTTTGTAAACAAAACTTTGGCTTTTCAATCATCCTGCAAATATCTGCGCCCCGACGCATCCGTTTGAAGGATATCAATTTCAAGACAAAAAGGCGCTCCGCGAGAGCGCCTTTTCCTATGGCAACCGAAAAATCCCGGAAGCGGGTTCAGGTCTTTTCTTCCTCCCGCACCCCTTCCCCGTCAAATGACGGGATAAAGCTCTCGGAGACAGTACCGCCTTCCTGCACATAAGCCTGCGTGACCCCCAATCGGACGGCATAGGCGCAAAGCCGGCGGTAATCCTTTTCCGGCACCGGATCGGCCAATTCCGGGTACCGGTCTTTGATGCCCGGCATCGGGGTATACTGGTTCATCAGGCTGATATAAATCCGGTCTCCGTAAGTCAGGGCGAGATATTTCAGAACTTCATGCGAATTCCGGTACGCCCCCGGCAACATCAGGTGTCGCACAATCACGCCGCTTTTCATCATCCCGTCCGGACCGAAAACCAAAGACGGACATTGTTCCGTCATTTCCCGGAGTGCCGCGCGGCTGATCTCGGGGTAATCGGGCGCGGCGGCATACCGCGCCGCCAACGCAGGGTCGGCATATTTCATATCGGGCAGATAAATGTCAATCAGCCCGCGGAGCAGACGGAGCGTTTCCACCCGCTCATATCCGCCGCAGTTATAAACGATCGGAACGGAAAGCCCCCCGGCACGTGCCAGCGGGATGACCTCGCACAAAAAAGGCGCATAATGCGTCGGCGTTACGAGGTTGATATTCTGCGCGCCGGCTTTTTGTAAAGCAAGGAAGATTTTCGCCAACCGCGCAGGCGTCACCGAAATCCCGGCATCGCCGTCACGTATCTCCCGGTTCTGGCAAAAAACACACCCGAGCGAACAACCGGCGAAAAAGACGGTTCCGGAGCCGCGCGTTCCCGACAGGCATGGCTCTTCCCATAAATGCAGCGCGGCCCGTGCTACCAGTATGCGGGCATCGGTTCCGCATCGGCCGCGTTGCCCTGCAGAGCGATCCGCCCCGCATTTTCTCGGGCAAATTTCGCATTTTGTAAAGAATTCTTTGCTATTCATTCTATTGCCCCGTCCTTCTTTCCGCAAAATAGCCATAGGAGCCGTCATGCGTTGTTCATTCTTGCGTAAGGTTCTCGGCGACAGCCAGCGTCATCACGGTGAGCATGCGGATACCGGCCAGATATTCCTCTTCCGCGATCATCTCATCGGCTTCATGCACTCCGCCGTGCCCCGGCGGAAGTTCTACCGGCGGAGTATTTCCCGGGGCACGATAGGTCACGCCGCAACTGTATGCGTTCCGAAGATGTTTGGCATAGGTTCCGCCGCCGCTGTAATACGGCCGGGCATCCGCCGAGCCTCCGGCGGCTGTAAACGCCTCAAAAAGCACCCGGGGCATATCGCCGTCTTCGGGGTGGGAAAAGCCGTCTGCGGCGTTTTCTGTGCGGAATTCCCAGCCTGTTCCGGCAAGGGAACGCCCGATCTCCGCCGAAAGTTCCGCAAAAGAAACGCCTGTACCGTAACGGATATCCTCGGACAGAAACAGCCGCCCGTCGCGGAAGCGGGCGACCCCGTTGGCCGCCGTGCGGGAACCGAAATGCGGGTCTTCTCCTCCGATACCCAACGCCGCGCCCATCGGGTCGGCAAGAATCTCCCCGGCCACTTGTAACGTTGCGCGCTCATCCGGACAAAGCTCCGGACATTCCGACAAAAAAGTAGCGGCGATTCCGGCGGCATTCCGGGAAGCAGACGGAGAACTGGCATGAGCCGAAACTCCGTGTGCGGTCAGGATCAGTTTTTCTTTCTCCGGACAGACTTCTGCCGTTATATCGGCCTTTCCCGCTGCGCGGGCCAACAGGTCTTCTGCCAGGGCGGGGCGATAGCGGAGCGTTACCCGGACGTTATCCAGCACCTGATTCAGGGCTTCTCCGCCGCAAAAGTCGATTATCTCCCGAAGCGGCGGACTGACGAGCCATCCTTCCGCTCTCCCCTTTTCTCCGAGGCAAAAGGGAAAGGCGTTATCGGGAACCAAAGAAGCGTCCGGCATCGGATGCGCGGCGGTATAGGCTTTGATATCTTCCATGCCGGTTTCTTCCGCCGTGCCGATAAATGCCTCTGCGCGCGCCCGGAACGGCAGGGAAAGCGCGCGTATGGCTTTCATGCAATACAACGCCGCCACGATTCCGCCCTTATTGTCCTCGCATCCGCGGGCAAAGAAAGAGCGCTCTCTGCGACAGGGAACGAAAGCGGTCGTCTGCGTCCATCCTTCCCCCGCCGGCACAACGTCCGCATGCCCGAAAAGGCCGATCTTTTTCTTTCCGGTACCGAAACCGGCCAGCGCAAAGCGTCCTTCTTTGTCCTGTCGGACGGGGAACCCTTCCTGCTCGTAAAACGAAGCGGCCAGACGCATGGCGCGCCCCACCTCATGCCCGAACGGCTCTCCGGGAGCAGCCTGCCCGCGCACAGACGGAATCTCACACAACGCCGCAAGACGGGAAAAGATTTCTTCCCGGTGCGTGGCGAGATATTTTTCTACCTTATCGGAAATCTCCTTGAAATTCATCGTATACTCCTTTTCATCCGTATGTCGGCAGGCGGTTTCTTTCCGCACTTGACGGAATTTCCTCTCTTCCGCATATCTTGCAGAGGGAAGGTACGCCCGCTTTTTGTCCGATGCCGCCGGCTCTTTAGGAACGCCGAGGTCCCGGAGGCGGTTCGTGAAAAAAGAGCCTTGCGGCTCTTTGGGGTTGCTATGTAAATCAGTCGAGCGCTATGCGGCAGAAGGTACAGAGATTGCCTGCGATCTCGTTATTGGCAGAGCGCGAAAGTTCGCGTCCGCAAATCGGGCAGTTATTGCCGCGTTTGGCTTTTTCAAGTTCCATGTAATAAAAGACCGGAACGTTTTTGGCTTTTTCGATGGCACGGCAGAGGGCGCGGCCGGTCTTGTTCAGACGGGAAGAGGGGGAATATATCTGCTCTGCCGTATATTCCGGTGCGTAGTTGGCCGTGTCCAACATGGAAATGGCGCGTTTTTCTTCCTGCCAGTTCAAGAGGACGCTCCCTCCCTCGTTATCCAGGATCATCGGGAGCTTGTAGAGCGGAACAGGCTTTCCGCAATCGCCGCAGATCATCGGGCTTTCGCTCGTGGCCAGATCGGAATACAGCATATACCAGGTCGGCTCTTCGCAAGTGCAGGAATCTTCACAGGTGATGACGTTTCCGAGGCTTTCAACCCGCAGTGAGAAAATCGCCGCAATTTTTTTAACGATTTCAACCGTTTCTTCGGAGCAAAAGGCCAGATCCAAAGCATCAGCGCCAGGCATGATGGCGTATACCGAATATCCGTTTTCTTCACGCACGACCTGAAAGTTGTTATACACCTGCCCGGTTTTGCCAAGGATCGTGAAACTTTCAAAAATCAGCGATTCGCAATAATCGCTATTGACGATTTTTTTATGCGGACGCAGAGAAATTTTGAAATACTCCATGGAAGCCTCCTGTAATGCTCTATATAGGTTCAATAATACATGATTTATTATATCAGTCAAATATTTTTTTGTCAAGCGTTTTCCGAAAAAGCCAAAAAAAACTTTACCAAGGAGGCGGGGTGTGTTATAATACGCACAGAAAGTCTTGCAGGCAAGCCTTTGGCGGAACCCCTTCCGCCTTTGCGCTCCCGCGCACTGTGCTCCTTGATGCACGTCGCAAAAATCCCCTTGCAAGCAAACATTTTTGCTCGTGATTTAATACGCACTCCGGCATATCTGCAGGGGCTTCCCCCCCCCCGCTAAAATACTTGCGGTATGTCCGGCAGGCATGCCCTTGCCAAATCTTTACCAAGGAGGCGGGGTGTGTTATAATACGCACAGAAAGTCTTGCAGGCAAGCCTTTGGCGGAACCCCTTCCGC
>CAKSAC010000014.1 GCA_934434925.1 uncultured Eubacteriales bacterium | reverse complement strand
GCGGAACCCCTTCCGCCTTTGCGCTCCCGCGCACTGTGCTCCTTGATGCACGTCGCAAAAATCCCCTTGCAAGCAAATATTTTTGCTCGTGATTTAATACGCACTCCGTCTTATCTGTAAGTGTTTTTGCCCCCGCTAAAATACTTGCGGTATGTCCGGCAGGCGAGTATTTTTTCTGCGGTCGAATATGACCGAAACGGCAATCGGGCTTCCGCTTATGTCCGAATACAAAACTTTTCCCGGCGCGCACGACCGCAGTTCAAAACCGGGGAACGGAGGAATATGGAGAAAAAAATTTTTGCCGCCGCAGTAGCGCCCCTGCTTGCATGGTACCGGAAGGAGGGCCGCCCGCTTCCCTGGCGGGAGGAGGTCACTCCTTATCATGTATGGATCTCCGAAATCATGCTGCAACAGACCCGCATCGAAACCGTGATCCCTTATTACCACCGTTTTCTGAAAACCTTTCCCGATATCCGGGCGCTGGCAGAAGCAGAGGAAGAAACGCTTCTCAAATGCTGGGAAGGACTGGGTTATTACAGCCGGGCGCGCAACCTGCAAAAAGCTGCCATCGTCGTGATGGAAAAATTTGAGGGAGAGCTGCCCCGTACGCCGGAAGCGCTGAGGAGCCTGCCCGGGATCGGGGAGTATACCGCCGGTGCCATCGCCTCGATCGCCAACGGTCTGCCCGCCCCCGCCGTAGACGGAAACGTGCTCCGGGTCACCGCGCGCCTTTTGGCGGATCCGACCGATATTCTCCAACCGGCCATGCGCCGCCGCGTGAGCGCGTGGCTCCTTCAGGTTTACCCGCGCGAGCCTGCCGACGCCGCCGCTATGACACAGGCGCTGATGGAACTCGGAGAAGTGATTTGCACGCCGGGCGCTTTGCCTCGCTGTGACCGCTGCCCGCTTGCCTCTCTTTGTAAAAGCCGTGCAGAGGGGCTGACCGACAAGATTCCCTACCGCGCCCCCCTGAAAGAACGGACAGTGGAAGAACGGACCCTGTTACTTCCGGTCTTTTCCGATCTCGTTGCCATTCGCAAGCGTCCGCCGCAAGGGCTGCTCGGCGGGATGTGGGAATTTCCGGCGCTCTCCGGTTTTTGCGATGAAAACGGCGCGGCCGAAGCCGCCAGGGCGCTCGGGCTGTCTGTCCGCGCGGTCGCCCCCGCCCCCGACGCAAAGCATATTTTCACCCATCTTGAATGGCATATGCGCGCTTTTTTGGTTCTTTGCGATGCCCCGACGGCAACCGGCGAAGGTCTTCTTTTTGTTCCGCGGGAAGAACTGGAAGGGAAATATGCCCTGCCAAGCGCCTTCCGCACCTGCCGGCGGTTTCTGCTGAACCGGGAGAATTCGTAAGGGTTTGGAAAAATCGGCGTTTTTTCGGTAAAATCGGATAGTGTGTCCGTTTTTATATTGCTTTGTTTTTCTGTTTCAGCTACAATGAAAACGTACAGACAACCCGTTCTGTTAATCACCGGTATACAAACAATAAACAGCGCAAAGGAGATCATTGCTATGGCTCGTACCATGAATATGGGTGTCATCGGAGTCGGATCCCGCGGTTCCTCTCACGCCACCTTTATCACCAATTATCCCGGTGTGCATGTGCAGGCGGTCTGCGATATTCACGCGGACAAAGCCGAAAGCACGGCCGCCAACGTAGAGGCAAGGGCGCACTACCGCCCCGACACCTACACCGATTACCGTGAATTGCTGAAAGATGAGAAGATCGAAGCCGTTTTGATTTCGACCGACTGGGAAATGCATATCCCGATCGCCCTCGACGCAATGAAAGCCGGCAAATGGGTCGTGCTGGAAGTCGGCCCGGCCTTCACGGTAGAATCCTGCTGGGACCTGGTTCACACCTCCGAAGAAACCGGAATTCCGGTCATGTTTCTCGAAAACTGCTGTTACGGCAAGCGCGAACTGATGATTGCCAATATGGTACGTCGCGGGGTGCTTGGACGTATCGTTCACTGCGAAGGCGGATATCGGCACGATCTGCGCTCGGAAATTGCCGACGGAGACAAAAACCGCCATTACCGTCTCCACAACTATCTGCACCGCAACGCACATAATTATCCGACCCATGATTTCGGCCCGATCGCCAAAATTCTCGGTATCAACCGCGGCAACTGCATGCTGACCCTCTCCAGCACGGCATCCGGCTCCTTCGGCGTCGAGGATTTCATCAAACGCGAGCGGCCCGAATACGACTATCTGCAGGATGTGGACTTCGCGCAGGGCGATGTGGTGACAACGGTGATTCGTTGCGCCGGCGGTGAAACGGTGACGCTGACCCTTGACACCTCCCTTCCGCGCTACTATTCCCGCGATTTCACCGTACAGGGAACGCGCGGCATGTATGTGGAGCAGAGCGATACCATCTATATGGATGACAACCCGAAGCAGAATCATAATGCCGCCCTGTTCAGCCACTGCGGCGAAGCGGCATGGTACGAACACAAATATCTTTCTCCGAAATGGCGCCCCGAAAACGCCGACAAAATCATCGGCGGCCATGGCGGAATGGACGGGCTGGTATGGGCCGATTTCTTTGATCACCTGGAACGGCGCGACAAGAATTTCACCATCGATGTATACGACGCCGCCGCCTGGATGGTCATCGGCGCTCTCTCGGCCGAATCAATCGCCCGCGGCGGTATGCCCGTGGCGGTTCCCGACTTTACAAACGGGGCCTGGATGAAACGCGGCCCGTTGGACTGCGATGACTTCACCGCCCCCCTGCCGGAAGACGAGGGATCCGAAAGCGCCGATGAAAAGAAAGAAGTGCTGATCGGTTACTGATTTCGCCCTCCGCTCTTGTCCGGGTCCTCGTCTCTTTGCCGGATTTCTGTCCGGAAGACCCTCTCTCCATCGGCGCCCCCGCAAAGAGCGAGACGGACCTTTTCCGTAAACGCCGTTTTTATCCGTCATTTTTCGGCGGATCTGCGATTCAAACCGCGGTTTTCGACCGAGGCAGATGCTTGGCCCCGGCGAAGATTGCGGTTTTTTCGTTCGGCCCCTGCGCCGCATTCCCGGGCGGAAAAGCAGGAAAACGCCTGAAAAAAGGGCATCGCAGAGAGGATTGCAGCCGATATCGGAAAACTATTTGCGGTGCCCTTTTTTCTTTCGTCAAAATCCGCTTGCTTTTATGCCGCGCCGGCGGTATAATGGAAGCGGAACCAAAAACATGAAAAGGAGCCGACCGATGAAACTCATCATTGCGGAAAAGCCGTCTCTGGCGCGAAATATCACGGCCGGTATCGGGCAGGAAGTTCGCCGCCGGGATGGGTATTTTGAATGCGGCGAGTACCTTGTCAGTTGGGCTTTCGGTCACCTTTTTTCTCTGGCGGATATTGAAACCTACCAAGGCATCCCCGCCGGAACGGCCAAATGGCGGATGGAGGGACTTCCCTGTTTCCCCGAAGAATTCCGGTTTGAACTGCGCCGCGGGGCGGACAAGCAACCGGACAGCGGTGTCGTCCGCCAGTTCCGCACGATCGAAATGCTTTGCAACCGCGAGGATGTCTGCGAGGTCATCAATGCCGGAGACGCCGACCGCGAAGGCGAAATCATCGTGCGCATTTGTGTAAAGAATGCTTTACATACAGATAAGAAACTGACGAGGCTGTGGCTCCCGGATCAAACGCCCGAGACCATCGCCAAAGCGCTGAAAGCCCCGGAAGACGAAAACGGTTACGACCGCCTGGCGGACGAAGGGTATGCCCGCACTTTTATCGACTGGCTCTACGGAGTCAATCTCACGCGATATGCCACCTTGAAAACCGGCAAATTTCTCCGGGTCGGCCGGGTCATCGTGCCTATCGTCAAGGCTATCTACGACCGGGATATGAGTATTCGGAATTTTGTTCCCGAAAAGTACTTTGCCCCGACAAGCCACGCGCAAACCGGACAAACGCCGATAGAACTCGTCTCCAAACGGCGTTTCCCCAAAGAAAAAAAGGCCGAGGCCGAGGCCTATTGCGCCGCGCTGAATGCCGCCGGCGCGTCCGTCACCGCGCACAAAAGCAAAAAAGACACCCTCGCGCCGGGAAAGCTCTATTCTCTTTCCAAATTGCAAAACGTCCTCGGGAAAAAATACAAGATGTCGATGTCCGACAGTCTTGCAATCATCCAGAAACTGTACGAGGACGGCTATCTGACCTATCCGCGTACCAACTCCGAATATCTGGCAACAGCGGAAAAAGATAAGGTCAAGGAGATCCTCCGCGGCGTTTCCAGGCTCGGCTATCCTGTCAGGTTCCGGGAAGGGAAAAGCATATTCGACGATGCGAAGATCGAATCGCACTCGGCCCTCACCCCCACCTACCGCATTCCCGAGCGCGGCCGCCTCAGCGAACGCGAAATGCAGGTCTATTCGACCGTTTTCCGCCGGTTTGTGGCTGTTTTTTGCGCTGAAGATTGCCGGGTGGAAAAGACCGAGATCGAGATTTCTGTCGGCGATCTTGAAAAATTCACGTTGAAAGGAACCACGATTCTGGAACCCGGCTGGACGAAATATGACGATGCCGCTGTCAAGGACAAGCTCCTGCCGCCCCTTTCACGCGGTGACCGGGTGGAAATCAACTTTTCCCCCGCCGAAAAGGAGACGACCCCACCGAAACATTATACCATCGAAACGCTGAACAACTACCTGAAAAACCCCTTCAAGGAAGAGAAAGCCTCTCTTTCGGAAAACGAAACCGAAGCCGAAAATAACCGGGATGATGCCGAAGAGTACCGCGCGATCTTTGAAGGACTTGAACTCGGCACCGAGGCCACGCGCACAGGAATCATTGACAATGCCAAAAAAAGCGGGTACATTCAACTTAAAAAGGACGTGTATACCATTCTGCCGGACGGAATCTTTCTGATCGAAGCGCTGCTCCGCCTCGGGATCAGCATGGATAAATATAAAACCTGCGAACTCGGCCGCGCACTGAAAAAGGTCTATCGGGGAACCATCACCGTCCGCGACTCGGTCGATCTGGCCGAAGCCGAAATCGCCGAAGTTTTCCGCAAAAAGGAAAGCAAACCCGAAGAAGATACCGACACCGGTCTTTTCGGCGAGGAAGCCGGCCTTTGCCCGCTCTGCGGAGCACCTGTGCGCCGGACATCGTTTGGGTACGGCTGTTCCGCATACCGGGAGGCCGGATGTCGGTTTTCGGTCCGGGAAGTCATATGCGAAAGAGTAATTCCGATCGCCGCCGTCCGCCGTCTGCTCACCGAGGGGAATACCGGGGTGCTGGCCGGATTTGTTTCCCCCAAGACCGGCCGTTCTTTCTCCGCCGCGCTGAAACTTGTCAACGGGCGGGCGGAGTTTGACTTTTCCGCCGTGCCGCGTGCGCCGCGCAACCGGGAAGAAGAACGATATATCCCCCCGCCCGAGGAACCGCCGTACCCCGAAAATCCGCTCCCCAACTTCGCCAAAAAATCTACATCTTCTTAAACGGAGGCTTCATGCTGACATTCCGGAAAACGCTGCTGTCCGACCTTCCCGTCATTCGCCCCTATCTGTTACGCGACCCCTGCCGCCTCTCTTCTTACAGCCCCGGTGTCCTCTTTATGTGGCGCGAATATTTTCGTCTTTCCCACGCGCTGGAAGAAGATACGCTCCTTCTGAAACTCTCCTATGACGGACTTCATGAAGGCTATCTGTTCCCGCTGGGTTCCGCCCCCGGTCTCCTGCTTGACAGGCTGGAAGATGCGCACCGCAAAAGCGGGGAGCCTCTCGTCTTTTCTTCGCTCTGTGAACGTGACCGTGACCGCCTGCTCATCCGCTATCCCGGTGCTGTCGTGACTTCCTCCCGGGATGAAGCGGACTACCTCTATGAAACCGAAAAACTCTCGGCTTTCCCGGGGCGGAAGTACGGCAGGCAACGCAACCACCTGAATGCCTTCCGCCGCGCCTACCCCCTCCATACCGTGGAAGAATTACGCCCTGCCGATGTTCCGGCCCTGCTTATGTTTTTGGACCGGTACAGTCTTTGTCATCCACACACCCCTCTTTTCGTTCAGGAAATTGCCATGGTGCGCGAAGTGCTGGAACACTATGATCTTTACGGTATGACCGGGGCCGTCCTGCGCGCCGGAGAAGAAATTGCCGCTTTTACCGTCGGCGAGGTGATCGGCGACACGCTGGAAGTACATATTGAAAAAGCCGACACCCGCTTTCCGGGGGCTTACCAGGCCATGGTATCCGGTTTTTGTTCGCGCTTTGATCCCGCCGCCGTTCCTTATGTCAACCGTGAAGACGATATGGGGGATGAAGGACTGCGTTTTTCAAAACTCTCCTATCATCCCATCGGACTGCTGGAAAAATATACCCTGACCGTCCGCCTCTGATTCTCCCCCCCACATGCCCCTTTGCGAGGGGCTTTTTTGTTTCGGGATACGCGGCCCGGCATATACTGAAAAGGAAACAGGAGGGATTTCATTATGTGTTCTATCTGCGGCATTTTTGATTACGAGGACGGCCGGGCCGACAAGATTTCCGAAATGGGCGCCACCATGAAGCACCGCGGCCCGGACGCGGACGGCGAATACCGATGCGGTCATGTCGCCTTTCAGCATAACCGGCTGGCGGTCATCGACCCTGCCGGCGGCGCACAGCCCATGGTCGTCAATTATCTCGGGAATGAGTATAGTATTGTTTACAACGGAGAGATTTACAATGCGGAAGAAGTACGCGCGGAACTGTTGCGCGCCGGAATCCGCCCCCGAACGTCCTGCGATACCGAACTGGTGCTTTACTGCTATATCCTTTACCGGGAGGACGCACCTCTCCATCTGAACGGCATTTTCGCCTTTTGCGTCTATGACCGCGCCTGCGACCGTCTTTTCTTCGCGCGTGACCGCCTCGGCGTAAAGCCGCTCTATTATGCCGAATACGGCGGGCGGTTTTATTTCGCTTCGGAGATCAAGGCGATCCTTGCGGGGAGCGGGATGCCGGCGCGGCTCGATGATGACGGACTTTTTGAACTGCTGTATCTCACTCCCGTTACGCGCGTGGGGAGCGGTATCCTGCGGGGAATCCGGGAAGTAAACCCCGGATTCTGCGGAAGCGTCACACGGCGGGGCCTTCGTCAACATGCCTACTGGAAACTTGAAGTACGTGAACATCGGGAAAATCGGACAGAAACGATTCTCCACACGCGCGAGCTGCTGTTGGACGCGATCCGCCGCCAACTCGTCAGTGATGTACCGCTCTGCACCTTTCTCTCCGGCGGGCTGGATTCCTCAGTCATCACGGCGGTGGCCGCCGGCATATACCGGGAAAAGGGAGAACGTCTCGCCACCTATTCGTTTGAATATGAGGACAACAGAGAATACGCGCCGACCCTTTTCCAACCGAACCGTGACGATGATTTTGCAGGCTGGCTGGCCGGAGAACTCGGCACGAATCACCGTGTCCTGACCGCGCCGACCGCCACCGTGGCCGCGCTTCTGCCTGATGCCGCCCGCTATCGGGATATGCCGGGGCAATCCGACATCGACTCTTCCCTGCTGTACTTCTGCGGCGAGGTCAAGCGGCGGCATACCGTGGCGCTCTCGGGAGAATGCGCCGACGAGATTTTCGGCGGGTATCCCTGGTTCTATCGTCCGGAAATGCTGGGGCGCGACATCTTCCCGTGGATTCATGACAGCGAAGGGCGCGCCTCACTGTTTATCCCCGAAATTACCGGAAAATTGCAGGGAGCCGAGCGCCTGCGCACCCTGTACCGGGAGTCCGTGGCGGCCGCGCCGCTCCCCGGCGACGGCGAACGCGAAGAAGACCGCCGGGCGCGGATTGCCACCTGGCTCTCGGTACGCTACTTCATGGCCAATCTTCTGAACCGCAAAGACCGTATGAGCATGGCGCGCGGACTGGAAGTGCGCGTTCCGTTTGCCGATCACCGCATCCTCGAATATGTGTACAATGTCCCGTGGAGCATGAAATTTGAGGGCGGTGTCGAAAAGGCGCTCCTGCGTAACGCCATGCGCGATCGTCTCCCCGAACGCATCCTGAACCGGAAAAAGAGTCCCTATCCCAAAACACACAACCCCCGTTATCTCGATTTGGTGCGCTCGATGCTGAACGAACGGCTATCCCGCCCCGAAAGTCCGCTGGCTCCGCTCCTGCGCCGCGATCGCCTCGACGAACTCCTGCACGGGAAGGAAGATATTACCTGGTTCGGCCAACTGATGGGAAGGCCTCAGTTGATTGCCTGGCTGATCGAGGCCGATGCCTGGATGACAGACTATCATATCTGCCTGACCTGACTTCTTCGTTTGTCGGTTGCTTTTCCGCCTTTGCCTGTCCGGTTCCCGTTCTGCCGCCCGGATTGTTCTTTTCGTTCCCGTTCTGCCGCCCGGATTGTTCTTTTCGTTCCCGTTCTGCCGCCCGGATTGTTCTTTTCGTTCCCGTTCTGCCGCCGAAGAAAGAAAAAAGCGACAGACGGGGCTTTCCCTTGACTTCTATGCGCCGATATGCTATACTTCTTTCAAATACGGCGGTTGCTCCATGCACCGCCTGAAAAAGAGGATGGAAAAATGTCTGTTCAGAGAGTACGGGAATATCTTTCCGCGTTCGGTGCATCGGAGAGAATTCTGGAATTCCGTGTTTCCAGTGCAACGGTCGAACTGGCCGCGGCCGCCCTCGGGTGCGAAGGAGCGCGCATCGCCAAGACCCTCTCCTTCCGTCTGCCGGACGGTGTGATCCTGATTGTCATGGCGGGAGATGCCAAAATCGACAACCATAAATACAAAGCGCATTTCGGCGCGAAAGCCAAAATGCTGACCCCCGATGAAGTGGAAGAAGATATCGGCCACGCCGTCGGCGGTGTCTGCCCCTTTGCCGTCAACCCCGGGGTGCGCGTTTTTCTGGATGAAAGTCTGCGCCGTTTTGAAACGGTTTTCCCGGCTTGCGGCTCTTCAAACAGTGCCATTGAACTGACCTTGCCGGAACTGGAAGCCTTCTCAGGCTCTCATGATTGGATTGATGTCGGCAAATTGCCCGAAGAGGCCAAAGCGCCGGCAGTAGCGCAGAACGCATAAAGCCAAAAGCAAGATAAACGTCCTTTTTCTATATCATAAATCCGACGGGAAAAGAGCCGTCGCAGGCAGGTTTTCAAAAATCTGTTTGCGGCGGCTTTTTCGGAGAAGGCAGGGCAAACCCGCAAAAGCAAATGCCGGAAAGACGCAAAAAGTATACCCGTCAACACACGGGTCACCGCGTTTCCCGGCCTCGCGTTTTGCTTGTGCCGTCAGCCACGTTTTTCGCCGGGTATGTGTGTCGCCTTTTTGATAAAAAACGGTCGCTCCCTGCTTTTCGGCAAAGAACGACCATTTTTCTTTTCGGAAGCCGTCCGGAGCGACAACCGCGTTGTATGAAACCGCCAGACGGGATTGCTTATGAAAGCGTCATATCGCCTTCGCGAATCCAGCCGATGCGGCGCAATATCCAGCAGAAGAGGACCGAAAGCACCGCCGGCAACACAAAGCAGATCAGGAGAAGCCCCAACCAGTCCGTAAAGCCGACCGTACCCGGATATTCCCCGCCGTACCAGCCGAGGATCATGCCGATCGGCCCGAGCAGGCCGCAGGTACCCATCCCCGAGTTGATGGCCGCACCGTACATCCGCATACCGAAAACGCAGGTCGCCAGCGGGCCGGTAATCATAGAGGCTACCGTCGGCGGAATCCAGATGCGCGGGTTTTTGATAATATTCGGCATTTGGAGCATACTGGTACCGATTCCCTGTGAAAGCAGACCGCCAAAACGGTTCTCGCGGAAACTCATCACCGCAAAGCCGACCATCTGCGCACAGCAACCGGCAATCGCCGCGCCGCCGGCCAGCGCCAGCCCTTCATAGTCCAGTTCCAACAGCACGCCGTTCTGATACACCGCCATGCCCGAAAGGCCGATTGCAGCGCAGATTGCAGCCGAGGAGATCGGCAGGGTCAACGCGATACCGATAACGGCCGAGATCAACACACCCATGACGAAGGGCTGTTGCAGAGTCGCCCAACCGATGAAGGAGCCGATATACCCGACCAACTGACCGATAAGCCCGGCGACCAGAAGCGAAAGTCCGCCGCCGACAAAAACCGTGACAAACGGGGTCACGACGATATCAACCGGGGTCTCTTTGGAAACGGCTTTCCCGAATTCGACCGCCACGATGGTGATGAAAAGCACCGCAAGCGGGCCGCCGGCCCCGCCTTCCGCATTGGCCATAAATCCGACCAGCGCGGCCGAATACATGACAAGCGGCGGTGCTTTAAGCGCGTATGCAATGGCCACTGCCATGGCGGGGCCGGCCGCTTTGGCTCCGTACCCTCCGATATCCTTAAAGAAGGAAAGTCCGGGGATCAGACCGAGCGCATTAAAAATCGTTCCGATGAGAAGCGACCCGAAAAGACCGAGCGCCATTGCGCCGAGCGCGTCGATCCCATATCGCTTTGCCGAAAAAACAATATCCTTGCGTGTAAGGAATGCCTTAAACTTTGCCATGTCCGCCTCCGATTGAAGAATTTTTACCCAGTATACCATTTTTATCCGCATTTGTAAAGCGAAACCGAAAAAAACTTTCCATTGAAAAATGCAAAAGCCGAAAAAATCTTCTCTTCCCGGAAAATTTCGCCCCGAACAAAAAAAGACCGATTCCGGAAGGGTTCGTCGTCTTTTTGGCTCATCCGGCAAAAAAATCGAGTCGGGTTGTTGTTTTTCCGGCGGGAGACTGTCGATATGTCCGACATTCTTTTTTCGTTCATCTTTTGTTTACGGCGAAAGCCGACAAACGGCCTCTCAATCCGACAGCATCCGCTCTTCCGGCCGGGCGACAACCGGACAAAAAGAAAAAGGCGGACCGGCAGGCGATCCGCTTTGTGTAGTTATTTCCCGATCAAATTCCGGAACCAGGTGATGAGCGCCCCCTGCGCCCCCATGCCGAACACGATTGCCGCGCCTATCCCAAAGAGGATCAAGGACACAAGCAACCAGCAGAAGAAACTGCGCGCGTAACTGCGGCGGCAGATATTCCCGCTGAAGAGTGCCATGCAAAACAGAGAGACAAATCCGACGACCGGAATGGAAAACAGAATGTTCAGCCAAAAATATCCCCATGCCCCAATCGGGCGGTATTTCTTCGGAATTCTCAGAATTTCGTAACGTTCATAATCCTGCATATGTCACTCCTTTCGCCGCCACAGGGTGCGGCCTTTGCGGAGCCGGTAAAGCGCAATCTTCCGGCGCGGCTCCCGACGATATTATAAAGATTGTAGCATACGGATGTCGCTTTGTCAATCCTTCCGAAAAAAGAAAACCGGCGTGGCTGGCACGCGCGGTCCTCCGTAGGTCCCACAGCCAATCACTCGGCAGCGGGGGCAGGCTCTTCCGCCGTTTCTTCCTCCGATTCCGAAAAATCGGCATCTTCCGCCGTCACTTCTTCCTCGACTTCATCCTTTGCACTGAATTTATTGATAAGGTACAAAATACCGAGAGCCGTGCCGATGACCGTAACAACGTATCCGACCACAGAAAAGAATTTTGACATACCTGATTCCTCCTTGAGTTTTGTTATTTTCATTGTAGCATACTCCGGAAAAAAATGCAAGCGGGATTTTGTGAATTCCGAAGTTTTCCGCAAATCCGAGAAATTTTCAAAAATCAGAAAAAAACTCTTGCATTTTAAGAAAAGCTGTGCTATAATAACATTCGCGTGATTTGTTTTTCATAAATTCAGATAGAGTTCCCATGAGGAGGTGTCAATATGGCAAAGTGCAGTATTTGCGGAAAGGGTGTCTCTTTCGGACACAACGTTTCCCACTCCAACCGCAAGACCAATCGTACCTGGAAGCCGAATATCCGCAAGGTCAAGGCTGTCGTTGAAGGCACGCACACAAGCGTTTATGTGTGCTCCCGTTGTCTGCGTTCCGGTAAGGTCGAGCGCGTTTGAGCCAAAGCCCGTCAGCCGACGGGTTTTTTCTTTTCTTCCCCGGCCGGGGAAAACAGAATTTTTATGAAGATGGCCAACAACGGGAAAAGGAGCATACCGGGGATCCCGAAGAATTTCGCTCCGGCGTAGAGGGAAAAAAGCGTCAAGAGCGGGTGCACCCCCAATGCCCCGCCCACCAACCGGGGTTCAAGAATCTGTCGGGCGATCTCGGTGACGGCAAAAAGCACCAAAAGACCGATGCCGAAACGCGTATTCCCGGCAAGGATCATCAAAAGCCCCCACGGTACCAGAAAAGTGCCGACCCCGATGACCGGTAAAAGGTCCAAAAGGGCAAAAACCACCGCCAGAAGAAGCGCGTACTTTGTCTGCATAATGGAAAACCCGACCAAAAGGATAGCAAAAATCACCCCCGTCAAAATCAGATAAGAACGCAAATAGCCGCCTCCCGTCCGGAAGAAACGGGCGCGCAGATCTCCCAAAGACGCGGAAAATCTTTCCGGTAATATCCGGCGTATCGTATCGTTGATAAGCGAAATATCCATACTGAAATAAACCGCCGCCACCACGGTCGTAAAGAGAAAAAGAAGGACCTCCGGCAGGGTCAGCACCGCGCTGCCGAGCCATGCGGGTATCCCGGCAAGCAGGGCTTTTGCCGCGTTCACAAGCATTTCTTGCAAATACTGTTCCAAAGATTCCAAAAGGGTCGCCGCCTCGGTCAGTTCCCCCTTTTCGCGCAGGAGCGGTTCCAGCCAGCCGAAATAACGGGAAACCGCGTCGGGATCATTGATGAGCGCCGCCCCGAAGGCGCGTATCTCTCCGACAAGGCGCGCCACGAGCGTTCCGAGCCCCCAACCGAGCAGAATGACCGTCAAGAGTACCGTCAGCGCACTGATCAGCCGCAAGGGCAGGCGTGTTTTCCGGTGAAGGAAACAGTTGACCGGACGCAGGAGAAACGCCGCCCCGAAAGCCAGCAAAAAAGGAAGAGCCACCGGCAAAAGAAAACGAAAGATCAGATATAGCGCAAGTGCCGCCCCGAAGGCGCAGATTATCGCGTTTGCCGGACGCTGAAAGTTGATTTCTCTGAATTTCATGAGATCTCCCTTCTTATGCACTGTGTGTTATCCAAGTATATACCGTTAAAAATAAAAATATGTAGTGAGGAGAAAAAATGGTTACAATCGAAATGGAAAACGGAAAGGTCATAAAGCTTGAGCTATGCCCGGAGGCCGCACCCCGCACCGTGGAAAATTTTGAAAAACTGGTGAAGGCAGGCTTCTATGACGGCTTGATTTTTCACCGCGTGATCCCCGGGTTCATGATTCAGGGCGGTGACCCGCAGGGAACCGGCATGGGCGGCGCAAAAGAAAAAATCGTGGGGGAATTTTCCGCCAACGGACATGAAAATCCCTTGAAACATACCCGCGGTGTCATTTCCATGGCCCGCGCTTACGATCCGAATTCGGCATCCTCGCAGTTCTTCATCATGCACGCCGATGCCCCGCATCTGGATGGACAGTACGCCGCTTTCGGCCGGGTAATCGAAGGCATGGATACCGTAGACGCAATCGCCGCCGTTCCCACCGATTATAACGACCGGCCACGCACGGATCAGCGTATCCGACGTATCACCCTGGATTGATCCGCGAAAAACGGCAAAACCGAAGGCCGGAAAAGGCGCAAAAAGCCGGAAAAGGCGCAAAAAACAAAAAAGACGCAAAAACCCGAAAAACGCACAAAGTGCAAAAAACCCGGAGAAAATTCCGGGTTTTCTTTTTTATGACCTCATCGTTTGCAAAAACTCAAATGCGGAAACTCAAAAATGTAAAGTTTAATTTACAAATTCAAACTCAAAGTCGTAGATGTTGACAAAATCTCCTTCTTCAATCCCCTTTTGTCGAAGCAGATCGATTACGCCCTCTTTTGCAAGAATCCGTTGAAAGAACGCAACCGATTCCCGATCGTCAAAGTTGACCTGCCCCAGGAGGTTGCGGAGCCATTCGCCTTCTACCAAGAAGGTGCGGTTTTCCTGTCGGACGGTTGTCACCCGTTCGCCGGCTCCGCGTGTTGTGCGCTCTTCTTCACTCACTTCCGGCGCATAGACCGCCGTTCCGGGCAATTCGGCAAGGCGGGCGGAGACGGCTTTTACCAATTCGGGCAGCCCTTCGCCGGAGACTGCGCTGACAAAGCAGATCTCGCGCCCGAGGGAAGCCACATACTCCCTAAACCGCGCCACATTCTCTTCCTGCCCGGTGATTGCGTCGCATTTGTTGGCAACCACAATCTGGGGGCGGGAAGCCAGCACTTCGCTGTACCGCTTCAATTCGCTGTCAATCTTTTTCAGGTCCTCACAGGGGTCACGCCCCTCGGAACCGGAAATATCCACCACATGCAACAATAAACGGCAACGATCCACATGCCGCAAAAACGCATGGCCAAGCCCGGCGCCGTCCGCCGCGCCTTCGATAAGGCCAGGGATATCGGCCAGTACAAAGCCGTGTCCTTCTCCCCCCTCGGAGACCACGCCGAGGTTCGGAGAAAGGGTCGTGAAAGGATAGTTGGCGATCTTCGGCCGGGCGGCTGAAAGGCGCGAGAGAATCGACGATTTGCCGACGTTCGGGAATCCGATCAGACCGACATCGGCAATCATTTTGAGTTCCAGCAGAACCTCGCGCTCTTCCCCGGCGGTTCCGCTTTTGGCAAAGCGCGGAATCTGGCGGGTCGGTGTGGCGAAATGCCGGTTTCCCCAGCCGCCGCGCCCGCCGCGGCAAATGACAAAATCGCCGCCTTCGGACATATCGTGGATGATCCGCCCGGTGTCCGGTTCACGGATCAGCGTGCCTGCCGGCAAAAGAATAATCAGCGATTCTCCGCTTTTGCCGTGGAATTTTTCGCCTTTTCCGTTTTCGCCTGGCATGGCGGCAAACTTCCTCTTGTAACGGAAGGCCAGAAGCGTGTTGGCTCCCGGGTCAACGCGGAAAATCACGTCTCCGCCGTTCCCGCCGTCCCCGCCGTCAGGGCCTCCGGCAGCCACATATTTTTCCCGCCGGAAGGAGACGGCACCATTCCCGCCGTTCCCGGCTTTCAGATGAATTTTGATCGAATCAATAAACATGGCACACCTCAGATTTTATCGGGCATTTCTTCTCCGCGCTGACGGATCACGAGTTTTATCGGCGTTCCCTCGAAGCCGTATGCCGTGCGCAGGCAGTTTTCAAGATATCGCTGATAGGAAAAATGGAAAAGCGCCGCGCTGTTACAGAAGATGACAAAAGTAGGCGGGGCTACCGATGTTTCGGTCATATAGTAGATTTTCAGGCGTTTTCCCTTGTCGGACGGCGGCTGAACGCGCGTGATTGCGTCGTTCAGCAGGTCATTCAACATCCCGGTCGTCACGCGCCGACGCGAGGATTCGTAGACCTCGAGCACCTTCTCAAATATCTGCCCCGTGCGTTGACCGGTCAAAGCGGAAACGTACAGGATCGGCGCGTAGGGCATATAGGCCAGCGCCGTGCGGATCTTGGTGTTGAATTCGTTCACCGTGCGGTTGTCTTTTTCGATCAGGTCCCATTTGTTCACAAGAATGATGGTGGCTTTTCCGGCTTCATGGGCAATGCCGGCAATCTTTTCATCCTGTTCGGTAATCCCTTCGGCCGCGTCAATGACAAGGAGACAGACATCTGCACGTTCCACCGCCATTTTGGCGCGCAGAACGCTGTATTTTTCGATTCGGTCTTCCACACGGCTCTGCCGCCGGATTCCGGCCGTATCAATGAACGTGAATTTGCCGTATTCATTGGTAAAATCGCTGTCAACCGCGTCGCGCGTCGTTCCGGGAATATCCGAAACGATCTGCCTCTCTTCCCCAATCAGCCGGTTGATCATCGAGGATTTTCCGGCGTTCGGCTTTCCGATCACCGCAACGGCCACGGTTCCGTCACCCTCTTCTTGTTCTTCCTCGGGCGGAAGAGCGGCCACTACCTCGTCCAAAAGATCTCCCGACCCGGTTCCGTGAACCGAAGAAAGCGCAACGGGATCACGGTCAAAGCCCAGTTCGTAAAATTCATAAAACGCAAGGGGCGTCGCGCCGACCGAATCGACCTTGTTGACCCCCACGATTACCGGTTTCCCGCTTTTTTTCAAAAGGACGGCAATATCGCGGTCATCGGCTGTGACCCCTGCCCGCACATCGCAAAGAAAAACAATGACATCCGCTGTATCAATGGCAATCTGCGCCTGCGCCCGCATCTGGCGCAAAAGAATATCGTCGGTGCGCGGTTCAATCCCACCGGTATCAATCAGCAAAAAACGCCGGCCGTTCCATTCGGCATCGGCATAAATCCGGTCACGCGTGACTCCCGGTGTGTCCTCAACGATCGACCGCCTCTCCCCGATGATTTTATTAAAAAATGTGCTTTTCCCGACATTCGGTCGTCCGACGACCGCCACAATAGGTCTGCTCATCTTTCTTTTTCTCCCTTCCCGAGGAGCGCCTCCACAAATTCCGCGCCGTCCTCCCCGATAAACCGCAACGGAACCCCCAATCTGCCGGAAAGTTCCGCCGGGGTCATACCGCATAAAAACAAATCTCCGTCTGCCCGCAAAGTCGTGCGGGAAAGCAAAAGTTCTTCTCCGAGTTCCTTCCCCGCCAATTGTTCGGCAATGTCATGGCCGGTCAGCAATCCCGCTACGGTAATATGCTCCCCGAACCATTTGTTTTGTATTGTGTAAACATTACATGACATTTTCGGATACTTTTCGCACACTTCCCCGACGATTTTTGTCAACATCGGGGCGGCCGCAACACCGGTCGCCAAGGAAATACGGCGTTCCCGGCCACGAGAAACGTCTTTTTTTGCGCCACTCTCCCGTTCTTCCTTCTCTGCCGTCATGCCTCGCTCTTTTTCGCCGGATAGCGGGAGTTCGCCATCATTTTTCAGGAAAAGACGCGCTTCTTCATAAAACGACCGGAGCATCCCTACTCCGTTTTCAATCTGCGGATATTCTTCATAGGCTTCTTCGGGCGGGATCGGTAAACCGGCCTGCAAATAGAACTCATCCGCCGCAAAAATCAGACGGTTTCCGGTTTTTTCCGCGTGAGCCGACGCAAAAGCCTCCACCTGACGGACGACCGCGGCCGCCTCTTCTGCCGTGAACGGGGTCAGCGGATACAGCCCTTCGCGATGGTCGGTAATGCCCGCCGGAACAACCGAAACGCTGTCCAGCGCCGGATAAAGACGGGAAAGATCCTGCATGGAGCGTTCCAGTTCCGCCCCGTCATTTACCCCCCGGCAAAGGACGATCTGCCCCCGGAGCGTAATGCCGCCGGCGGCCAGGCGATCCAGATAAGAAAGCACCTCGCCGGCACGCTTGTTGCACATCATGCGAACGCGCAATTCCGGGTTGGTCGTGTGAACCGATACATTGATGGGAGATATATGCATGGTCAGAATCCGGTCAATATCGGCATCGGTCAGATTGGTCAGCGTAACATAATTGCCATGCAAAAAGGAAAGCCGCGCGTCATCATCCTTGAAATAGAGGCTCTCGCGCATTCCTTTCGGCAATTGGTCAATGAAACAAAAAATACATTTGTTGCGGCAGGAATGCTTTTTGTCCATCAGCGCGGTCTCAAAGCACAAGCCGATATCGTCATAGGTTTCTTTCCGTATCTTTTTGACCAATTCCTTTTCCCCGCGCCGCAGAGAAATCGTAATCTTTTTTTCAGCCAGATAAAACCGGTAATCCAGCACATCCGCGATTTCATGCCCGTTGAGCGCAAGCAGAATGTCCCCGGGGCGAATTCCCGCACGCGCCGCGCGCGAATGTTTTTCCACTTCCTTGATTGTTACCATAAAGCCCCCCGGGTATTACATGATATAAAATTGTAGCATATTTTCCTGCATTTTTCAAGTGTAGTACGCAAAAAAGACCGCAAAGGCCGCAAAAGAAACGTTCCTGTACGCAAAGAATCGGCCAGGACCGGGTTTTTTCAAAGATTCTGCGAGAAGGTACTGAATTCGACCGCCGGTAAGGAAAACCGCTGCCGCTCCCGCCTATTGACCGGCAACTCCCGATGTTGTCTCCGATAAAAATCCGGCGGAAACAACACACACCCGAATGCCGCCCGGAAGGTATAGCCCGGCCGACGAAAAAAGCCGGGAGCGAAGCCAACATACACCCCTCATTCCGCCCGGAAGGTATAGCCCGGCCGACGAAAAAAGGCCCGTGGCGAGGCGCACCGGAAGCGAGACCCGAAGGCTTACTGACGTAAGTCGAGGGGCAAGCTGAGGAGCAACGAAGCCACGGGTCTTTTTTCTAAGGCCGGTCAGCGATCCTCTCGGAAATAGTTCAGACCGAGACTAGCCGGTGGTTGGTTCTCACGTTTTTTACGGATGCTGATCAAAATCAAAACCACCACGGTAACAACATAGGGTAACATTTGCAAAATCGGAACCATCTGCATGCTGACAGGAAGATAGTTATACAGGATATACAGTCCTCCGAACAAATAAGATGCCGGAATTGCCAGCGCAGGACGCCAGATTGCAAAAATGACCAGTGCAATGGCCAGCCAGCCGCGATCGCCGAAACCGTTGTTCGACCACACGCCGTTTGTGTAGTCCATGACATAATAAAGCCCCCCGAGACCCGCGACCATACCGCCGATGCAAGTGGCGAAATAGCGGTATCGCGTGACATTGATCCCGGCGGCATCGGCCGTGGCGGGATTTTCTCCGACGGCGCGCAGATGCAGACCGATACGCGTTTTGTTCAGGACGAACGCCGCAATCACCGCCAGAATAACTGCCAGATATACCATGAAACCGTAGTTCAGGAAAAGCTCCCCGAAAAACCCGAGATTTTTGGCAAAAGGCAAGGACGCTTTGAAAATTTTTGCAATGCGGGTCAGGGCGATGGACGGAACATCCGCACCGGACAATTTAATCAGCGAACCGCCGAAAAAGTTGCCGAACCCGATGCCGAAGGTGGTCAGCGCAAGCCCGGTGACGTTCTGATTGGCACGCAGGGTGATTGTCAGAAAGCAGTACAAAAGCGATGCCAGAAACGATCCGGTAAGACAGCAGATAAGCGGCAACAGGATGGCCAGCACGGGGTTGAGAGACATGGTGGCGTTCTGATAAAAGAACCCGCCGATTACGCCGGAAATCGCGCCGATATACATAATGCCCGGAATGCCGAGGTTCAGGTTCCCGGATTTTTCGGTGATGATTTCTCCCGTAGAACCGAAGAGCAACGGAGTTCCCTGTAAAACCGCGCGGTGCAGAAACACAACGAACATATTCATTTTACTGTTCCTCCCGCTTTTGTTTTTTCGCAAAAAATGCGTGCTCCTGATTGGGAACCAGTTGATACCGGATAAAGAATTCGCATCCGATGATGAAGAACAGGAGAATTCCGGTTATAATGTCGGAAAAAGACTGATTGAGCCCGGCGACCGTGGAAACTTCTCCCGCGCCGCGCTGTAAAAACACAATGAGCAGCGAAGCAAAAACCATCACAAACGGATTGAACTGCGCCAGCCAGGAAACCATAATGCCTGTAAATCCGTATCCGCCGGCCAGATTGGCGTCGATGGAGTGAGAGGTCGCGCCGACCAGCATCAGTCCGACAAAGCCGCATATCCCACCGGAGAGCGCCATGGTGCGCAAAATGACGCGGCTGACGTTCACACCGATATAGCGGGCGGTCTTTTCACTCTCGCCGACCACCGAAATCTCATACCCGTGCTTGCTGTAACAAAGATAAATATACATCAGCACAGTCAGGACAGCAACCAGCAAAATGTTCAGAAGATATTTTTCTCCGAACAGTGCCGGGATCCATCCGTGGCTGAGAAGGTTGGGGCCGACGGTGTTGGACCCGCTCTTGTCCGCCACCTTCAGAAAGAATTCGACAAATTGAATGGCGATATAATTCATCATCAGGGTGAAGAGCGTTTCATTCGTGCCGAATCGCGCCTTGAAAAACGCAGGGATTATCCCCCACACGATCCCGGAACCGATGGCGGCCACGGTCATGATCAGGATCAGCACCCCCTCGGACACCTTTCCGCCGAGCGTAAACATGCAAACGGCCGTAGCCAGACAGCCGACAAGGACCTGTCCTTCCGCTCCGGTGTTCCAAAAGCGCATTTTGAAAGCGGGGGTCAGGGCCAGAGAAATGCAAAGCAAAACGGCCACATTCTGCATCGTTACCCATATCCGGAACGAATTTCCGAAGGCTCCGTCAAACATGATGGAACTGATAAGGATCGGGTCTTTCCCGGTGACCAGCAGGGTCAGCAGACCGGTGAACACCAGCGCAAGCAGGATCGCGCCCGCACGGATGGCCGCGGAATGCCAGAGCGGGAGAGAGCTTCGCTTAATCATATGAAAGAGCGGCTGACGTTTCCTCTGTTCGGCCGGTATGCGCATATTTTTTTCGTCAATTGCCATCGGTAGCCTCTCCTTCCGAACGCGTCATAAGATAGCCGACCTGCTCCTTTGTAGCGGTGCGCGCGTCCAGAACGCCGGACACAGCACCTCCGCAAAGAACCGCCACACGGTCGCAAAGCGCGAGAAGAACGTCAATGTCTTCCCCGACAAAAATGATTGCAACGCCTTTCTTCTTCTGTTCATTCAGCAAATGGTAAATCATATAGGAAGAGTTGATATCCAGGCCGCGCACGGGATATGCCGTCATCAGCACCGTCGGAGCGGCGGCAATCTCGCGCCCGACCAGCACCTTCTGCACGTTTCCGCCCGACAGTTTCCGCACGGCGGTGTGGGCGTTCGGTGTTGCGACCTGCAGATCGCCGATAATGCGATCGGCTAAGTCTGCCGGTTTTTTCCGGTCGAGGAAGATGCTGTGACCGCGCCGATAACTGCGGAGCATCATGTTATCCACAATGTCCATGTTGCCGACAAGCCCCATGCCGAGCCGATCTTCCGGCACAAAGGAGAGGCGAACGCCCATTTCACGAATCTGCATGGGCGTATGATCGCGCAGATCGCAAACTTTTCCGGTGTTCGGGTTATGGTACGCGATTTCTCCTTGATCGAGGCGGATCAGGCCGGCAATCGATTCCAGCAATTCGCGCTGGCCTGAACCGGCGATCCCGGCAATCCCGAGGATTTCCCCGGAACAGACGTGCAGGCTGACATCCCGGAGAAGCGGCAGTCCTTCCGGGTCCGCGCAGCAAAGATGCCGAAGTTCGAGCCGCGGCAGATCGGTGAGCGGAGCCGAACGCTCAATGTTCAGTTCCACCTTTTTGCCGACCATCAGTTCGGTGAGTTCGCTTTCGGTCGTTTCGGCGGTGTTCACGGTCGTGATATACTCGCCCTTCCGCAAAATGGCGACCCGGTCAGAAACACAAAGCACTTCATGTAACTTGTGCGTGATGATGATGATCGATTTTCCGGCATCCCGCATCCGGCGTATGACCGAAAAGAGTTTGGTCGCCTCCTGCGGGGTCAGCACGGCGGTCGGCTCATCCAGAATCAGAATGTCGGCTCCCCGGTACAGCACCTTGATGATCTCAACCGTCTGTTTTTCCGAAACCGACATATCGTAGACCTTTTTATCAGGGTCTATATCAAAGCCGTAGAAGGAAGATATTTCCTTCACACGGGCGGAAATTTCTTGAATATCGTATTTTTTCTCGTCTTGCATACCGAGGGCAATATTCTCGGCCGCAGTAAAAATATCCACCAGTTTGAAATGCTGATGAACCATGCCTATTTTGTAACGGAAGGCATCCCGTGGAGAAGCAATGACCACCGGCTCCCCGTCAATACAGATTTCACCTTCATCCGGAAAGTAAATACCGCAGATCATATTCATCAGGGTTGTTTTGCCGCTCCCGTTTTCGCCGAGAACCGCGAGAATTTCTCCGTGACGCAAAGTAAGATTTACATTCCGGTTGGCTTTAATATCTCCGAAATGCTTGGAAACCCCCTTCATTTCGAGGGCGTATGGTTCGTTCAAGGTATGGCCTCCTGTCGGTCAAAAATGGAGAGGAGGCGGGGCAAAAAACATGCTCCGCCTTCTCCCGTCCGGAAAATCAGCTTCCGAATGCGGTATTCAATTCCTGGATACCGTCGATGCACATATTGAAATAAGGGGCAGACCGCTCGGTCGATTCAGAGAAGTAATAGCCGTTTTCAGCGTCTCCTTTGATCACAGCGGTGTCCGGAGTAAAGCCAGCGTCGGTGTCAACATCCGCCTTGAAGTTCAGATCCAGTTTCTTATTTTCAACCCGGAAATTATCGAGAGCAAAGACATGCAGTGTGCCGGCGCGGAATTTCGCAATGGCTTCGTCCAGTTTCGCTTTGGTTCCTTCGGGAACGATATCCTGGTTCAGACCGGAAAGGACCACGGAACCCTCGGCAATGCCGCCGCACCAGTCATAGGCGATAGCGGTGCTGCTCGCCACGCACTTGGCGATATACATGAAGTAAGGAGTCCAGTTGATGGCGGAAGAAACAAGGAACGTATCGGGAGCGGCCGAATAGGTGCTGCCGTTGTAGGAAACGTTCGGAACGCCCTTGATTTCACAAGCGGAGGGAGCGCCCATCGAGTCCGCGTGCTGAGAAATCAGAACGCATCCGGCGGCAATCAGCGCATTGGCGGCTTCCTGTTCTTTGGCTTCATCGTACCAGGCGCCGGTGTACTGTACTTTCATGGTAGCGGTGGGGCAAACCGAACGGGCGCCGAGGAAGAAAGAGGTCAGGCCGGAACGGACTTCCGCATAGGTGAAAGCGCCGACATATCCGATCACTGCTTTGTCGGCTGTGATCTTGCCTTCTTCGATCATGGCATTCAGTTTCATACCGGCCACTATACCGGCCAGATAGCGCCCTTCGTAAATAGAAGCAAACGCGTTATGGAAGTTGGGGAGTTTTTCGGTATGCGCCATTGTGCCTGTCGCATGGCAGAACTGCACATCCGGATATTCTTTGGCCGCTTGCAAAATATACGGTTCATGACCGAAGGAGTCCGCAAAAACGAGCTTGCAACCCTGTCTGGCAAGGTCGGCCGCCGTGGTATAGCATTCATCGCTTTCCGGAATATTGGTCTTCTTGATGACCTGCGCGTCGGTCAGGTTCAGAGCCGTTTTCATGCGGTTGGCCGCATCGATAAAGTTCTTGTCGTAGGTAGAGTTTTCATCGTGCAGGAAGATGAAACCGATTTTGAAATCGGAGCCGACCGTGAAATCAGCCGTCGGGGTGTTGATGGGAAGCACGTCCTCCGTCAAGCCCTTCCGTTTGGTTTCACCGCAAGATGCAAACACAAGGCAGCTTGCCGCCAGCAACGCCAGCATCAGGATCAGGGAAAGAGTTTTCTTCATTTGGGTTTTCCTCCGCTTTTGTTTTTATTTATTACAGGGCGCTACCCTTGTAACCGTGAAAAATAAGAATTCCGCGGCCTTTACGGCTCAATCGGCGAACCGGATCCCCGCGGTCTCGCTCATGGAGACGATGCGGGCCAAAGACTCGACGCGGATGCCGCGGGCGCGGACCTTGTCACCGCCGCCCTGGTACTGCTTTTCAATCACAACGGCCACCCCGGCAATCCCGCAACCGGCCTGTTCTAAGAGTGCCAGCATGCCGTTCAGCGCTTCGCCGTTGGCAAGAAAATCGTCCACAATCAGCACACGCTCCCCGGCGGGCAGATATTCGGCCGCAACCGTGGCAAAATAATCGTTCCCGTGGGTATAGGAATGCACCCGGGCCGAAAGGAGCGAACCGCTCTGGTTGATGGCCGGATGCTTTTTGGCAAATACAAAGGGGACGCCCATTTCCATCGCCGCGGCCGTGGCGACGGCAATCCCGGAAGACTCCATCGTCAGAATGCGGGTCACATCGGCGTCCCGATACAGGCGGGCGATCTCACGCCCGATCTCGCGGAGAAACGCAGTGTCAATCTGCTGGTTGAGGAAACTGCCGACTTTCAGAATGTTGCCGGGCAGAACCTGCCCCTCCTGACAAATCTTTTCTTCCAGTGCTTTCATACGTCCTCCAAAAAAACAAAAAGCGCAGATATCGCCGGGTATCCCGACTTTATCCGCACACAAGAAAACGGCTTTTCCGAAAGAAAAGAGGAAAAACCAATAGTCGCATCTATGGCGTGCGGTAGAAACGTCCGGGCCACTTCTTCCGGACTTATATTGGCAAGGGCTGTTTGTTTTACGTTCATAGTTTACACCATTTCCCGCAAAAAAGCAAGCCCCATATCTGTGAAATAAAAAGGTTTTTTTCCTCTCTTTTTGTGCAATCTGCCGGTTTTTCCCGAAAAACCGCAAAAAGCATCCGAACCTGCGAAAAAATCGGCCGGGGAGCAAAGATTTTATTCTTCGGGCGGGATCCGGCAAGCCAGCGACGCATTCCGGTAAGCCGGCTCCCGGCTCACTTCCCGCATGACCGAAAGCCAGTCCGGGATCGAAAAAGCGGCCGCCTCGTCCGGCAATTCGATTTCCAGAATCGCCGTTTTTGTCCAAAAGGGGTATATATCGATCTCCAACAACCGCTCCCCGAACGGAACGCACCAGCGCGTTTTTTCAATCGGCCGGCGGGTCGGGTCGGAAAGGGAAAGCAGGCGGTTGTATACATCGCCGGTGATGTCGCGCTCGTATTCTTCACAGGTGAACCCGCTCACACGGCGTTTGCGGGTCTCTGTATATCGCACTTCCCCGTTCCCGCATGCCCGGCGGCGTATCCGGACGCTCCCGCCCTCTCCGCGGCGCAGATAGACCTGCCGGATTTTGTCGCACCGCGCACCGGGGCAGGTCGCCAAAAACGCGGGATCGGGCATCCGGATCAGGAATTTCCGTTCGGTTTCCGTCGGGATTTTCGCATGGTTTTCTACCTTATTATTTATGTTCATTTCTGTCCGGTTCCGTCCTTTTCTCTGTTTTGCCGCCGATTCTGAAAGCGCGAAACGCATCAGCGGACGGCTTTCCCTTCCGGCAGTATTCCCGCAACAATGATTTTTCGTTTTTTCATGGCAAATGCTCCTTTACATATTGGCGGTTTTCTTTTCCGCAACGCCAGTATAGCAAAAAGGAGCTTGCAATTCACCGAAAAATCGCTTGGAAGTTTTCACAAATCTGTAAGAACGAAAACGCCCTTCCCGCGTCGTCCGGCTTATTCCGCCGCCTGAAAAACGAGCTTGCAGATCAACCCCTGTCAGACGGTTATATGCGACGGCTCACCACGCGTGAATAATGGCGTAAAGCCAAAATAACGGACCCATATGTTTCTTATATTCAGGATCCTCCCGGAGCGACTCGCCGAGCTGTGCATCCAGTCGATCCAGCAAATACTGGCCCGCCGCCGACTTATAGACGGAACGGGGAAGACAAAAAACAAAATCCGAACCGTCAACCGTGCACTGAAGCCAAAGCTGCGCGCTTCCGAGGCCGAATTCGGCTCTTGTAAAGGAAGAAAAAGGCACCTCTTTTTTTTCAACATTCAACTTGTCATTTGAAAAAAGAATACCGGTGTCGGTCACTTCTCCGAAATAGCCCTGCATGCCGACTTTTTGCGGGAGAATCTCTCCGCCTTGACCGACAATAATCCGCAGGGCTCTGTCCGGACTGATGTTGTTTTGTTCGATGAAATCCTTAAACTTCATGATATGTCTGCACCGTTCCGGTCATCCCGGCTAAAGACCGGACCTGTGCTGCTCCCTTCAAAGAATAAATAAAATATAAAGCCGGGATAAGACCGGGTTTTATCGGCAACTGCCATGACGTGCGCTTTGCCTGCCGCACACCGCCGTTTCCGTTGAAACCGGCGCCCGAGCCCCGGCAGGCAGGTTTTCTCCGGTGTTCGGAAAGCGTTTTCCGTATCGGAGAACGGCCGTCGCCGGAAGTGCCTGCGTACCGGAAACCCCCGCGAAGACAGAGGGGATTTCGGGTTCCGTCACAAAGACTTTACCTTTCCGTTTCGTCCGTTACAGTCATGCCTTCGGGCAGATATTTTGCCATGCAGATGGCGGTCTTTTTGTTGGCAGGTATCTCGCCTGTCGTAAAGAATGTTTTTTTCCCTTGCGTTCCGCCTTCCGTCACCAGCCGGAACCTCATTGCATATATCCCCGGAAAAAAGGTCCGCATGTTTTCGAGAACTGCTTTTTTTACTTTTTCCCAATAGATAATTTCGTAAAAACCGAAGAAATAGCGTATCGTCAATTTCTCTTCTTCAAACACAAAACAGATCGGCTGAATAATGAAAAAAAGCAGATCGAACGCGGCAACAACAAACAGAATAATCGCAAGCATAACTCTCGCCGAGGCAATATCCGTATCCACATAAACCAAACTGCCGATGCCCAAGCATATAAACAGCGCGCCAAGCAGCAAGGGAGCGATGATCCGGCTGTTCAAAACCGTTTTTTTCAATCGTGCGACTCCTTCCTTCCAATCAAAAACAAGAAGCGTTTTTGTTTCTGATATTCTTGTGATTATTATATAATGAAGCCCTGTAATTGTCAAGCCGAATTGTTGAAAAATCACTATTTTTTACAAAATACAGCAAGCTCTCTGCGGTCTCCTGCGTTTCGACAAAACAAGCCAAACGCTTGGCCGAGCGGCGTTTGGCTATGTAGGTTATTCAGTCAGGCAAACTGGAAGTTATCATTTCAGAATACACCAAACGACTAAAGGCACATAGCAACACGTCAAAACAAGCCTTTGCCAAAGACCGCCGTATTTCAAAACCGTTTTTTCAAACCTTTCTTTCTCTCCCATAATGAAAAAGCAGAAGAATACGAATGCCGCTATGAAGCAAACGAGTGATATTGAACCGATAACCACCTTCAACATTTGGAATTGCATTATCGCAAAAAGTAACGGCGTGACAAGTAAGGTCATAAATCCGATAGCAGAAGCCACGCCATGAATTTTCGTTATGATATCTTCCTCGTGTTTATTTTCATTGAGTGGACAGAACCCCGAAATACATTCGCAACCAATCCCGTATACAGCAAGCAATATCCATATCGCTACTGCCAAGCCACCGCTATTCTCTTGATATAAAGCATACGGGGCAATACAGAAAATCAGTCCCGACAGTATGCACCACACATTATATATCCACTTCACAGGGCTTTGCCGTGAGCCAAGAACGGAAAGCGCCATTTCTTTATGACTATAATGCGGATAGAAGTGTGCAAGCGCCAACGGTAACAGATTATCTGCAAAAAGTGTTATAATCCATGCTAAAATCAATGTTTTCATCCTGTTCTTGATTCCTTTCTAACAAGGTATCTATCCCTGTAAATTCCGATTCTTCGATATCTTATTATATCATAAATCTTCCCGTTTTCAATCTCAATCGCGCAAGAAACTTTGAAAGGAACACCGCCGAGCGAAGGGGGATCCCGGCGGTTGTTTTTTATTCGTTGTCAGGCTCATAGCATGACGTCGTCACGCATGATTATTATCCTTTGCCGTATTCAGTAAGGCAACATGCGGTTTTGCAATAAAATCCGCTTTTCGCCCCTCGCGGAAAGCCTCATTACTTCTTCACTTTTCACGATTCCTTATTATTTTGCCAAAAATCTCCCCGGACGGGATTTGTGAAGAGTGAAGAGTGAAGAGGTAATAAGTAAAAATCTCCCCAAACTTCGTCCGGGGAGATTTTTGTGTCTACAGGTCAATTCAGATGCCGATTTTGTGTTAGCCAATTCAGATGCCGCGCGATGGCACACTTCTCTCTTGGCGAAGCAGGGGCTTGCAAGTGACCGCGATCTTCCGGGCTTGCAGAACCATGCTTGTAAACGAGCTTATGTATATTACGTTCGAATCCAAGTTTCTTAGCGTTCATCCTTCCTTTCCATAAAAATAAGCCAAACGCTTGGCCGAGCGGCGTTTGGCTATGTAGGTTATTCAGTCAGGCAAACTGGAATTTATCTCTCGTCAGCAATCAGTACAGCTCTGCATGGCGAGCCATCCGCACCGGATAGATTTAGTGGGGCCGCATTCAAGAAATAAGCACCTTCCGAAACTTCTGCTAAACGGATACCTTCAAGCAATACGACATCGGCTCTTAGCAGGATGAGATGAACTTCCATCGGAGCAACTTCAGGTCCGACAGTCTGGGATTCGTTACCGAGAAGTAAGATTCCCGAATCGGCAAATACTTTAGCGGCTTGTGCAGAAATCTCTGCCTCTCCCTTAATAAGAATTCTCTTTGCTGCTTCTGTGTTCTGTTTTCTCGCTTTTTCAAGTATCTCTGCGGCGGCACTGTCGGAAACGATTCCATGATATTCTGCAACATAAGCCATTCCCACGAATGTATCTAAGTCTATGGAATCGACCGTTTTTCCGTCTTTGATAAAATGAAACGGCGCGTCGATATGTGTGCCGTTGTGAGCACACAAACTGAAAGCCGTCAGGTTATACAAACTACCTTTTTGCATTGAACAAAGCAATTTCTTTTCCGGAACCGGATCGCCGGCATATACCTGACAGCCGAAGACTTCTTGAGAAATATCATAGATTTTCATTTCATATTTTCCTCCGTAAATACCGATTCTTCGATATCTTATTATATCATAAATCTTCCCGATTTTCAATCTCAATCGCGCAAGAAACTTTGAAAGGAATACCGCCGAGCGAAGGGGGATCCCGGCGGTTGTTTTTTATTCGTTGTCAGGCTCATAGCATGACGTCGTCACGCATGATTATTATCCTTTGCCGTATTCAGTAAGGCAACATGCGGTTTTGCAATAAAATCCGCTTTTCGCCCCTCGCGGAAAGCCTCATTACTTCTTCACTTTTCACGATTCCTTATTATTTTGCCAAAAATCTCCCCGGACGGGATTTGTGAAGAGTGAAGAGTGAAGAGGTAATAAGTAAAAATCTCCCCAAACTTCGTCCGGGGAGATTTTTGGCTGGGATAGCTGGACTCGAACCAGCGGAATGCGAGAGTCAAAGTCTCGTGCCTTGACCAACTTGGCTATATCCCATTATGTGCGACAGTATAGCACAAAAGTGCGCGGTTGTCAATGCCCTTCGCGGATTTTCCGCAAAAACAAAACAGGTATCCTGTCGGATACCTGCCGTGGTGGAGACAATTGGAGTTGAACCAATGACCTCTTGCATGTCAAGCAAGCGCTCTAACCAACTGAGCTATGCCTCCGAACAGTGGATAGTATATCATGCTTTTGTGAAAAATGCAAGGCTTTTTTATATTTTTTTTATTTTTGTTTTTATTCGGCGTTTTCCGGACGCAGGCGGAAAGGAGAAGGAACGGGCAAGTATTGACTTTCCCGGGAAAAAGTTGTATACTGAGGTGTATCTGTCTTCCTTATAATTCGGGAAGCGGAAAACCACAACGAGGTCAAAAGAAATGAAAAAGAACTATCCTCTGTATGAAACCACCGTATTCCGTGACTTCCGCGTTATGACGGAAAATGTTGCTGCTAAATACCCCGACCGCCCCGCGGTCTCCTTCAAACGCGACCCGAAAGACCGCGAATGGGTCACACTGACCTATACCGACGCGAAAAATGATCAGCGCGACCTCGGTACCGCCCTGCTCGATGCCGGAGTGACCGATGCCCGCGTGGCTATCATAGGCGGCGCTTCCTATGAATGGATGCTCTCCTATTACGCCCTGATGTCGGTCGGCGCGATTACGGTTCCGATCGATAAAGAACTTCCCGCCGCCGATATGGCCGGCATTATTCAAAGCGCCGGCTGTACTTTCGCCTTTGTGGCCGACGATTGCCTTGCCAAAATGAAGGAAGGAATCGGCGATTATCCGATTCATGTTTTCTCCCTCTCCGCCGACAACGAGAGCGAGGACGGATTCCGGGCGCTTGTCCGCCGCGGGCATGCGCTCTATGAGGGTGGGGACAATCGCTATTATGATTACGAGATCGACCCGGACCGCCTGGCCAGCATCGTCTTCACTTCCGGCACGACCGGCAAAGGAAAAGGCGTTATGCTCACCATCACAAACATCTGTTCGGACATGACGCAGGGGATGTATAACTTCGCCATCACCCCGCGCACGATGTGCGTTCTGCCGCCGCACCATACCTTCTGCTCCACGGTCAATTTTGTCGGGCATTTCGCACAAGGGTCGCAGATCTGCTTTTCCAGCGGCCTGCGCTATCTGCTCGGCGAACTGAAAGAAGTCCAGCCGACGCACCTGATCCTTGTTCCTCTCTTTGTGGAGACCTTCTATAAGCGCATCTGGGCCACCGCTGAAAAGGAAGGAAAAGACAAGTTGCTCCGCCGGATGATGAAGATTTCGCGCCATCTGCCCGTCGCCCTGCGTCGCCGCCTCTTCGCCAAGAGCGTGCTGGCCGCATTCGGCGGGAAACTGGAAATGATTATCTGCGGCGGTGCCGCGTTGAACCAGGACATCATCGATACCTTTGATGCAATCGGCCTGACCATTCTGAACGGATACGGTATCACGGAATGCGCCCCGCTGATTTCCTGCAACCGCAACCTCTATCAGAAGAGCGGGAGCGTCGGTACGCCGATTATCGGAGAGGAAATCCGTATCCATGAACCGGATGCCAACGGCGAAGGGGAAATCTGCGTCAAAGGTCCCAACGTCATGATGGGATATTACAATAACCCCGAAGCGACCGATGAAGTCTTTGATAAAGACGGCTGGTTCCACACCGGAGACTACGGCCGGCTGGATGAAGAAGGATGGATCTATATTACCGGCCGTCTCAAAAATCTCATCATCTTCTCGAACGGCAAAAATGTTTATCCCGAAGAAATTGAATGTGAGATCTCCCGTGTGCGCGGCGTATCTGAAGTCATTGTCTACGCCGGGCAGAGCAAGAGCCGCCCCGAAGCCGAGATTATTGTGGCAGAGATTTTCCCGGACATGGAGGTGCTTGAAGGCGACGGCGTTACCGATCTGCAAAAGTACTTTGAGGATGAAATCAAGAAAATCAACGCCCGTTCGGTTTCCTATAAAGCCGTCGGAAAGGTCAAACTCCGCTCCGAAGAATTCAAAAAGAACACCTCGCGCAAAATTATCCGTTTCGCCATTGATAAGACCATCGATTGAAAAACGGAGAAAAATTTATGCAGTTTTCTTACTACACGTTCGGCAGCGGCGCTCGGAATTATGCCGAGCAGATTGAGCATGCCAAGCGCTACGGCTGCACGGGGATCGAACCGCTGACTAATCTGGATTTTGCTTCCGGTGACCCGGAGCCGGCGCGGGCAATCCGCGCCCTGCTGGACGAAAACCGGATGTCTTGCCCCTGCTTTTCTATGTATGTGGAGATTATGCGGGATGAAAACGCCTTCCGGCGTATCTGCCGCGCCATCGATCAGGCGGCAATCCTCGGCGCTCCCTATTTTCACCATACGCTCGGGCCTGTCGCTTATCCCGACCAACCGTTTTCGGAATACCTCGGGATCGCGGTCGATATGATCCGCCGCACGTCCGACTATGCCGCGCAGTACGGCATCCGGATTCTGATTGAGCCGCAGGGGCGGATGATGAACGGAATCGAGCGCCTCTCTGCTCTCTATGAAGCGGTCAATCGCCCGATTGGCGCGGTGCTTGATACCGGCAACATTCTGCAAAGCCCCGATTCCTGCGAAGAGTACATCCGCGTGTTCGCTCCGTACATCAAACACGTCCATATCAAGGATAAGATTATCCGGGATCGGTTGCCGCTCTGCCCCGACGGAAAATGGGCGCTGGGGATGGACGGTCTGCCGCGCTTTTCCCGTCCGACGGTCGTCGGGCAGGGCGACCTTGACCTTGTCGGCATTCTCGGCATGCTGAAAGCGCTCGATTACGACGGCTGGTATTCACTGGAATATGACGCGCCCGAAGCCTTTGAACCGTATTACCGGGTGAGCCAAAAGAATTTTGCGGAACTCTATCGCCGTGTTTTCGGTGAAGAAGCCTGAACCTCCCCCGCACAAAACCCGCCTTTGAAACGCTAAAACAGGAGAAACGCTATGAAACTTGCCTACTACACGTTCGGCAGCGGCGCTCGGAATTATGCCGAGCAGATTGAGCATGCCAAACGCTACGGCTGCACGGGGATCGAACCGCTGACCAATCTGGATTTTGCCTCCGGCGACCCGGAGCCGGCGCGGGCAATCCGCGCCCTGCTGGACGAAAACCGGATGTCTTGCCCCTGCTTTTCTATGTATGTGGAGATTATGCGGGATGAAAACGCCTTCCGGCGTATCTGCCGCGCCATCGATCAGGCGGCAATCCTCGGCGCTCCCTATTTTCACCATACGCTCGGGCCTGTCGCTTATCCCGACCAACCGTTTTCGGAATACCTCGGGATCGCGGTCGATATGATCCGCCGCACGTCCGACTATGCCGCGCAGTACGGCATCCGGATTCTGATTGAGCCGCAGGGGCGGATGATGAACGGAATCGAGCGCCTCTCTGCTCTCTATGAAGCGGTCAATCGCCCGATTGGCGCGGTGCTTGATACCGGCAACATTCTGCAAAGCCCCGATTCCTGCGAAGAGTACATCCGCGTGTTCGCTCCGTACATCAAACACGTCCATATCAAGGATAAGATTATCCGGGATCGGTTGCCGCTCTGCCCCGACGGAAAATGGGCGCTGGGGATGGACGGTCTGCCGCGCTTTTCCCGTCCGACGGTCGTCGGGCAGGGCGACCTTGACCTTGTCGGCATTCTCGGCATGCTGAAAGCGCTCGATTACGACGGCTGGTATTCACTGGAATATGACGCGCCCGAAGCCTTTGAACCGTATTACCGGGTGAGCCAAAAGAATTTTGCGGAACTCTATCGCCGTGTTTTCGGTGAAGAAGCCTGAACCTCCCCCGCACAAAACCCGCCTTTGAAACGCTAAAACAGGAGAAACGCTATGAAACTTGCCTACTACACGTTCGGCAGCGGCGCTCGGAATTATGCCGAGCAGATTGAGCATGCCAAACGCTACGGCTGCACGGGGATCGAACCGCTGACCAATCTGGATTTTGCCTCCGGCGACCCGGAGCCGGCGCGGGCAATCCGCGCCCTGCTGGACGAAAACCGGATGTCTTGCCCCTGCTTTTCCATGTATGTGGAGATTATGCGGGATGAAAACGCCTTCCGGCGTATCTGCCGCGCCATCGATCAGGCGGCCATCCTCGGTTCTCCCTATTTTCACCATACGCTCGGGCCGGACGCTTATCCCGGCCAGCCGTTTTCGGAATACCTCGGGGTCGCGGTCGATATGATCCGCCGCACGTCCGACTATGCCGCGCAGTACGGCATCCAGATTCTGATTGAGCCACAGGGGCTAACCATGAACGGGATTCAGCACCTCTCCGCCCTCTATGAAGCGGTTAATCGCCCGATCGGCGCGGTGCTTGATACCGGCAATATTCTGCAAAGCCCCGACTCCTGCGAAGAGTATATCCGCGTGTTCGGTCCGTACATCAAACACGTCCATATCAAAGATATGTTCATCCGACAGACGATGCCGGCCTGCCCGGACTTCAACTGGGAAGAGAGCATGAACGGTCTGCCCGGGGCCTGCCGGCAAACGGTTGTCGGACAGGGCGACCTTGACCTTGTCGGCATTCTCGGCATGCTGAAAGCGCTCGATTACGACGGCTGGTACGCCATCGAATACTGCGCCCCCGAGCCTTTTTTGCAATACTATCCCGTCAGCCAGCAAAACTTCCTTGACCTTTACAGCCGCGTGTTCGGCAAAGAATGATGATGAAAACAAAACTTTACTATTCTCCCTGCCCGGATTACGAAGAAAACGACATCCGGCAGGCACTTGACGAACTGCTGGTCCAATCCGGTCTTCTGGACTGGGTAACGCCCGGCATGAAGATCGCCGTCAAAGTCAACCTGGTCGCCGCTATGAAGGCCGATACCGCCGCCGTGACCCACCCGGTCGCCGTGGCCGGGCTTTGCCGCCTTCTGACCGAGCGCGGAGCTACCGTGATCGTGGGCGACAGCCCCGGGGGGACTTTTACGGGGTCGGCCCTTGCGACTGCGTACCGTGTTTCGGGTATGACAGCCGTAGAAGCGGCCGGCGCGAAACTGAATACCGATACCTCACAACGCGAGATCGAAGTGCCGGATGGAGAAAAGACCCATCGTTTCACCGTGACGGCATGGCTGGAGGAAGCCGACGCAATCATCAATTTTGCCAAATTAAAAACCCACGGACTGATGGCTTATTCCGGCAATGTAAAAAATCTTTTCGGCACCATTCCCGGCACGGTCAAAGTCGAATATCACAACCGCTATCCGACCGCCGAACGCTTTGCGGATATGCTCATTTTGCTGAACGAATACTGGAAATGCCGGCTGAACCTGCTTGATGCCGTGTTCGGGATGGAAGGCAACGGCCCGACTGCCGGAACCCCCCGCAGGATCGGTCTTTTGCTTGCCTCCCCTTCCCCCTATGCGCTTGATCTGGCGGCGCTTTCGCTGATCGGTCTGCCGCCCGCCGAAGTTCCGACCGTGGCGGCCGCAATCGCGCGCGGTGTCGGGCCTGCTTCTTTGGATGCCTGTGAAGAGGCAGACGGCCTTGCCGCGTATGCGATAAAGGACTACGCGCTGATACGCCGCGATTCCCTGTTCCGCCTCGGTAGCATTCTCAAAGGTCCGCTCGGGAAAGCGGCCGGTTATCTTTCCGTCAAATGTCTGACCGCACGTCCGAACCCGGAAAAAAGCGCTTGTATCGGATGCGGGAAATGCGCTTCGGTCTGCCCGGCACACGCTATCCGGATGGAAAACAAATTCCCCCGGATTACACGGCGCGATTGTATCCGCTGTTTCTGCTGTCAGGAATTCTGCCCGGTGGGAGCCATGCAGGTCCGCCGCCCGACCGTTGCCCGCCTGCTGAATCACAAACGCCCGAAATGACGAAGGCGGGGTTGCCCGCCTGCCGAACCGCAAACGCCCGAAATGACGAAGGCGGGGTTACCCGCCCTATACAAAAAGACCGCCTTTTCAGGCGGCCTGATAAAACCCCGTATCAACTGCAAATGGCCGATCTTCCCGCGATCAGACATGGCACAGGTCCTTCAACACCTTGACGGCCACGCCCTGAATCTCGCAGGAAGGAACAAAAATGTCGTCCATCACCTTGTTTTCCGGATGCAGACGGACCCGATGCCGTTCCGGCTCCGGGAAATATCGCTTCAAAGTCGCTTCGTCCTCTACCAGCGCCACCACAATCTGCCCCGGTTCAGCCGTATCCTGCCGGCGGATCAGGACAAAATCCCCGCTCGTGATACCGACATCGATCATTGAATATCCGTTTGCCCGCAGCATATAAAAATCTCCCGTGCCGAAAATGGCCGAAGGAAGCTGCACATACTCCTCGATATTCTCTTCCGCATAGATCGGCAGACCGCAAGCCACCGCGCCGAGAATCGGGACCCGGATATAATCGCGCCGCCGCAGTTGGTCGCGCTCGGTCACATAACTGCGCCGTCCTCCGCTCATGACCTGCCCGTTCTGAATCAGTTCCTGTAAATACCGCTGTACCGTCGCGCGCGGGATCTCCGTTGCGTCTGAAATCTCTCTCACCGTCGGGGAATATCCGTTTGACTCCGAGTAACTGTCAATAAAATTCATGATCTCGGCAAAAATCGTCTCATCCTTGGTGCGCATGGGTCTGCCTCCTTTTGCCCCTTTTTGGGACATAATGCTAAATGAGACATATATCTCGTTTCATTGCTATTATAGCACCCTCTTTTTTTCCTGTCAAGCCCTTTTTGCAATTTTTTTCGACAAATTCCGCAGTTTTTGCACCCCGGCCGGTACCGATTGCCCCGCCGGACAATAGGATTCTGCAAGCAATATATTCTTAAAGGAGAAAATCATATGGACACTTCCCCCATCAAAGGACTTCGCTATGCTCACGCGGCCATTGTCGCCAAGGATTTTGACCGCTCGTTACAATTTTATCGCGCGCTCGGGTTCACCCCTTATGTAAGTTGGGGGGAAGGAACCAAAAAAATCATGTTGCTGGACATCGGCAACGGGGAAAAACTCGAACTCTTTGCCAAGGGTTCGGACGAATACAGCCCGATGGGGAAATGGCTGCATGTGGCTTTTGCGGTGGAAAACGTCGAGGCCGCCTATGAACGCGCCTTGGCCGCGGGTGCCAAAAGCCTGATCCCGCCGAAAGAGATGCCGCTGGAATCCGAGCCGTTCCGCATTACCCTGCAAGTGGCTTTTGTCGAAGGGCCGGACGGCGAGCAGATAGAATTCTGCAAACAAAAAGCCTACGGATTTTAAGTCTTGCTTTTTTTGAAATTCCGTGTTATACTGAATATATCAGAATTTTTGCGCATTTCTGACACGCCTGCGTCCGATTGCGGGCGTTAATCCCGCAAAATCAAAATCAAGGAGGCAATCCATCATGGCAAACAAAACGATCACCGGCGCCTATGAAGCTCTTCCGAAGGTGGTAAAGATTATTCTGCAGATTTTCTTCGGATATCTTATCGGCGGCATTTACCGCATTTGCCGATTTGCCGAACGCGGAAACGTTGTTACGCTGATTGCCGGCATTCTCGTTCTTGTAACGGGGGTCGGAAATCTGATCGCATGGATATGCGATCTGTACACCGAGATCACGGTGGATCGCATCACAGTCCTTGCAGATTGAAAAAATCCCGGAGCGCATGTGAAGTGACCCCAAAAGTCAGACGCTTTTGGAGGTGCATATCATGACAGCCTCCGGGTTTTATTTTTGATTTTCCGCCCGGCAAAAGTTTTGCCGGGCGCTGTGTTATTGCACGATATAGTACAGGCAGTAATAATCGCTCCGTTCCCGGGCGTACCGGCTCCGCTTCATGAATTCAAAAGAAAGCCCGAGTTCTACCCGCTCCATGATTTCGGTAAGACCCGCTTCCTTCACATGAGACGCAAAAATGTCGGTTTTCCGGGCGCGTTCCCCGTCGTCTTCGATTCTCGCCGTCTGCATGAATTCAAGCGAGAGGCGTTCCCGCCGGAGCCGTTTCAGAATTTCCGGATCGTTTTCCGCCTTCTCGGCGGCATCAAACAGTTCTTCCGTCTTCCGGAGCAAAGCGTCGGTGATATACGCGGCATCGGCGTAATCGTAAATCGTCATATCCGCGCCGTCCTGCGCTTCTGCAAAAAGACGGACATATTCCTTCATATAAGGAGCCGCTTTGCCGAACACCGCGTCAAAAAACTCCCCGGCCGCCGTTTGAATATCGGCATCGGGATTCCAGCAAAGCAGGGAAAGCAGATAGGTGCGCAGTTCCCCCATGCAGACATCCCCGCCATAGGAAAAGTTGCCTTCCTGCAACATCCCGCGGACTCCGTACTGCTTGAAAGTGCGGAAGTTTTCCTTAATCTGCCGGAAGGGGAAGAAAGGAATCAGATAGTTGCGGAAATCCACCGCATAATCCCAGATATAGAGCCTGTCGGTAATGGCAGACCAGTTCCGCAGATTTTCCAAAAATGCGCGGCTCTCACCCGATCCGCGGCTCTCTGTCGCCTCGGCCGATTCGCAAAAGCTCCGGCCGCGCGGGCAACCGAAACTGCAAAGCCGCACAATCACGTTTTTCCGCGGTCTGATATGGCGCGGCGCTTTGGTGGAATACATATAGGCAAAAGTATGCAGGAGGACATCGGGATACTCTTCCGCTATATCGTCCGAAAGACGATTGACAAAGTCGATGATGCTTCCGGCAGGGCCGCCTTCTTCCGCGTCACGCCGGGCGCAGGCTTCACACCGGCAATACCCTTCCCAGTCGTTTTGCGCGACCGAAAAGACCCGGCACTGCGGATTTTCCCGGATCCAGGTGCGGAGTTGCTCCCGCGCGGCCGCAAAAACGCCCGGGTTGGAAAGGCAGAGCTGCCGCGGCTCTGGATTTCCCGGCGTGAAAGAATAATACTCGGGATGTTCCTGCAAATAATATTTGGGCGGAACCAGATCGAAGAAAGAATGATGGCAGTTGAAAAATTTGAAATTCCCGCCGCGTTCATGCGAAATCGGCGCGAGGGTGGAGTTTAACCGGCGTTTCACGCTAAAATCGGGATTCCATGCGTCGCGGGTATAGACATCCCGGTATTCAAAGAAGGGTTTATCGGTGATTTCTGTCTCGGGAAGGATAAGCGTATCGACCCGATTTATCCTTTCCACCGTGGCCGTGAAAGCGCGAAATCCGAGAAAGCGCTCCAAAAACGCATAGACCCCGTACAGTGTTCCGCGCGGCGTTTTTCCGGCAATCAGAATATCCTCCCCCAGGGTCTTGATGACATATCCTTCTTCCCCTATATCATATTTTTCGGGGTTTTCGCCGCAATCACGCGCCGAAAATCCGACGAGAATCTCCTTTTTCCGCTTCGGGCAACGATCGGAAAAATAGGGAACGAAGACCCCTGTGCTTTTATAGAGGTATTTTTGCAGTTCCGACGCTGCATAATGCTCGGCCACATCGCCGAACTGCGAGGTCACGATAAAATAATTGCTCTCGCCGTTCCGGATAATCTCATATTCACGCATGTGCGTTTCCCTCCGTTTTCTTTTCGTTTCCCGTCACCGTGCGGCGGATATCCCATCCGTTTTCTTCCAGCGCCGTTTCGGCACGTTCTTTCGTCCAGCCCGTAATGTCCGAAACAATCCCGCACATCCGGTCGCGGAGTTTCCGGTTTTGCGGGCGGAGATTGATCATGAGATTTTCATACACATACCCGCACTTGATCATGGCGCAGGTCGAGATTGTGTTGAGGATCAGTTTCTGCGCGGTACCGGCCTTCATACGGGTCGAACCCGTCACCACCTCCGCCCCGGTATCCGGGCAGATTGAAATATCGGCCGCCTGCGTGACAGGACTGCCGGCATTGGAAGTCAACGCGACGGTGAACGCCCCGATTCTACGGGCATATTCCAGCGCACGCACGACATATTCCGCGCCGCCCGCCGCCGAAATTCCAACGACCGCGTCCCCGGCAGCGGCTCCGTGTGCCGCCAGGTCGCTTTCTCCCGCCGCGCCGTCATCCTCGGAGTTTTCGGCGGCGGAGGAAAGGCACTTTTCTCCCCCGGCTATGATTGCCACCACCCGGTCCTTCTCTACCCCGAAGGTCGGCGGGCATTCTGCCGCATCCATCACGCCGATACGGCCGGAAGTTCCCGCGCCGATATAAAAAAGCCGGCCGCCCTTTCCGAGCAAATCGGAAATTTTGTCAATCGCCTCCGCGATAGCCGCGGATTCGGCCGCCACAGCCTCCACGGCACAGCGGTTTTCTTCATTGATGAGCGCCACCATCGATGCGGTATCCATCGTATCGATATGCAGGCTCTTTTCGTTTCTCATTTCTGTTTTCAGCATACTGTCACCTTCCGTTCAGCCGGTCTGCGGCCGATTTTGTTTCCGCCAGGCGGGTCTTGACTTCTCGGAGATTGCGCGACGCAATCGAAAGAAAAAGAATATCCGCGATAAAGAGTTGCGCTGTACGCGACTGTAATGCCCCGATGCGCAATTCATGCTCTCCGCGCGGCACACGCAACGCCCGATCGGTACACGTCGTCAGGCGGCTTTTTCCGACTCCGGTCACGGCCACCGTTTTCGCTCCGCGCGCTTTGGCCAACTGCGCGCATTTCACCACGCTCCCGGTTTCTCCGCTGTAAGAAAAGAAGAGAGCCGCGTCTTTTGGCGTGATGTTGAAAGCATGAAGCAGTTGTCCGTTTTCGGTCGGGTCGTATACGGCCTGTTTTCCGATACGGCGCAATTTGATATAGAGGTCCTCTGCCGCCAGCCCCGACCCGACAATCCCGAAAAGATAAATCTTTTCCGCTTGCGACAAGATTTCCGCGACAGCCGCAAACGCGGCGTCCGGGTTCAGCAATTGCACATCGTTCACCGCTTGCGCTGTAATTCCGGCGACACTGGAAACAATCTCGGGGATTCCGGCGTTTTCTCCGATAAGCAGGGTCTCGTTTTCAGAAAAGCGCGGATCGCGACCGCCTCCGAGCAGGACTTTCAGTTCAGTCAGGCCGCTCAACCCCAGTCGATGTACAAAGCGGATCACGGCGGAAGGCGAGGTTCCCGCCGCAGATGCCAGCGTCTGTGCGGTAAAAAGCCCGTTGGCCCCGCTCTCGGTCAGATAATCGGCAATTTTTCGTTCTGCGGGAGAAAAAGCGGGGTAATTCTCCTTTATTTTCTTGTAAATATCGTCTTTATTCATCTTTTTCCCCCTGCTTTTCTTCATCGGCCAGCGCCTTTGCAAGCCGCGCTTCCCCGGCCGCGTCCATGGTATTACCACTCCGCGCGACCGCTTCCAGCACCGCACCGAAGACCGGCGGCTCCTTGGCAAAAAGGCAGGCGCGCTCTTTGAGCCTCGCCCGCAGTGCGTTCCGCAGATAGGGAGAACGGCTGAACCCGCCGACAAATGCGACCGGGAATTCCCGCTCCGGGAAAAAACGTCCGGCCGCGCCGATGACGCGGCAGATATACGCCGCCTGCCGGTCGATAATCCGCAGGGAAACGGCGTCTCCACGCCGGCATCCTTCGCTGACGAGCGAAGCCAGTGACGCGACAAACCGGCGGCCGCCCTGATAAAGCAACGTCAGCGAATCGCGCAGATCCCCGCCGAGCTTCTCTTCCAGAAGCGGAAGCAGGACCGTCTTTTCTCCGATTCCGTCACGTGCGTCCAGGGCGGCCATGATCGCCTCCCGCGCCGCGCTCCAACCGCTTCCCCCTTCTTCAAAAAAGTACCCGTATCCGCCAAGCGTGCGGATCTGCCCGTTTTGGGAAACCGCCAGGCAAAACCCCGTTCCGGCGATGACCGTCACCCCGTCCTGCCCACGCAGACCGCACCGGACAGCGTTGACAAGGTCGCTCCGGACGGTGATCCCGGGATATAGGCCGGACAACGCTTCCTCAATCCTGCGGGCATTTTCTCCGACCCCGCACCCTGCGCCGCCGATAAAGATCGCATCCGCGCGCCGGTCGCCGAGAACAGAAGCGATTGTTTCTGAAAGGGCGGCGGCGTATACCCCGGTCCCGCGGTCGTTCGGGTTTCCGCCTTCGGTCTTTCGCCGGGAAAGGAGATTTCCTTCTCCGTCGCACAGCGCATAGTCGCCTTTCGTTCCCCCGACATCCACACCGAGATAAAGTCTGCTCACTTCTCAGCCCTCCTGTTTTTTCTGGCCTCATTGTAACGCATTGAAATAAAAAAGTCAATACCTTTATGGTTATTTCTGAAATTTTATTTCATCCATGCGGTCAATCCCTCCAAAAAAAAGAAAAAGGAGGGGTTGCCTCCTTTTTCTGTATCGGTTCCGCTGACCGATCAGTTTTCTCCGATATAGGAGAGAAAGTTTTCGCCGAAATAGCGGTTGGTCGCCTCTTTTGTCGCATAGCGGCGGCAAAGTTCCTCGTCCCGCTCACGCAGGGCGGCCGCAGAAGCCGAGGAATAGGCATGAGCGGAGCAATCGGTTCCGAACATGAACGCCTCTCCCGACGGCATGTAACCGAACATCCGGCGGAACAAATCTTCACGCCAGACAGGCCCCGGCCCCGGCGCGGTATCGACCAGCATCTGTACTTCGGGCAAAGGGCGACCGTATTTTTCCCGATAGACTTCGGCATACTGCCGTCTGTAACTTCCGCGTATCCAACGCATTTTGCCGAGGAGAGCCAGGCATTCATCGTTCCACGGCCATGAAACATGCGCCAGCGAAAAACAAACGGGGCAATCAAGGGTCAGCAGATTTTCCCAAAGGACCGGACGGTTATTGCCCGAACTCGGCCCCACTTCAAAATCATAGAGAATGCCGGAATGAAAGGTGATCGGCTTTCCGGCCGACGCAATCTGCCCAATAACCGCCAGCACATCCGGTTCGGCAACCGAATAGTCGGTGGGGATCATCTTGAATCCGCGCACCCCGGCCGAAACGGCCATGCGGATTTTTTCTTCCACGTTCTCTTCTCTCGGATGAATCCAGAAGAAGGGAAAGATGCGATCGGTATATTTCCCGACCCAGGCGAAGAGACTTTCCAGCCGCTCTTCGACGCTCCGCCCGAAAAACGGGTCATAGGAAAAGACGGCTCCCCCCGTAATTCCGGCAGCTTCCATACCGGCAATCAGCGTATCGGCGGAAGGGGCGTGTCCGGGGTATATATGAATATGCGCGTCAAAGCATTGCATGACAAATTCCGCCTTATTATTTATTTATTATTTATTTCGATCCGCAATCATCCGTCTTGCCCGGCTGTTTCGATCCACGATAATCGCCTTTTTCCGTTTCAATCCATCAGAATCGGCGTATCGGGATCTTCCGTAACAACATCAAGCGAATATTTTCCGGTGTGCGGGGCGGCGGGCCGTTCCCACTTCCCGTGCGTGAAATCCGGGAACAGAACGGGTGCGCCGCCGAGAGCGATCGACTGAGCGCTCAGCGGGCCGACAGCCAGCCATGCCAGCGTATCGTACACATCAATCGGGGTATCGGTCTGGTTTTTGACCGCCTCGATAAAGGCGCGTACCACCAGATAGTCTTTTCCGCCATGGCCGCCGCGTTCACCGGCCGCGACATATTCACGATGCAGAGGATGATCGTATTTTTCAAAGAATTCGGCCTCGTTATCGTAGGTTCCTTCGGGCATTCCCGCAAGATACCATGTGGCCCGGTCCCGGTTGATTTCGATACAGCCGCCGCGTGTACCGCGCAACTCAAATTCCCGGCTGTAATAAGGACGGGGCAGGGTCGTATCCAGCGTCAGGGTGATCGTTTCCCCGCCGGCGCAGGTGATGATGGTATCCACAATATCACCCTGACGGAAGGACTTCCCGGCAAAGGGATGGTCGGCAGGAATATGTTCCTTCATATAGTCTTCAATTCCGCAAGCCGCAGAAGCGACAGAAACGAGCGAGACCATCCGGTTCCCGCGGCCGAGAGAAAGCGCCTTGGAGATCGGGCCGAGTTCATGGGTCGGATACTGTTCGCAGTTGCGGTGGAGATATTCGGTCAAGCGGTAATGCGCCGTATCGATGACCCCGGTCTTTTTATCGGCAACAAAAAGGTCACAGTTGTTCAGATAATGATGATACCCGCCCGACGCATGCATGACCCGGCCGAAAAGCCCCTCGCGTATCATCCGGATCGCCATCATCTCGCGGCGGCCGTAACAGCAGTTTTCCAGCATCATGAGCGGTGCGCCGGTCTCTTCATGCGCCGCCAGCAAATCAAAACATTCCGAAATGTCATAAGCCGTGCCGACTTCCATGGCGGTATACTTTCCGGCACGCAGAGCGGCAGCGGCCACGCCGATATGACTGTCCCACCCCGTCATGACCGCGACCGCGTCAATCGCAGGGTCACAAACCAGTTCGCGGTAATCGGCGATACAGCGCGGACGCGGCCGGCCCTGCGCCTCTAACCAGTCAGCCGCGGCTTCCATCCGCTCGGCGCGCGCGTCACACAAAGAGACAATCTCCACATCCCTCATCTGTCCGAAGGTGGATTTCATCATCCCGAACCCGCGGCGACCGAGGCCGACATATCCGATTTTCACTTTATCCATGATTTTCTCCCTTGCTTTTTCTATTTGCCTGTGCTATCCTAAGTATATAGGAACGAAAAAGAGAAAACAATTGATTTTTCGCCATAAAAAGTATGATTAAGGACACATTATGAAACCGAAAGATACGCTTTCTCCTTTTTATATCACCCAAATCTGCTCGGCGCATGATTTTCACTGGGATGACCGTTTCCGGTTCAACGGAGAAAGTCATGCCTCCTGCGAAGTCGTCTATCTTTTCTCGGGCGAAGTGGAAATCACGGAAAACGAGCGGGTTTTCCGTCTTTCCGGCGGGCAGATGATTGTTCACGCCCCGTGGGAATTTCACCGCATCCGCAGTCTGCCTGCCTCTTCTCCGCATGTGGCGGTCTCGGCCTTTATGGCCAAAGGCAAATTTCCCGAAAATCTGTTTTCCGGCGTTTTTACGCTCACCCCGCCGGAAAAAATAGTTTGTGAAGACATTTTCCGCAATCTGTTTGCCCTGCGTTGCGCCGAGACCACGCCGGAACACGCCGCCGCCTGCGCGCTTGAACTGTCGGCTTTTTTCCTGCGGCTGTCGCTCTCCCGGAGCGGGCAGGAGGCCCCGTCCGGCGGGATCGGAGCCGGTCGGTACGGAGAGGTCGTTTCCTGTATGACCGAGGCGGTCGGAGAAAATCTTTCGCTTGCCGAGATCGCCGGGCGCACACATCTTTCGGTCAGTTATCTGAAAGCTCTCTTCCGCACCTATGCCGGGATCAGCCCCGGTGCTTATTATGACCGCCTCCGCTGCCGGGAAGCCTGCCGCCGCCTCATCGCCGGCGAGAGCGTGCGGGAAGTGGCGGAAGGGTTGGGCTTTTCTTCCCCCAATTATTTTTCGCTTTTCTTCCGCCGGCAGACCGGCATCCTCCCCTCCCGTTACGCAGGGCGGAAGGCCGACCCCGGGAAATAATCCCGCTTTTTCGGGCGCGCGGGGAAAAATCGGGTCCGCCGGGCAAAAACTTGACAGGCGATGCGTTTTTTGCTATACTGATATATTGAGAATAGAAATGAAGGGAGCCGCCATGGCGAAGACCGCACCGAAAGAATATAATGACCAAAGCATCACCTCTCTGAAAGGGGCGGAGCGCGTCCGGAAGCGCCCGGCCGTCATTTTCGGCTCGGACGGGCTGGAAGGATGCGAGCATTCATTTTTTGAAATTCTGGCAAACTCGGTAGACGAAGCGCGCGAGGGATACGGAAAGAAGATTCTTGTCACCGTATTTCGTGACCGCTCGATCGAAGTCGAGGACACCGGGCGGGGCATCCCCCTCGGATGGAATGAAAAAGAAGGACGCTATAACTGGGAGCTGATTTTCTGTGAAATGTATGCCGGCGGCAAATACGGAAACAACGACGGCGACAGTGCCTACAATTTCTCGCTCGGGCTGAACGGCCTCGGTGCCTGCGCCACCCAGTATGCTTCCGAATATATGCAGGTCAGGTCCTATAACGGCGTCAATCTTTCCGAGATTTCCTTCCGGCGCGGAGAGCCGGACAGCGAGTTGTCCGTGCGTCCGTTGACCCCTGCCGACAAGAAAACGCGCGGCACCGTGATCCGCTGGTTGCCCGACCTTGAGGTCTTTACCGATACGGCCATCCCGGCCGAATTCTTTGAAACGACGCTCCACCGGCAGGCCGTCATCAATGCCGGTATCACCTTTCTGCTGCGGACGGAGCAGGAGAACGGCCGGTTCACCGAAAAGACTTTTTACTATGCAAACGGTCTTTCGGACTATATTGCCGAAGTCACGGAGGGGAATGCCCTGACCGCTCCGGTACTCTGGCACCTGGAGACAGAGGGCCGTGACCGCGAAGATAAACCGTCCTACCGTCTGCGGGCCGACATGACATTTGCCGTCACGAACGCCGCCGTCGCCCGCACAGAGTATTATCATAACTCCAGTTATCTTGAATACGGCGGTTCCCCCGACAAAGCCGTGCGCAACGGCTTTACGGCGGCGCTCGACCAGTTTATCCGGGCGCAGGGGAAATATAACAAAAACGAATCGAAGATTTCCTTCAATGATATTGCCGACTGTCTGTTCGTCATCGTCAGCAGCGCTTCCACGGCCACCTCTTATGAAAATCAGACGAAAAAGGCCATCAACAATACCTTTATCGCCCGCGCGCTGACCGAATTTATCAAAGAAAATCTGGAAATCTACTTTGCCGAAAACCCGACCGAAGCCATGACCTTTGCCACGCAGGTGCTGATCAACAAACGCTCGCGTGAAAAAGCCGAAGAAAGCCGGATCGAAGTCAAGAAAAAGCTCTCGGGATCGGTGGATATCGCCAACCGGGTGGAAAAATTCGTGAACTGCCGCTCCAAAGACCCGGCCATCCGAGAACTGTATATTGTGGAAGGAGACTCGGCCCTCACTTCCTGCAAACTCGGCCGGAACGCCGAATATCAGGCCATTATCCCGGTGCGCGGAAAGACGCTCAACTGCATGAAGAGCAACTACCAGAAGATTTTCTCCAGCGAAATTATCTGCGATCTACTCCGGGTCATCGGGTGCGGAGTCGAGATCAGCGGAAAAGTCAAGGGGGATCTGGTGGCCTTCAATCTCGCCTCCCTGCGCTGGAACCGCATCATCATCTGTACCGATGCCGATGAAGACGGTTTTCAGATCCGGACGCTTCTTCTGACGCTTTTCTATCGTCTGCTCCCCACTCTGCTGCGGGAAAACAAGGTCTTTATCGCGGAGTCTCCCCTTTTTGAAATCGAATCGGGCGGCACCATCCGGTTTGCCTACAACGAACAGGAAAAGGCCCGGATTCTGCAAGAACTGGAAGGCAAAAAATATACGCTCCAACGTTCCAAAGGACTGGGCGAAAACGAGCCGGATATGATGTGGCAGACCACCATGAATCCGGCCACCCGACGGCTGATCGCCGTCTCACCGGCAGAAGCGGAAGCCACCGCGTATATGTTCGATACGCTCCTCGGCGACGCCCTGCCCGAGCGCAAACGTTTTATCGCGGAAAACGGACATAAATATATCAAGGACGCGGACATCTGACGCGCCCGGAAGGATGAATTATATGGTTGAAGCACTGAAAAAATCCAAAGCATTCAAAGGAATCGAAGGGCCGCTCCTCACCATCGTGATGGACGGGGTCGGTATCGCGCCCGATAACGGAGCAAACGCCGTGCGCGCGGCGCATACCCCGACGCTTGACCGCCTCATGCGCGACTATCCCATGACCACGCTCCGCGCACACGGAACTGCGGTCGGCCTTCCGTCCGATGACGACATGGGGAACTCCGAAGTCGGTCATAACGCCCTCGGAGCCGGGCAGGTTTTTGCCCAGGGGGCCAAACTGGTTTCCCAATCGATTGAAAACGGCAAGCTCTTTGCGTCCGCCACCTGGCAAGAACTCGTGCGGCGGTCGCTGGCCGGCGGAACCCTTCATTTTATCGGCCTTTTTTCGGACGGGAACGTCCATTCCCATATCGATCATCTGCGCGCCATGCTGCTCCACGCCAAAGACGACGGCGTTCGCCGGGTCCGCCTGCATATTCTGATTGACGGCCGCGATGTCGGGGAAACTTCGGCCCTCGATTATATCCTGCCTTTTGAAGACTTTCTGAGCAACCTGCGCACACCCGATTTTGACGTGAAGATTGCCTCGGGCGGCGGACGAATGAAAATCACCATGGACCGTTACGAAGCGGACTGGTCGATGGTTGAACGCGGCTGGCATACGCACGTACTCGGAGAGGGCCGGCAATTTGCCTCCGCCGCCGAAGCTGTGAACACGTATCGGAAGGAACTGTCCGTCATTGACCAGGACCTGCCCGCCTTCGTGATTGCCGAAGACGGAAAACCGGTCGGAACGGTGGAAGACGGCGACAGCGTGGTCTTCTATAACTTCCGCGGCGACCGCGCCATTGAGATTTCCCGTGCCTTTGAGGGCGGGGCTGACTTTGCCATGTTTGATCGTGTGCGCGTACCGAAGGTCTATTACGCCGGGATGCTGGAATATGACGGCGACCTGCATATCCCTTCTCATTTTTTGGTGAACCCGCCCGAGATTACCAACACGATGGGCGAATATCTGACGGCCACCGGTATTACGCAATATGCCCTCTCCGAAACGCAGAAATACGGCCATGTCACCTATTTCTGGAACGGTAACCGCAGCGGCAAATTTTCCGAAAAACTCGAAACCTATGTGGAAGTTCCCTCGGATGTTGTTCCGTTTGAACAGCGCCCGTGGATGAAGTGCGCCGAGATTACCGATAAATTGATCGAAGCCCTGCGGAGCGGTCAATACAAAATGCTCCGCGTCAACTTTCCGAACGGGGATATGGTCGGCCACACCGGTAACTTCCTGGCTACGGAATGCTCGATGGAAGCCCTGGATCTGCAACTGGCGCGGATTCTCCCGGTCATCGATGAACTGCATGGCGCGGCCATCATCACCGCCGACCACGGAAACGCCGACGAAATGTATGAGATCGACAAAAAAACCGGGAAACCGAAACTCGGCAAAAACGGTCAGCCGAAAGCCAAGACCAGCCATACGCTGAACCCCGTTCCCTGCATTCTCTATGATAACTTCTCAAAAGACGCATATCATATACGCCCCGACGAAGGTAAGGACGGGCTGGCCAATGTAGCCGCAACGGCCGTCAACCTCATCGGCTATGAAGCCCCCCCGATGTGGGAGCCGTCGCTGATCGAAGAATAAAATCAACGGAAAACGAACGGGAAAACACGCATTTCCCCGGGGCGCGTTCCGGCGCGATCTTTGTAATCGGCATGCCCGACGAGGCGCGTTCCGGCGCGGTCTTTGAAAAACAGAAACCGGAGTCTCACGGCTCCGGTTTTTTCTGTGCAGGCTGGGGAAAAGGGCAATCACTTCATAAAACGCAAAAGGAATTTATGCGGCAGAATTTTGGTGGCGGCCTGCAACATCTGCATCGAAAGAGAGGGAACGACCACCTCTTTTTTTCTTTTGGCGGCCAGAAATGCCCGGCGCACGACCCGGCGGCTCTCCCCCATGAAAAACCGCTTGTATGCCGCGACGGCCTCGTGTTCCTCTGCGATCTGCAAAAATTCGGTATCGACAGGACCGGGGCAGACGGCCGTCACGGAAATCTTCCGGGAGCGCAGTTCACAATTCAGTGCGCGGGAAAAACTCAGCACATAGGCTTTGGTGGCGGCATAAACGGCGAATTCGGGTTGCGGCATGAAAGCCGACGCCGAGGAAAACTGCACGATATGCCCGCCGCTCCGCATATACGGCAACACCGTGCGCGTGATGGTGGTAAGAGCCGAGCAATTCAGCATCACCATTTTGTCCTGCTCTTCCTGCGAAATATCCTGCACTTTACCGATCATCCCGTACCCCGCGGCATTGACCAGCCACGCGACATCCGGGTTTTCCAGTTCCAGGCAATCGGCCAGCAGGGTGAAAGACTTCGGGTCCAGCAGATCGAGCGCCAATGTACGACACCGCAACCCGATTTTTTCCGAGAGTTTGTGGAGGCGTTCCTCCCGTCGGGCAATCAGCCAAAGTTCATCGATGTCCTCATGCGCCAGCAAGCGGGCAAAGTCACGCCCCATCCCGCTGGAAGCACCGGTAATGATTGCAATTCTCACAAAGATCCCTCCCGTCTCGCTGTTTTTCCTGCCGGGGCAGGACGGCGGCCTCTTCCGCGTTATCGCTCCGCGCTCTCCAAAACGCGGATGCCGGAAGTTGCACCCCTGTTACTTTTATTATACACCTCTTTCCGGCTTTCGCAAGGGGCAGTTTGTAACTTTTCGGTAAAATCTTCAATTTCCGGGTCGGCGGATCGCCGGTGGCGCGGCCGGCATACAAAGAAAACGCCCGGAAAGGACGCGCAAAAAAACATAAAAACGCCTCGGGAAACGCTTGAACAGCATAAAAAAGAAAACGCCCCTTTTCGGGGCGTTTTCACAAAAACGAAGGATCAGACCACGCCGTAAGCCCGCATCGCGTCCGCAACCTTCAAAAATCCCGCTATGTTCGCGCCGGCCACAAGATTTCCCTTCATGCCGTATTTCTCGGCGGCATCCGAGGCGTTCCGGTAAATGCCGACCATAATATCCTGCAATTTTCTGTCAACTTCCTCAAAGGTCCAGGAATAACGCATGGAGTTCTGCGACATTTCCAGCGCACTGGTGGCAACGCCGCCGGCATTGGCCGCTTTGGCGGGGGCAAACAACACGCCGGCTTTTTGGAAGGCATGAATAGCCTCGGGAGTCGAAGGCATGTTGGCACCTTCTCCGACCGCGCGACAACCGTTGGCGATCAGCGCGGCGGCCGACGCTTCATCCAGTTCGTTCTGCGTGGCGCACGGCAGAGCAATGTCGCACGGAACGGTATAAATACCGGCGCAACCTTCATGGTATTCGGCTTCCGGATGGACCGAGAGATACTCGCGAATCCGTTTTCTGTCCACCTCTTTGATACGTTTGACCGTGTCAAGATCAATTCCGTTCTTATCGTAAATATACCCGTTGGAATCGGACATCGCCACCACATGCGCACCAAAGGATGCGGCTTTTTCGCAAGCGTAAATGGCCACGTTCCCGGAACCCGAAATGACCACACGCGCACCGTCAAACGACAGCCCGGCATCCGTCAGCATCTCCCGGACAAAATAGCAAAGACCGTACCCGGTCGCTTCCCGGCGGGCAAGACTGCCGCCGTACGGCAGCCCCTTTCCGGTCAGAACGCCGGTATATTCCCCCGTGATCCGCTTATACTGGCCGAAAAGATAGCCGATCTCACGTCCGCCGACCCCGATATCCCCGGCGGGAACATCGACATCCGCGCCGATATGGCGGTAAAGCTCCGTCATGAAACTCTGGCAGAATCGCATGACTTCTGCATCGGATTTCCCCTTCGGATCGAAGTCGCTGCCCCCTTTGCCGCCGCCGATCGGAAGCCCGGTCAGCGAATTCTTGAAAATCTGCTCAAATCCCAGGAATTTGATGATCCCCTCGTAAACCGACGGGTGAAAACGCAGTCCGCCTTTATAAGGTCCGATGGCGCTGTTGAACTGAACGCGAAAACCGCGGTTGACCTGCACCTGCCCGTTGTCATCGACCCACGGAACCCGGAACTTGATGATGCGTTCCGGCTCGACCAATTCGGCCAATACGCCGCTCGTCACATACTCCGGATGTGCCGCGATGACCGGTTCCAGCGATTCCAGCACTTCCCGTACCGCCTGATGGAATTCGGGTTCGCCTGGGTTGCGGGCAATAACCTTTTCCATCAGTTCTTCAAGATACCGATTATTGAATGCCATGATTTTTCCTCCGTTTATTGGCTGGGGCATATCACCCCGAAATTCACGTACTAATACTATCACATTTTTTCTGTTTCTGCAAGAGTTTCGCGATAAAATTTCAATTTTCAGGCAAAAAAATGAAAATCCGGCCTCTTTTTTCCCATTGACCGCGTTTTATGAAACAAAAAACCGAAAAAATTCACGTTTTTTGTCATGCCGCCCCCTGCCCGGCTTTCCTTCCCGCCTTCCTTCCGGCTTTCCTTCCCGGCCTTCCTTCCCGCCCCCTTGCCCGGCCTTTCCTTCCCGCCCCCTTGCCCGGCCTTTCCTTCCGCCCCGCGCCGGCCGAAGACCTCTCCCTGTCTGGCGCGCTCTGTTCTTTCCGGTCCGCCCATCGCCCGGCGTAATCGGCTTATGCCCCGCATCTTTTTCCGCCGTTGTCAAAAAAATGCGTTTTTCTGTTGCGCCGGACAGGAAATTATGTTACAATATTCCTGCTATTCACTCCGCGTCGCGGCCGACCGTTTCCGAAAACCCGGCAGTAAAAACCAGACCGGCAGGCCGCATCGCAGGAATTTTGCATTTATGTAAAAAATACTTTACAGCAAGGAGCCTTTATGCTGCGTATTGAACATCTGACCAAAAAATACGGAAACAAGACCGCCGTCGATGACCTTTCTTTGCATATTGCCCCGGGTGAGATTTTCGGTTTTATCGGGCATAACGGTGCCGGAAAAACGACTACCCTCAAAGCCTGCGCCGGCATTCTCCCTTTCGATGCAGGCAAGATTCTCATAGACGGGATTTCGCTCCGGCATGACCCGCTCGCCTGCAAGGCGAAAATGGCCTACCTGCCCGATAACCCCGACCTTTACGAATTCCTGAGCGGGATCCGGTATTTGAATTTCATCGCCGATGTTTTCGGCGTGGGAACCAAAGAACGTGCCGTCCGGATCTCCCACTTTGCCGATCTTTTTGAAATCAAGGCCGATCTTGCCCAACCGATTTCTGCGTATTCTCACGGCATGAAGCAGAAGCTCGCCATCATCAGCGCCCTGATCCACGAACCGAAATTGATTCTTCTCGACGAACCGTTTGTCGGTCTTGACCCCCGCGCCGCGCACATCCTGAAAGCGATCATGCGCGAACACTGCGCCCGGGGCGGTGCCATCTTTTTCTCCACGCATGTGCTTGATGTCGCCGAAAAACTCTGCGATAAAGTGGCCATCATCAAGGCCGGCCGGCTGATCGTGCAGGGAACCATGGAAGAAGTCCGCGGGAACGAATCTCTGGAAGAGGTCTTTCTGGAACTGATTGAAAAGCCCGAGGAGGAATTCTGATGTTACGCCGTCTGCTTGCTATCCGGGTGCGCGGGCTGTTTGCTTCCGCCACCCGGCCGAACGCAAAAGGAAAAAGACGTTCTCCCGTCCTGATGATCCTTTTGCTCTCGTTCCTCTTTCTGTATCTCGCCGTGGCATTCTTCTTTTTCTTCGGCGCAATTTTCGGGATTTTGGGGCCTCTTTTCATAAAAGCCGGGGAACCCTGGGGATTTTTTGCGCTGGCCTCGGCCTCGGCTACGGTACTGATGTTCGGCGGGAGCATTATCTTCACGCAACATCAGCTCTATGATGCCAACGACAACGAGTTTCTTCTCTCTCTCCCGATTTCCCCCCGGATGATCCTTGCCAGCCGGATGGTCTTTCTGCTCCTGATTAATTATCTTTTTGAAGCGGTTGTCATGATCCCCGCCCTTGCCGTCTTCTTTTTGACAGGGCCGATCGGTGCGCTCGGTGTCGTCTTTACCATTCTGCTCACCCTGGCCCTCCCCTTCCCGGTCCTCGCCCTCTCCTGCCTGTTCGGTTGGTTGGTGGCGCGCATTTCCGCGCGCATCCGGAAAAAACAGCTGGTGGTTCTGCTTTTTTCACTTATATTTTTCGGACTTTATTTCTATTTTATCTCCCATGTCGATTCGCTGTTGGAAGGACTTTCCGAAGTCGATATCCCCCGTATTGCGGCGGTTCTTCAAAAACTTGTGCCGTTTGCCTTTTTCGGCCGGGGATGTACCGGCGATATTCTCTCGTTTTTATATTTCATGATCCTTTCCGCCGCCCTGTTCTTCGGCGTATACGCCTGGCTGGAACGCACCTTTTTCCGTACCGCCCTTTCAAAGCCCGCGGCCATACGGGCAAAGTACCGTGAAAAAGAAGAAAAAGCCGTCTCTCCCCTGAAAGCGCTCACCATACGCGAACTGCGCCATCTCACCTCTTCCGCCGGGTATATGCTGAATGCCGGATTCGGCCTGCTCTTTATTCTCTTTCCGCCGATCATGCTTCTTGTGAAGCAAGCGGATCTCGGCGGGTTCATTGCCGCTGAAGCTCCGGAACTTGCCCGTCTTGCTTCCGCTCTCCCGATTGTGGCGCTCACGCTCTCTTGCGTCGTGTCCGGCATGGTGCTTTTCTCCGCTTGCTCGGTCTCGCTGGAAGGGAAAAATCTCTGGATTGTCCGCACTTCCCCCGTACCGACGCGTACCGTGCTGCTCTCCAAGGTCCTCTTCCATATCGTTCCCACCCTGCCTGTCATGCTTCTGGCGGGAATCCTGTATGCCCTTTCTCAGCGTTTTGATCTGCTCTCTTCTTTTCTGTTGCTGTTGGCACTGGCGGGGTTCACGCTCTTTTCGGCGCTGCTCGGGCTGTTCTTCAATCTTCTGCTTCCGAAACTGGAATGGAAAAACGAAATGGTTCCCATCAAGCAGGGAGCGTCGGTCTTCTTCTCGCTTCTCGTCAGCCCGCTGGTTTCCGGCGGGGTCGGTGCCGGACTGTTCTTTCTGTCTCTGCTCGTTCCGGTGTGGGTTCCCCTGGTCCTCCACATCGCCTTCTTTCTGATGGTCAGTTCTCTGCTTTTCCTGTGGATCATGACGTGCGGTGTGCGTCGCTTTGAGGCTCTTTGACGCGCCCCCCCGTCCTTTTGCCTTTGCGAAAAACTTGCAAAAAAGCGCATTCTATGCTATCATAACTTTACAACGGCTTACAAAAATAAATTTTTGTATTGCGTTCGCAATAGGTTCTTTGCGAAACGCAAAGAACAGCCGTTCGTTGAAATATGGCGAGAAAAAGTCCTTGCAAGCAAACTTTTTCTCTTATATTATAACATTACAACGGCTTACAAAAATGAATTTTTGTATTGCGTTCGCAATAGGTTCTTTGCGAAACGCAAAGAACAGCCGTTCGTTGAAATATGGCGAGAAAAA
>CAKSAC010000013.1 GCA_934434925.1 uncultured Eubacteriales bacterium | reverse complement strand
TTATATTAGCCCCGATATGGAAGAATCTCAAAAAAACAGAATCTAAATGACTTAATTCATTAAAGAAAATTTCCACCCTGCAACGCTGCAAGGTGGAATCTCCACTTAAATGTTTTTGTCTTTTTCACTGCATGCTTGACAGGCGGCGGCTCAGGACGAAAAATCACGTTTCTTTGCAACGGTTTTTAAGCGTTCAACAATCACTTCATAGCGCGCATCGGAACGCAAAGTAGTGGCCTCATCATCGGTTGTTAACCAATTAAGCATGGATTGCGACCGATTACCTTCGGCTTCCATGATCCAGCCACCACTTGAATATCCGCGAAGAATGGGCGAGGTATGTGCAGCATCAAAAATATAGGTGTCCATATGAATTGCAAAGTCCACACCTTTTTCCAACCATTTCCACACTTCTTCATAATTTTGCTGCCTCAGATATGCGGTACACAAAAAGTTGCAAGCAGCTTCACCAAACTGAGCTTTGATTTGAAAATCACCGTCCGGAAAAAGCAATTCAAGAAAATCTACTGCTGTTTTCCATAAATGAATTCTATCTTCAAGTGGATAAATAAATTCTCCATCATCGTGCTTTTGAGCGGCTGCAAGTTCAATCATTTCAGTGGTATGGTCAATTAAAAAAGATAAATAGTCTTGAAATTTTTTAAAGTCAGCATCACCAGTCCAACGATACATCATAAAGTTTTCATATGAAAAATTAGCGCGAGGCATTTCTTCAGTCAATTTCAATATTTCGTCTTTTTTACCGGCATATCCGTAAGCGGTTCCAAGGGTATCAATTGCTTCGTATCGCGTGATGCTATCGGTACATTCCGAAAGAATTCGATTGCATAGTTCAAAAACCTCATCGTATTCTTTTATGCCCTTTCGAGAATATTCACATACCAGCGAATCAGCAAGGCTATTCATTATTTTATAGTCTCGAGGGAACTTTTTGTTTGCCTCGCGTAGAAGCGCGGTACGCTCCACCCACTTTCCTTGACAGCCCAACTCAGCGGCGTCATTTAGATATTTTTTTATTTTCTCGTTATTCTTTTCGACATCAATTCCAAGCAGAACATCAGACGAAACATCAAAAATATGACAGAGCGCGGGTAGTTGCGAAATGTCGGGAGCGGTGCGACCGCACTCCCACTGTGAAATTGCGCGTGATGTGATGCCCAGATATTCGGCAAGCTGTTCTTGCGTGATATTTTTCTCACGGCGTAAACGCTTAATTGTAGAACCAACAGACATATTTTTGTCCTCCCAAAAGTATTCAAAAGCGCTTTTGTGATTTTATTATATCGGATTTCAAAAAAATATTCCACGAAGTGTTTGTTGATGGAAAGTATAGTGTCGCTTTGTTTTTCAAATGTATTATATCATAAACAATTAAATATATCAAGTTGTATTTCCCGATTTTCCGGCACTCTGCGTCCGGGGCAAGCATAGCGCGTGGAAGTCCACCGCCTTTCGGCGGCGCACTTCCCGCACACAATCGGGCAGAAGCCCGGCGGCATTGCCGCTCCCACTTAACTTTTCTTTGCGAAAAGAAAAGTTAAGTTTTGGAAGCGGTTACAAGCTATACTGAGTGACAACAGAAGCGGCTTTTTCAGTGTAGAAGATTACGATCAATGGGCGGAAAGTCACAAGCAAGAGCTTGAAGAAAGAGAAAAAGCCGAAGCCGAAAGGCAACGGAAGGAGGAAGAACTCCTCGCGGCATGGTTTTTTCGGGAAGAATATCTGAACGCCGGTTGGTTTAAGCGACTGCTACTGACAATTGAATTCTTGATCCGAGATAAGCGCGGCGAGGGGCATATCCCGCAGATTCCCGATAAAGTCCGAATGGAGATCGCCCGCTGTCTGCTGCCGGATATTATTGCATTTTTCGAATCCGAGAAAGGACAAAAAGAGTTTGAGGAGTGGAAAGCACAACAAACACTCAAGCAAAAAGTAAAGAGCGATGTCGCGTGACCTCGCTCTTTACATACTAATGTAAACTATAGCCTAATACTCATAGTAAAAAACAAATCCGAACCAATTTCGATTTACGAAATAGTTCGGATTTGTTTCGTTTGGTGACCCGTACGGGAATCGAACCCATGTTACAGCCGTGAAAGGGCCGTGTCTTAGCCTCTTGACCAACGGGCCTGGTAGCGGAAGTCGGATTTGAACCAACGACCTGCCGGGTATGAACCGGATGCTCTAGCCAACTGAGCTATTCCGCCATATTTCCAACGCTCAATCATTATAACAAAGGTTTCTCTCTTTGTCAAGACTTTTTTTGTATTTTTCGTATCTTTGGCTGTTTTACTTTGCGCGTTTCGGGAAAAATCCGTCATCTTCTGTCTTTTTGTCGGTTTTTCCGCCGGAATTTTGTGAAATACGCCTGTAAAACGCAGTTGTTTGCCTGTTTCTGTGTAACGGGAAGTATAAAAAAAGAAAACCGGTTGACTAATCGCTGAAAAAGATATATAATATACGGTAACGTATGTGTTTCCGCGCGAAACCGCGAAAGAAAGGAAGGAAGCGTCAAAGACGCGATAGCCCATTATGGAAAGAGTATATAATTTCTCCGCAGGTCCGTCTATGCTACCCGTGTCGGTTCTCAAACAGGCACAGGAAGATCTCATGAATTACCGGGGTGCCGGTATGTCCGTGATGGAAATGAGCCATCGTTCCCCGGATTTTGAGCCTATCATTGCCGAGGCAGAGGCCTCTCTTCGCCGTCTGATGAAAATCCCCGATAATTACAAAGTCCTTTTCCTGCAGGGCGGCGCTTCCACGCAGTTTGCCATGGTTCCCCTGAATCTGCTTTCCGAACGCCGCTGTGCGGATTACATTGTTTCCGGGCAGTTCTCCAAAAAAGCCTATCAGGAAGCCAAAAAGTACGGCGATATTGCCGTGGCCGCCTCTTCCGCCGGGGGGAACTTCACGGCGGTTCCCGAAGTGAGCCGTAACGACATCCGCCCGGATGCCGACTATGTGCATATGTGTTTCAACAACACGATTTACGGCACGAAATTCTATTACATTCCCGAGACCGGCAATGTTCCGCTGGTGGCCGATATGTCTTCCTGCATCTGTTCCGAGCCGGTTGATGTGACAAAATTCGGCGTGATCTATGCCGGTGCGCAGAAGAATATCGCCCCCGCCGGGGTAACGATCGTCATTATCCGCGACGATCTGCTGGGGCATGCGCGTGAAGATGCGCCCGCCATGCTGAATTACCAGCTGATGGCGGAGAACGGCTCCATGTACAACACGCCTCCCTGCTGGTGCATTTATATGGCCAAATTGGTCTTTGAATGGCTTGAAAGCATCGGCGGTCTGGAGGAAATCAAACGCCGCAACGAACACAAGGCTTCTCTCCTTTACGACTATCTGGACAGCCAGAAGTATTATATCGCTCCGGTGGAAAAGAAGAGCCGTTCGATGATGAACGTGGTCTTTGTGACCGGCAATGCCGAACTGGACGCAAAATTTGCCAAAGAAGCCGGCGCGGCGGGGCTGAAGAATATCAAAGGCCATCGTTCGGTCGGCGGAATGCGCGCGTCGATCTATAACGCCATGCCGGTGGAAGGCGTGGAGGCACTGATTGCTTTCATGAAGAAATTTGCCGAAGAAAATCCAAAAACGGAGGACTGAACATGAAAATCAGACTGATGAACAAAATTGCCGCTGTCGGCACGGATGTGTTCAATAAAACCCGCTATGAAGTCGGCGAGGATCTTGCCGGCGCGGAAGCCGTCATGGTGCGTTCCGCCGCGCTGCACGAGATGCCGATAGAACCCGAATTGCTGGCGATTGCCCGTTGCGGAGCCGGTGTCAACAATATCCCGCTCGACAAGTGTGCAGAAGCCGGCGTGGTCGTCTTCAATACCCCCGGTGCCAACGCCAACGGCGTGAAGGAGCTGGCTATTGCCGCGCTGATTCTCGCTTCCCGGAATATCGTCGGCGGGGTGGAATGGGTCAGGACGCTGGCCGGAACCGAAGGCATTGCCAAGGCCGTGGAATCCGGAAAAGGAAAATTCGTCGGGCATGAGATTTTCGGAAAGACGCTGGGCGTTATCGGGCTTGGCGCCATTGGCGGGATGGTTGCCAATGCCGCCACCCATCTCGGGATGCAAGTCATGGGGTGCGACCCTTTTCTGACGGTCAACGGCGCATGGAGTCTGTCCCGCGCTGTCCGCCGCGCCGCATCCTATGATGAAATCTATGAAAATGCCGATTATATTACCCTGCATGTACCCGCTACTCCCCAGACGAAGGGGATGATTAACCGCGAAACGATTGCAAAAATGAAGGACGGCGTTCGCATTCTCAATCTGGCACGTGCCGATCTTGTGGATGCCGAAGCCGTCAAAGAGGGAATCGCTTCCGGAAAGATTGCCGCATATGTGACCGACTTCCCGACCGAACAGACCGTCGGAGCGGACGGGATCATCTGCATTCCGCACCTCGGTGCTTCCACGGAGGAATCCGAGGATCACTGCGCGGTGATGGCGGCCGAAGAACTGGTCGAGTATCTGGAACGCGGAAATATCCGCAACAGCGTGAACTATCCCGCCGTTTCAATCCCGCATACCGGCGCCGCCCGTATCTGTGTGCTGCACCGGAACGTGCCGAATATTCTGAACAGTATCACCGCTTTCATTTCGGAACGCGGGATCAACATTGCCAACCTTTCCAACGGCTCCCGTGGCGAATATGCCTACACGATTGCCGAACTGGATGCTGCCGCTCCTGCGGATACGGTCACTTCGCTCGGCGCGCTGGAAGGAGTTATCCGGGTGCGCGTGCTGTAATGTACCGTAAGGAAGATTGCCGAGCCGGTGAAAATGCCGGCCGGCGTTTTTCTTTCGTGCGGCGGCGTTTTTCTCGCGGCAGGCGGTTTTTTCGTCCGGCGGCGTTTTTCTCGCGGCAGGCGGTTCTGCTTGACTTTTGTATTTTCCCGCAGTAAGATAGAGACAGGAGAAGATGAAAAGAGGTAATGGAGCTATGGAAGAAAAAGAAACCCGTCAAAAGACCCCGACGGAACGCCCTACTTATCGGGTGGAAAAAGATTGGTATATCCGGCCGGTAGACCGGAAACGCGAAAGGCGCAAGGCGGCTCTTTACATATTGGTTGCGTCGCTTTTTTATACGGTTGGGTTCCATTATTTTGTCGGAGCGGCACGATTTGCGCCAGGGGGTGTCGGCGGTGTGGTCGCGATGGTACAGTACAGCATCGGGATCGCCGGTACGGGCGGAGGGGTTGACTTCAGTTCGCTCCTGCTTTTACTCCTCAATATTCCGTTGGTCCTTTGGGCATACCGGAGTTTTTCCCGTCGGTTTGCCATCCGCTCGCTTCTCACGACTGTGTTGATGACCGTGATGCTTTTTCTTCTCGATAATGTCCTTGACCCTACCTTTCGTTTTTCAATCGGCGGGGTACCGATGGTGCAAGATATGGGAACGCGGATTCTGTCTGCGGTTTTCGGCGGGGTCATGAGCGGGATTGCGCTGGCGCTTTCGTTCCTTGTGAATTCTTCGACCGGCGGCGCGGACATTGTGGGGGCCGTTCTGCAAAAAAAGCACCCGCATATCAGCGTGGGTTCCATGATCCTGGCCGTGAACGGCGCGATTGCCGTTGTTTCGCTCTTTGTTTATCGCGACAATCTCACCCCGGTTTTCCTTTCTATCATCTTCAGTTATATTTCAAGCGTTACCTGTGACCGGATCGTGCAGGGCGGGAAAAGCGTGGTGAAATTTGAAGTGGTGACCGAATATGCCGAAGCGATGTCGCGCCGGATGATTGAGGAACTCGGCCATGCCGTGACGGTGATCCCGGCTGTCGGAATGTTTGAACGCCGGGAAAAATCCCTTTTGATTTGTCTGATCCGTCCGCGTCAGATGGCGCGTTTCCATGAGATCATCCGCGAGTACCCGGATACTTTCGCGTATTTCGGCTCGGTGGGCGAAGTCGTCGGAAAATTCAACGACGGGAGTCAGCGGCCGCAAAATCCGAAAAAGTAAAGTTTTCTATACAAAAGCACCGGAATCCCCGGTGCTTTTTCATTGTTTTCGGATCACTCGACGGTAACGCTCTTGGCAAGGTTGCGCGGTTTATCCACGTCCAGCCCTTTGGCAACGCTGATATAATAGCCGAGGAGCTGGAGAGGTACCACTGCAAGGCTGGCGGCGAAATGCGGATCGGTGCGCGGAACATAGATCGTGTAGTCTGCCGTATCCTCAATCTCGTAATGGCCGAAAGTCGTCAGACCGAGGATGCGCGCCCCGCGGCTCTTCACTTCGGTGAGGTTGGAGATACTTTTTTCATAGAGCGAGTTCTGGGTGAGAACGCCGATGACCAGCGTTCCGTCCTCGATCAGGCTGATCGTTCCGTGCTTCAGTTCTCCTGCCGCATAGGCCTCCGAATGAATGTAGCTGATCTCCTTCATTTTGAGACTGCCTTCCATGCAGATGGCGTAATCGGTGCCCCGGCCGATAAAGAAGGCGTCGCGGATATTGGAAAACTTGGCGGCAAAGTACTGGACGCGTTCGCGGTCCTCCAGGATCCTTTCCACCTTTTGCGGGAGCGATTCAAGTTCGGACAGCAGGGAGGCATACTCTTCTTCGCTGACGGTGGCTTTGGCCCGCGCAAGCGCCAGGGCGAAGAGATAAACGGCGATCAGCTGTGTGCTGTACGCTTTGGTGGTGGCTACGGCGATCTCGGGTCCGGCCAGCGTATAGAAGACGTGTCCGGCTTCCCGGGCGATTGAACTACCGACGACGTTGACGATCGCCAGCGTTTCGGCACCGCTCTCCTTCGCTTCCCGCAGGGCGGCAAGACTGTCCGCCGTCTCTCCGGACTGGCTGATGACGATTACCAACTCGCCGGGCTGATGGATCGGTCGGCGGTAACGGTATTCCGAGGCCAGCTCACAGCGTACCGCAACCCGGCAGAAGTCTTCGATGACGTACTGCGCCACCATCCCGACGTGATAGGCCGAACCGCAGGCAACTACGGTGATCGAAGAAATCCCGCGGAGGAGATCGTCATTGACCCCGACTTCAGAAAGGTCGATCTCTTTTCCCCGGATGACAGAGGCGAGCGTATCGCGGATAGCCTTCGGCTGTTCGTGAATCTCCTTCATCATGAAATGCTCAAATCCGCCGCGCTCGGCCGCTTCGGCATCCCATTTGATTTCGGTCGGTTCTTTCTCCACCACGTCGCCGTCCAGGTTGTAAAAGGTCACCCCGTCCCGGCTGAGGCGGGCCATTTCAAGGTTCCCGACGTAATAAACGGTGCGGGTATAGGGAAGAATGGCGGGAACGTCCGAAGCAAGATAACTTTCTCCCTCTCCGCGCCCGATGATCAGCGGGCTGTCCTTCCGTGCCACGTAAATCTCCCCGGGATAGCCGGAAAACATCACGGCCAGCGCGTAAGAGCCGCGGACGCGTACCATGGTCTTGGCCAGCGCGTCAATCGGGCCTCCTTTGTACTTTTTATAATAGTAATCAACCAGTTTGACCAGTGCTTCGGTATCGGTCTCGGAATAGAAGACATAGCCGTTTTTCATCAGCTTTTCGCGGATTTCACAATAGTTTTCAATAATCCCGTTATGCACACCGATGACGTTACCGTCATCACTTTTGTGGGGGTGTGCATTGCATTCGGATGGCTCCCCGTGCGTGGCCCAACGCGTGTGTCCGATGCCGCAGGTGCCGGGAACGGCTGCCCCGCCGTTCGTTTTTTCATACAGCGCCTGCAGGCGCCCCTTTGCTTTGACGAGAGTGGTATTACCGTCCTCGTTGCGAACGGCTAACCCTGCCGAGTCATACCCCCGGTATTCGAGTTTTGATAATCCGGCAAGAATGATCGATGCCGCCTGACGCGCACCGGTAAAACCGACAATGCCGCACATATAATTTCCTTTCTTCTTCCGGCCTTTCCGACGGAAAACCCCGGAACACAGCGATTATTTGTAAAAACGGATAAAACCGAGACCCATTATAGCCTAAAATACCATTTTTGTCAAGAGAAAAAACAAAAAAGAGCGACGAGGCGAAAGGCCTGCACAGCCGAAAGATACGTGCTGTTTGGGAAACAGCCGGGCAAAAAATTGTGCGCCCGACAGGGGGGAGACGACGGAGAGAGGGAGAAACGATGAACTTGCATTTTCCGCAAAGGTGTGGTACAATAAAAAAGATAGTTTTCGGGGGCGGTCTTTTCGCGTTTTCTCTCGGTCTTTCCGGGAGTGCGGAAGACCGTGCCGAGAGCACCCGAAGTCGAAAAACGGTGCCGCCGGAGGGCGGAAAACCTGTCTGAAAGCCCGGTGCCCCGGGAGAAAGAGGACCATTTTGGAAGAGAATTTTCTGAGTTTTCTGTATCCTGACAGAGAGAGCGCGGCTGAGGCCGCTGAAGGGAAAATCCCGAAGATCGGCGAGAGCGTTCTGGAAGAGATCGGACTTTCAACGCTTCTCCCGCTGAAAAAAGCGCCGCTCTCTTCCTTTTTTACGGCGTCGCCCGAGGTGATTGCCTACCGGCAGGCGGTTTTTTCCGATCTTTCGGCCATCCCCGGCCTTTCAATGACCCTGCGCCGGATTCTTCCGATGCTTTCCGACATGATAGAATTGCGCGCGTTGGACAATGACCGGAACACAAGCGGGGATTCCTATCTGTACAGTATCACCGAGGTGGAACTCTATATCCGGTGTGTGGATACCTTGCGGGAAGGGCTTGCGCCCCTGCGGCCGCAGATGCGGAGCGAGGCGTTCTGCCGTTTCACCGATACGGTGACCGAACTCTCCGAGAGCGAGTATTATAAAAACCTGAACCGCGACCTCTCGGCGTTGGCATCGCGGATTCAGGAAGTCAGGAGCATTACCATCGGGGTGAACCTCGATACCGCCATGCGCCCGGTGGAGGCCGGGGTTATTTCCGTCAATCAGACACCGTTCCATTCCGGAAAACTGCTGGATAAAATCCTGCGCATGAGTTTCCGCAATGACGCGATGACCTGTATTGCCTCGCTCGTTCCGTTTGGAAAAGAAGAAAATGAAAATCGGCAGGACGCGCTTTCCCGCGCGTTTTTCGGGGCGCTGGAAGAAGTCTTCCGGTCTTCGGTGCGTGCGTGGCGCGGGATTGTCGGCGAATATGTACTGGAAAAGACCGATTTCCTTTTGCGGATTTTGCCGGAGATTGAATTTGTCACCCGCGGAGCGGATCTGATTGCCCGTCTTACGCAAAAAGGCTATGCGCTCACCATCCCCGAAATCGCGCCGGAGGCCGAAAAAAGTCTGACGGCGACGGGGTTGTATAATCCCGATGTTGCGCTCCGGGTGGAGGAAGAGATTGTTCCCAATGATTTTGCTTTCGACGATAACGGCCGCTTTTATATTCTGACCGGGCCGAACCGCGGCGGCAAGTCGGTTATCACCTGCGCGGTCGGGCTTTGCCAGGCGTTCTTTCAGCTTGGCCTGCCGGTTCCGGCGAAGGCGGCGCGCATCAGCCCGGCGGACGGGATTTACACGCATTTTCCGACCGGGGCAGAGGACACCATTGACAAGGGGCGCCTCGGAGAAGAATGCGCCCGACTGCGGGAGATTTTTTCCGAAACGACCGAAAACAGCTTAATCCTGCTGGACGAATCGCTTTCTTCCACCGGCTCCTATGAGGCATCTTTCATTGCGGCGGAGATTCTTGCCGCTTTGGGTGCGCGGCGCGTGCGCGGCATTTTTTCCACGCATCTGCATGAGCTGGCGGCAGAGGTTCCGGCTGTCAACGAACGCTCGCTTTCGGCCGGAGGGATCCGGTTTGATACGCTTGTGGCGGGGATCGAAGAAGGAAAGCGCTCGTTTTTGATCCTTCGCCGTGTGCCGGACGGGAAGAGCTATGCCCGCGATATTGCCGAAAAATACGGACTTACCTTTGATTCTCTGACGAAAGCGGCGAAAAAAGAAAAGGACTGATCCGGCAGGCTTTTTTTGAAAAGCGATGTCTGTCCCGTAAAGAGCGGCGGACGGGAAAGGAAGAACCATGACCGAATGGCTGAACAAGATTGATTTTTCGGTGCTTTACCGGATACAGCAAACCCTGCGCTGCGATTTTCTGGATTTCTTTTTTCGCATTTTCACCCATCTCGGCGATTTCGGGGCGATATGGATTGTGACGGCGGCGGTCCTTTTGTTCTGCCGGCGTACCCGCCGCACGGGGATCCGGCTTTTTGTCGGGTTGCTGGCGGGCTTTCTGGTGGGCAATCTGCTTATCAAGAATCTGGTGGCGCGCCCGCGACCCTGCTGGCTGGATCCGACCGTTTCGCTCCTGATTCCCGTTCCCGCCGATTTTTCATTCCCGTCGGGGCATGCGCTGTCTTCCGCCGTGGCGGCAACGGTGCTTTCGGGGAGCGGGTGGCGCGCCGCCTGCCTGTCGGTGCCGGTCGCTTTGCTGATTGCTTTTTCCCGGCTGTATCTGTTTGTGCATTTTCCGAGCGATGTACTGGCCGGTATCGTCATCGGATTTCTCATCGGCCTTGGAACGCTTTTCTTCCGAAGAGGCGCACAGAACAGGGATTTTTTGTAAACATAAAAGCGGCTTTTTGCCGCTTTTATAAAATTTTGTAAACAAAACTATGCCAGAAGATCGGCGAGGTTGATAATCCGACGGCCGGCCTCTCTGGCCATGGAGACTGTTTGCGCGGTTCCGCCCGCATGCGTCAGATAGGCAATGCAGACCGTGGCCGAGGCAACCAGTTCCCGGTTGCGTGCCGCCATAACGCCGGGGCAATAGAATTGCGTGATATAGCGCACGCTGTCCGCCCGGGCGAGGAGTTCGCGGTAACGCGATCTGTCCGTATTGTTCCATCGTGCGTCCTGGTCGGTGCAGGGGAGAATCAGGTGCAGGCGCGCTTGCGGCAGGTCGTTTTCTTTCAACCGACAGACGGTTTCCTCTGCCATCATGTCAAAGCCGAGCGCTCCGCCGGCGTAAAAATCACGCATACCGGCGCGGTAGAGTTCACGTATCTGCCCGGCCAGAAGTATGCGCAGGCGATCGCCCGTTTGCCACGGAATCATGCGGTGACCGGTAAAACAGCAGCCGGACATAGGTTCCCCTTCTTTCTTGCTTTGTCGTCGCGGTTCTTTCGCGAACCGACCCGTTTTTGAAGACCAGTATAGCATATAACGGAAAAAGTATCAAGGACTTTCCGCAAAAAAGAAACGGGTACTTGCGGGTCTTGCGCGGAAATGCGACGGGATTGGCGAAAAATCCATGGGAACCAGCGATTTGTCTATGGACTTTTGGTGCGTACGCTTATATACTGAACTTAAACCCAAAAGAAAAAACAGGAGACAATAAAGATGGAAAAGAAAATCCGTGTCGGTATTTTCGGTGGATTCCGCGGTGACGCTTTTTATTCCATGATTTATAAGGAGCCGGGTTTCTGCGTTCGTGCGATTTGCGACGGACGTGAAGAAGTACGCGAAAAACTTCGCCATCTGGTGGGGGAGGATACCCTGATCTGCGAAACGTTTGATGAAATGATGGAAGTCGGTATTGACGCTGTCATTCTGGCTAACTATTTTCACGAACACGCAAAGTATGCCATCCGCGCCATGGAGGCCGGGATCGATGTTATCAGCGAAACGACAGCCGCGCCGACGCTTGGGGAGTGCCTGGATCTCGTGGAATGCTGTGAACGCACAGGCCGCAAATATATGCTGGCTGCCAACTGTCCGCGTATGGTAGGCCCCGGTGAACTGCAAGACCGCTATCGTTCGGGAGAGCTGGGGGAAGTCCTCTACGCAGAAGCGGAATATCTGCATCCGCCGGAAAATGGCCAGGCGGCGGAAGAGGCTGCCAAACTTTTCTACCCCACGCCGAACCACTGGAGACGGCACCTGCCCGTCACTTATTATAATATGCATACCCTCGGTGTGCTGATGGCTGCGACGGGGTTGGATGTCCGGCGTGTGACCGCTATGGAAATCTACACCAAGGAGCATGCCGACCATGAAACTTACAAAGAAAACAAAAGTGCCGGCGGCATTGCGCTCTATGAAATGAGCAACGGGGCGATCTTCCGTTCCACCGGGTGCTGTAACTTCGGCCCGATGGGCAAGTGGTTCCGCCTTTCCTGCGAGAAGGGAACGATCGAAACCTCCCGCCTGGATCAGGATAAAGTCTTGTTCCGCCCAAACGGCGCGCCTTCGGAGGAGTACAGTCCTGCCAATCAGTATACCGTAGAGGAAAAGAAAGAAGGACACGGCGGAGCCGACGCGCGTATTTGCCGCCAGATCCTCGACTATCTCTCCGGGAAGGATGCCGAGCCGATCTTTGATATTTACCGCGCGGTGATGCTCTCGCTGGCGGGGATTTACGGCTTTTACAGCATTCTGGAAGGCAAAACCTATGACATTCCCGATATACGGGATAGGAAAGCCCGCGAGGTCCTTCGCGGAGACTATCGTTCGCCTTTCCCGGATGCGGAGGGGAAGGTCACCCTTCCTTCGCATCGCGCCCACCCCGGCATAACCGAGTAAGGAACGAGGACGCAGGCGGTTTTGCCGATTGTAACGGCAAGGTCCGCCGTAAACTAAACCCCGGCCTTCGCGTGACCCTTGTTTGCGCGGTAAGCGCGTGCTTTTGGGGGCGCGAGAAACCGGCCGTCTCCCCGTTTTGCACCGGCATGCAGGATTTTATCGGCAAAAGAGTCTTGCATTTTCCCTCTTTTTGTTGTATAGTGATACATGGTACAAGCATATGCTTGCCCCGTCACAACAAAAAGGGGGATTTTTTATGACTTATCATCTTGAATTACCGGGAATTACGCGGGAATTACCCATCTGCCCCGTGAACGATACGCTGAGTATCGGCGCTTTTGTTCTTTTCGGCGATGTGGAACTGACCGAAAAATGCGCGGAGGAACTCTGCCGCCTGGCACCGGAACATGATGTGATGATTACGGCTGAATCCAAGGGGATTCCGTTGGTATACGCCATGGCGCGCAGAATGGGGGTCAACCGTTACATTCTCGCCCGCAAAGGCCCGAAACTCTACATGCGGGACGTGATACGGTACGATGTCCGTTCGATCACCACCGAGGCCCGGCAGTCATTGTATCTGGACGGATACGATGCCGCGTATATGAAGGGGCGGCGGGTTCTGATTGTCGATGATGTGATCAGTACGGGAGAATCCCTGCATGCGCTGGAAGAACTTGTTCGCCGCGCCGGGGGAGAGATTGCCGGCCGGATGGCTGTCCTGGCGGAGGGAGACGCGGCACGCCGCGAGGATATTATTACGCTGGCGCCTCTGCCGCTTTTCCATCCGGACGGAACGCCGATAGAAGGCTGACTATCGCCGTCCGTAAAACGCCGATAGAAGGCTGATTGTCGCCGTCCGTAAAAAGAAAACCGGGGTTTCCCGGTTTTTTTCATAGTCGCGCCGAACCGTGCGATTTTTGCGCGGAGACGGAATTTGCGCCGTACAGCATACGGCGCGATGAATCCGGCATGTGATGCAGGGTGTGCCGGGCCGCTATTACGGCCGGCGGCGGAAACGGAGAAGAATGAAAAACAAAAAAAGAGCAACCGTAATCGTCAGCAGGACGGAAAGCCAGACAGGGAGAACGTCGGTCAGCAAAAAAAGCCGCCACGATCCTGCCCAACCGGTCAGCAAAATGACGAGATAAAACAGGAGAGAAAGAAGAAGTATGGCCAACGCCGCATATAAGATGATCCGCATGGCAGAACGGTTCACAGAGAGATCTCCTTTCCTTTGTTCACATTGATTACACCTTGGAAACGTGCCGGGGTTGCATTTTTGTTAACCCGAAACGTGACAAAATGCGATTTTGTCGGCAACTGCCGTTGCCAAGCGTCTTGTCTATGTCAAGCCGCCGTTTCGGTTGAAATCGGCGCTCGGAATCCCTTGCAAGCAAGTTTTCACGCTTTGATTATAACCAAAAACGTGACAAAATGCGATTTTGTCGGCAACTGCCGTTGCCAAGCGTCTTGTCTATGTCAAGCCGCCGTTTCGGTTGAAATCGGCGCTCGGAATCCCTTGCAAGCAAGTTTCCTCGCTTTGATTATAACCAAAAACGTGACAAAATGCGATTTTGTCGGCAACTGCCGTTGCCCCGCGTCTTGTCTGTGCCAAGCCGCCGTTTCGGTTGAAATCGGCGCTCGGAATCCCTTGCAAGCAAGTTTCCTCGCTTTGATTATAACAGAAAGGAAACAACCTGTCAACGATTTCTTAAAAAATAATTTACAGTTTATCAACATTCCGGGAAAGAAAAGAGAAAAGAGAAAAACTTTTTCTTTGCCGTTGCCTGATGAAAAAAACCGTCTCCTATTGCTTTCGGGGAGAGAATCGGCTATAATAAGATATGTGGCTTTTCGGCAGGGGCGCAAAAAAGAAAAAACACGCCCGACTGCGGAACGCCCGACTCACGGAACGCCCGACCGCGGAACGCCCGGAAGGCCCCCGAGTTTTGCCTTTTTCCGAGAGGTATTCCGGCGTTTCGGATGATGAAAGAGAGTAACTGCCCGGAGGAAATATATGTACGGATATATCCGCCCAGACGGAGGTACACTCCGGCCGGAAGATTGCGCGGTCTATCGCGCCGTGACCTGCGGCGTATGTCGGGCGCAACGCCGTGCCTGCGGGCTGTTTTCTGCGCTTCGTTTACGGCATGAGACGGTCTTTCTCGCGCTCTGCCGCGCAGTGTGCGAAGGCGAACCGCTTACATTTTCCCCGCATACCTGCCCCCTTCATCCTTTTCGCCGTCGTCCGATGGCCGGGGAAAATCGGGCAATCGGTTATGCCGCGGGAGCTGCGGCGCTTCTTGCCTGGATCCGCCAGTTGGATGAGCTTTCCGACCGGCGCGGATTGGGTCGTTTTTTTACCGCAGTCCGTACCCGGACGGTCTTTCGCCGGTTGCGGCGGTCGGGGATGAAGGCGGCGGCATCGGGGTTACTCGACCTGCTCTCCGAACTTTCGGACATCGAGCGACAGGCAACGCCTTCGGTGGACCTGCCCGCCATGCTGACCGGCAGAATCACGGCGGAAATCTTTGCGGCAGACAGTCCGCCGCAAAACCGCGACCTGCTTTATACGATCGGCGACCGGATCGGCCGTTTTGTCTATTTGGCGGACGCACTGGATGACTTCCGCGCAGATATCCGTTCCGGAAACTATAATCCGTATAGTATTCTTTACAAAAACGAAGAGGATTTGGCAGAGGATGCCGAAAACGATCTTGCCATAGAACTGGAAGCGCTGGAAGCGGCGGTATCGCGACTGCCCTTTGACGAGTTGCCGGAAGCACGGCCGATCGTGATGAATATTGTGCGCGAGGGATTACCCTGCCGCGCCCGGGAGATATTGGAACGTTATCGAAAGACCGGGATGGCATCCGCGCCCGAAGGGGAACGCCCTCTGAAAAAAACCCGCGGCAATGAACCCTGAAAAAGCGCCGCCGAAAAACGACCGGAAACGGAGCGCCTTTCGGAAACGCAAAAGCAGACCCGGCAGGAAAAGAAAGGAGAGCGGAATGGATCCGTATCAGATACTCGGTGTCTCCTATGAAGCCACCGATTCCGAAATTAAAAAAGCCTATTACACGCTGGCACGGAAATACCATCCCGACAATTTTGCATCCGATCCTGCGCAGGGCGAACTGGCCAACCGCAAAATGCGGGAAATCAACGCGGCCTATGACCGCATCCGGCATGACCGCGCCGCCGGGATCCGGGGAGCCGAGGCTTATCGCCGCTCCGGGCCGACGGCAAAACCTGCATCCGGGAGCGGAGAAACCTCTCGAAACACTTCCGAAAAATCGTCCTCCGGCACCGCCGGTAACCGGGATTTCGGGAAGGCGGACGGAGCGCGTTACGGTTCTTCCGCGCGGTATCGTTCCGGCACGGGCGGCGCGTCGTTCACCGGGCAGGACGCGCGTTATCGCGCGGACGGAATGCCGCGTGATTTTGCAGGATACGACGGAATCCGTCGCGCTGTCAACGCGGAGAATTATGATTTTGCCGAGGCGCAACTTTTGCAGGTTCCCGAACTTTTGCGGAACGCTGAATGGCACTATCTGCGCAGTCTGACGCTTTTGCGCCGGCTATATTATCACGACGCTTTCCGGGAAATCGGCACGGCGTGCCGGCTGGACAGAAAAAACGAAGAATACCGGAAAACGCGCGAGGAAATGCGCCGCCGCGTGAAAGAATCTTTTCCGGGAGGGGATGAGGATTCCTCCGCGAAGAAGAAGAAAAGGGCCTGCGACAACCCCTGCGCCGACTGCTGTTTCCGCGCACTCGGGCTGGAGGACAGAAAACTGTAAGGAGTTATCATGAAAATCGGATTTGTTTCGCTCGGATGCTCAAAAAACCTGGTGGATACCGAGGTCATGCTACACCATCTGGTCGAGGCGGGATACGAGATCACCCCGGACGAGACCGAGGCGGATATGGTGATTGTCAATACCTGCGGCTTTATCGAAAGTGCCAAACAGGAATCGATTGACAATATTCTCGACATCGCCTGGCTGAAAAAAAACAAAAATCTGCGCGGCATTATTGCCACCGGTTGCATGGTGGAACGCTACCGCGAAGAAGTCATGCGCGGGATTCCCGAGATTGACGCCTTGGTTGGGGTAGGCAGTCTTGACAGGATTGCAGAGGCGGTGCGCGCCGTGGAGCGCGGAGAGAGGTACATGGCGTTTGACGACAAGGAGACTTCCCGGCTCGGCGGTGAACGGGTTCTGACGACCCCGGAGCATACGGCATATCTGAAGATTGCCGAAGGGTGCGACAACCGCTGTACATATTGCGCCATTCCGCTGATCCGAGGCCGGTTCCGCAGTCGCCCGATGGAAGATATCGTGGCGGAGGCAAAAGAACTGGAAGAAATCGGAGTGCGGGAACTCTGCCTGATCGCGCAGGACACCACACGGTACGGTCTGGATCTGTACGGCGAATACAAACTGGCCGAACTTGTGCGCCGCCTTTGCCGCGAAACCGGGATTCCGTGGATCCGGCTGCTTTATTGTTACCCCGATAAGATCACGGAGGAGCTGGTTGCCGAGTTGCGGGATAATCCCCGCCTTTTGAAGTATATGGACATTCCCATCCAGCATATTTCCGACCGCGTGTTGCGCGAGATGAACCGACACGGCGATTCGGCCACCATCCGCGGGGCCATCGCAAGACTGCGGGATGCCGTACCCGGCATTACGCTCCGTACGACGGTGATTGTCGGATTCCCCGGCGAGACGGAAGAAGAATTCTCCGAATTGTGCGCGTTTGTGAAGGAAGCGCGCTTTGACCGGTTCGGCGCGTTCCCGTATTCGCCGGAAGAGGACACGCCCGCGGCTGAAATGCCGGAGCAGATCGATGAGCAGGTCAAGCAGGATCGCTATGATATTGTCATGGCGACGCAACTGCCGATTTCGGAAGAGAAAAACCGGGAAAAGATCGGCCGGACCCTGCGCGTCCTTTGCGAGGGGTACGACACGGTGGCTGAAACCTATTACGGCCGGAGCGAGGCCGACGCGCCCGATGTGGACGGGAAGGTGTATTTCTCTTCGCGCCGCCGTCTCCGCCCCGGGGAGTTCGTCTTTGTCACCATTGAATCCGCGCTGGATTACGATCTTGTCGGACGGGTGGAAGAATCTGTCCGGAAAAACACAGGAAAGAAGGAATAACCGTGAAAAAACTGAATCTCCCCAACACGCTGTCGCTGATTCGCGTCATACTTGTCCCGGTCTTTATGGCATCGCTCCTCTTTTTGAAGATTCCGGACAATGCCGACCGATGGACCACCTTTTTGTACTGCGCGATTCCGACGGCTATTTTCGGAATCACCGCTTACACCGACCATTTGGACGGGAAGATTGCCCGCAAATACCATCTGATTACCGATTTCGGGAAATTCATTGACCCGTTGGCCGACAAATTCATGGTATTCGGCGCTTTGATTGCGATTTTGGTCGCCCGGCCGGAAATCGCCCCGGTCTTTGTGTGGGTGGCCGGGGTCATCATGCTCCGGGAACTGATGGTGACCTCTTTGCGTCTGGTCGTGGCGGGAACAAGCGGACAGGTCGTGGCCGCCAGCGTTTTCGGAAAGGTGAAGACCGTTACGCAATGCATTTCAATCATCCTGATCCTGTTGGAGCCGGCGCTTTTATACGGAGCCACCGATCTGCGGCACCTGCTCTCCTATATTGCCATGGGCGCGATGCTGATTACCACAATCGGTTCCGGAATCGATTATCTGCGCGCGTATCTTCCCTATATTGACCCGGAAAAATAACGAAAAAGCAGACAATCGACCGGTTTTGCGTATACAATACTTTACATTCCGGAAGAAAAACGCCGAAAAACCGAAAATTCCTTCTTCGGAAGGCACACAAAAAAGCAGAGGTATATGTTCAGAGCCTCTGCTTTTTATGATGGAAAGAGCGGATTTATCCCTGCAAAGGGAGCGCAAAAAGGAAGGGAAGAACGAATTTATCCCTGCAAAGGGAGCGCAAAAAGGGAGGAAAAGAGCGGCTCTTCCGGTCACCGGGGTTTTGGGCGGCGGTCAAGGGGCCGGCCGGCTCACGGGGGGCATTGTGCGGCGGGGAGCTTTTCCCGCAGGAATTGCAGAAGAGTGCGATTGAAGGCCACGGGGTTCTTTTGCATCAGATCGTGCGGTCCCCGGAGAATCTCCAATCGGCTCCCGGGAATAAGGTGATGCAGCGTTTCGGTATGGGAAAAACGGATCATGTCGTGATCTCCGGCCATAATCAGAGTCGGAATCCTGATCTTCACGAGTTCTTCCGGTAAAAGCCCGGTATCTTCCGTCATCAGTCCGACCATCTCCCGCTTTTGCCGGAGTTTTGGCCTTTTCTTTTCCGCGCGGCAGAGGAAACGGTAGCAAAGTTCAATCGGAATCTGAAAACGGCGGTGAACCCCGGTCGGGGCGTAGTTTCCGCCGACCAGAACAAGCCGACGTAAAAGCGCGGGGTAACGGAGCGCAAAGTGCATGGCGATATTGGCTCCATCCGAAAAGCCGACGATATGACAGGGGGGAAGTTCCAGCCGGCGGATAAAGGAAAAAAGATCGTCGGCAAATTGGGAGAGTGTGAAAGGGGCATCCCCGCGCGGGGATCTGCCGTGTCCGCGCGTATCGGGAAGGATCACGCGGTAATAGGGGGAGAAGGCAGGAATCTGCTTTTCAAAGAGCGAACCGTCTTCCTGATTTCCGTGAAGAAACAAAAGCGGTTCTCCCGAGCCGTATTCGCGGTATGCATGTTGAAAATTCATGGTTGCCTCGCTGATTTTCTGTTTAGAGGATGGTTCCGGGCGCGGGGTTTCGATGGGTTCCGGGCGCGGGGGTTTCGATGGGTTCCGGGCGCGGGGGTTTCGATGGGTTCCGGGCGCGGGGTTTCGATGGGTTCCCGGCGATTTTTGGTTGCGGAATCTGCCCGGCGACGGTTTGCCGGTTCAGTGGATCGGGATGGTCTGCGCCGTATAGGAGAAGGTCGCGTCAACCGTCACATCGGCCCCACCCGCGGTGACGTAACGGTATTGTGCGGCAAGCAGGCAATCACGGCTTTCGGAAAGGGTCAGCCGGAGCGAGAGAAAGGAGAGGGTTTCTCCTTCTTTCAGGGTGAAGATCGAGGAAATCGCTTCGGGCCGGATTTCTCCGTAAAAGACGGGGCCGGCTACCGTTTCTTCCCATGAAACAGAAGTGAAGGAGCGTGGGGTCAGCCCGGGGGCAAAAAGCGTGAAAGAGTTCACATCCTGCGTCAGGCGTTCCAAGTTTATATCTGCGGAACGGGCGACAACGGTGTTTCTTTCCATCCGGAGCCATCCCTCGGAAGAGCCGATGGCACTGCCGGCCTTTTCGGCTTCCGAAAGAGTGAGCAACCGATCGGTACGGTAAGAGCAATAGGCTGTTTCTCCGTTCTGCATGACGACAAGCTCCGCCGTCAGCGTGACGCCCTTTTTGGGATACGCCGAACGAACGGAAAAGTCTATGCGGGTCGGGTCGGAGGCATTCATGGCTGTCAGCGCCGTTTCGGCGGAGGTTTCACCGGAGGGGCCGGCCGGGTTCGTCTGCGTGGTAGAGGCGGAAGTGCCGAGCAGGTCAAAATCCGGGAGAAAAGAACAGCCCGAGAACAAAAACGGAAGCGACAGCAGGAGCAGAAACGAAGCAAAACGGACCCATGTTTTTTTCATGACAGCACCTCCTTATATGCAGAGCCGGTAACCGAGAAGAAAGAGCAGGATTACCAGCAGGGTCGGAAGGGGGAAGAAACCCGAAACAAGGCGAACGGGCATGGTCGCCGCAACGGCAAAGTCATTGTCGATTGCCCGGACATCCCGGTCATAGGCAGCTGCCAGTTCGGAAAGTTCTGCACGCGCTGCGGCCGTTTCTTCGGTGTTTTCCGCATAGACGCTCAGCTTTTTTGCCGCCAGTATCGTCCGGCACCGATCCTGCATCCCGACGGCGTTCCGGGCGGCCGCCACGGCACGGAGAAAATCTTCGGTGCTCGGCGGGGTCAGTTTCGGTACGGTGACCTTCCGTGTATGCCCGCAGACCGTACAACGTTCCGCCTGCCAGCCGTCTTCGGTATAGGTCGGTTCCGCATGGGCGTAAACCTCATAGCGGTGGGCATCGGCGGGGCAGGGGGGATACAGGACGGGAAGATCCGCCGAAACGACGGCGGCCTGATTCCGGGTGTAATCCGCGGCGCTCAGGCAGAGCAACCGGTCATTCTTTTTAATCATGGAAAAAATCTGATTGCCGTCGTGAGTCAGATAAAGCTGATCCACCTCGTTTTCCGGGTCGAAGGTGCGGATTTCATGCGGGTTGCTGTAATAGAGCAGGCTCCCGTGCGCAACGAGGGAACGGAAAGAAGAAAGATAGGTTCCGCCGCTCGGGGCGACCCAGTCGGCCTTTTTCGGTGTGTAGAAGATTTCTGCGGTCCGCAAATCGTCGGCATAGCGGAGAAAAGAACCGCTTTCTTTGTCAATCCCGTAGACCTTCCCGCCGCAGAAGGCGGCCGGTTCGGAAAGATCACGGAGAGGGGAATCGGCATAGCGGTTATCGACAGCCAACGGCGCGGCGGCGTTGTACCCCGTGATGACATGGCCGTTTTTCATGATTTCCCGGTCGTCGCAGAGAAAATTCGTATGCAGTGCCCGGCCGAAATAGTCACGGCCGGCAGCGAGGGCATCATCCCAGGTGATATCGACGTGATAACGGATACCGTCGAGCGTGACAAGATTCCAGATATGCGCTTCACCCCCGTCGGCCGAAGTGCCGGACACGGTGGTGACGGGGATATTGAAATGCGAAAGCAGCGCGATATAGGTCAGCGTGTAGGATTGACAGACCCCGGTTCCCTTCGTCAGGAAATGATAGGCGTCATAATGGGTATAGGTCGTGTCATACGCACCGTAGAGGCAAAGCAGGTCGTGATAGAAAAGCGCGATTTCCAAAGGAGACCAGGCGCTGTCCGCCAGGGCCGTCCATTCGGAAAGAGCGGCCGCATATTCGGCACGCGCTTTGGAAAGTTCGCTCCCGGTCATGGTGTAGGTCGGGTTGACCGAAAGGACGGTATCATGCAGTTTGTTGACCGTATAAGCGGTTCCGATATGGAAAAGTTCGGGAACCGAATTGCGGAGCTTCTGCATGGCTTCTCCGACGGTTGCACTGTCGCTGTGAAAGGCGGAAAGATCGATTTTTTCTTCTGACGCGATCAGCCCCCGGTAGAGGGCCTGCTCCAACGCCGTGGCATCGGCGGGCAGGGTAGAGGCAATCTGCGTCGGCTCTGCGGCCGCGACCGGAACCCCGGGGAGAAGAAGAGGCGAAAGCAAAAGAAGGAGGAGAAGAAGGGAGAGAAGAACTTTCGTTTTTTTCACGGTATTTTCCTTTCACACGATGGATTTCACGGAATTTTGCGGAGCGGCAGAAGAAAAGCGGCAGCGGCGGGCATACTCCGGACGCAGATTTTCCGGGAAGAGATACCGGGTCCTTCCGGAAACAAATTTCTGTCTTCTATTGTACCACAGTTCCGAAATCCTGTCAATCGCCTGATGGAAAAGAAAGAAAATGTAAACATAACGTTACTGATTGCGGCCGCGTTTTTTCGGTACGCGGGCTTGACAAGCGGCGAGAAGTGTGCTATGGTAATATAGAAATTTATGCTGTTACATGATAGAATGTGGCGGGCGGGAGGAAAGCATGGGTTTTCGGCGCAAAAGAAGCGGTGTCGCTGAGGGGATAGCCGCGCCCGGGATCATTTACCGGATAGAAGGAGACACCTTGGTGATAGAGGGGAGCGGACGGCTGCCCGATTTCTCCATGCGCCACCGGGCACCGTGGCATTTTGCCAGAGAGTCCTTGCTTTCCCTCTCTCTGTCCGAGGGGATCACCGCGATCGGACGGTATGCGTTTGCCGACTGCTCTTTTTACATCATTCGTCTTCCCGCATCCCTGACCTATATCGCCCCCTATGCTTTCACGGGGTGCGACGCTTTGCATGAAGTCTCTTTCCTTTCAGAAGGAGAGTTGGTAATCGACGAATATGCCTTTTCGGCCTGCACGGCGCTTTCTTCCGTCTTTTTTCCGCCCCGTCTGTCAACCGTCGGGCGCGGCGCTTTTGACGGATGTCCTTTTCTCCGGCAGGTGAATTACCCCGGAACGGCCGAGGCTTTTTCGGCTCTGCCGAAGGGGGAGAACTGGTGGGGCGGCGGCACGGAGCCGTCGGTTGCCGCCGGGGTCCGCCCCGCTGTCCGGCGAGAGGTGGATCCGGCGTTTTCTTATCGGCTGACCGAGGACGGCGATCTCTTTTTCTCCGGCGCGATGCCCGATTATGCCGACGAGACCTGCACGCCCTGGTATACCGAGCGGGAGCGCATTCTGCGCGTGGTGGCCGGGCCTGACAGCCGCGTCGGTGCGCATGCTTTCGCGGGGCTTCCCGAATTGCGGGTAGCCGAGCTTTCCGGCGTTTTACGGATTGGCGAGGCGGCTTTTTCCGGTTGCGCGGCGCTTTGCGGGATTCAGCTTTCTCCGGCGGCGGAATTGATCGGGCGGAATGCCTTTGCCGGATGCCCGCGGCTCTTTCTGCTGGATTTTGACGGTTCCGAAGAGGCTGCGCAGGCTCTCTTTTCGGCTTATAGCGATGCGGGGTTCCTGCCCGATCGGCTGATCATCCGTTCACTGCCTGCGTCTTCTCCCGACATTGTGCTGACTTCTTCTCCGGAAGAGCCGTATCGCTATACGTTGTCGGCCGACGGGGTGCTGACAATCCTTTCCGGGCGAATTGAGCAGATGACCTCTTCTCCCCTGCGCGGGATCTGCCGGCAGGTACGGCATATCGTGGTGCGCCCGGAAGTCCTGCGGATCGGCGGCGGGGTCTTTTCCTCCATGCCGGAGCTACTCTCTCTGACCGTGGTCGGGGATACCGAGATCGGCGATTCGGCCTTTTCTTCCTGCCCGAAACTGACCGATATTCACCTTTTTTGCGCGGTACGCCGGATCGGCCCCTATGCTTTCGCCGGCGAATCCTCGCTTACCGTGATGTTTTGCGGGCTGTCGCTTATCTCCTTGCCGCACGGCGTTTTTTCCGAATGCCACCGCTTGCAGACCCTGTTGCTCCCCGCTTTTGCAACGATTTCCGACGGGCAGATCTGCGACGGATGTCCGCAGTTGCAGGATGTGAAATTTTTGGGTACGCGCGAAAGTGCCAGAAATCTGCCGGCTTCTTTTCCCGGCCGCGTTCCCGTGCGTTGTCTTTGGAGCGACGAAGGGATCTTTTCTTCCCACGATCTGGCCGGCGAGGAGGCTTTCCGGGAGCGGCTCGGCCGGTTTTCCGCGTTGGCCGACACGGCGGAAGAACACCTGGAAAAGAGCCGGGAGGAGTTGCGCGAGGCCACACGCTGTTTCTTTGAACTGATCCGACAGGCGCGGACCGATCTCCCGCCGGAAACCGATGCCGGGCGGTCGGCAGGCGGCCGGCACAGTGCCAGACGGCATCGTGACAAAAGAGAAAAGGAACTGCGCCGGAGCATCCGCCGTATCACAGCGGCCTATACGGAGGCCGGCCGGATTTATCGCCGGGTTCTCCGTTTTGGGGAAGAGTATATCAACTGCGCCGAGGCGGCCGTCCGGCAGATGAAGACGCTTTTCCCGTATGGAACCGAGGCCTTGCGTGAAGCCGAGGCACATACGGCAGTTGCCCGGCGACTGGCGACTGCCGAACCGATTCCGGGGGCGTACACCGTTTTCTCGGAGCATGGGGATAATATTCTCTATCTTTTGGAAAACCGCCGTTTTGAAGAAGCCGAAAAGATTTTGGCGGAGCTGAACCCTCTGCTTCCTCTCGCGGAGGCCCCCGCCGAAGAGACGGAAACTCCGGAAGAAAAATCCATGAAAAGACCGCCCCGCATCCTGATTTCGACGGCAACATCCGACCCGAAGGATCCCGTCAATGCGCAGTATATCCATGCTGTGACCGGAGCGGGTGGCGAAGCCTTCCTTTATACCGGCGGAGAACAGGAGCAGGATTTTGACGGGCTGATCCTTGCGGGCGGTGCGGATATATCGCCGATGCTGTACGGTGAAAAACGCCTTCCCGATACCGAACCGGACGAACGCCGGGATGAAAGAGAGGTCACGCTCTTCAAGGCCTTCTATCTCTACGGAAAGCCGATTTTCGGAATCAGCCGCGGTCACCAGATGATTCACGCCTGCCTCGGCGGGCGGTTGATGCAAAGTCTGCCGGAACCATATCGCGCATACCATCGGGAGGCCGGACAGAAACCGGCGACCCACGCCATCCAGTATACGGCTCCGAGCATCCTTTCCTCGATATACGGTCCTACCGGCCGGATGACGGTACTCAGTATTCATCATCAGGCGGTCGAACTGCCGGGCAAACACATGAAGACCGTCGCGACGGCGGAGGACGGCCTGATCGAAGCGTCGGAGCATGAATATTTGCCGGTCTATTCGACCCAATTCCACCCCGAGCGGATGATCGACCCGTTGTCCGTCCATACCGATGACGGACGGCCGCTTTTCACCTTCTTTGTCCGCAAGTGCGCCGTCCTGCGTGACGCACCGCTGGTTTCCGAGGAAGCCCGCCGTTACGCCAAAAAGAAAAAGCTCTGATCTTTTTCGCGCGGCAAGCAGTATATGTAAAAAATACTATACATATAAAAAACACACAGTCATACGCGGCTCTTGCGGCCCGGGCTGTGTGTTTTTATTCACGGTGTGTTTTTCAGAGAAGATTCAGCGAACGGGCGATACGGTATTTAGCCGCGCGTTTGCGTTGCTTATAAGCGCCTTCACTGAGGAAATAGAGAGGGGAACGGCGCGCCCCGCGCCCCGCGCCGATGTCTTCGCGCATCTGACGGCAGATCGCCTCTTCACAGACTTCCGCCACGGCGTTGTCGATGGCGCTGTTCAGTTGATAGAAGTGCGCAAGCGTATCGGGGGAGGCGCACTTCCGCTCCAGGATATGCTGACGGCGGTCATAATCACCGCAGAGCGCAATCACAAGGCGATTGACTTCCAACGGGAGAGATTCATTCATGCTTTTCATATATCCTGCGCCTCCTTATGCGGTTTGGAAACCTTTCATCCACCAGAGGGCTTCGTCCAGTTCTTCGCTGAGCGCGTCCATCCGGTCGCGAAGCAACAGCAGTTCGTGCCGTGTTTCTTCACATTCTTCACACAGATCGCTGAGAAGACGGACCTTTTCCCCATCCCGGTAGTCTTCCTGTTCGGAGAGCGACAGCAAAAGCGCCTCTTTGGCTTCTTCGGCCCGTTGCATCCGGTCGCGCTGTTCGCGCAGGGTGAGGTGAAGAGCCTCGATCTCTTCCTGTATATCTTCCGGTTCACGCCAAAGGCAGGGGGAACCATCATTTGTTGTTACATAGTGCAGCATAATTTTTCCTTTCTGTCACGTATTACGTGACAATCTGACCTGAAAAAAGATACCTTTCGGTACCGACGTATGGATAATCAAAGTTTTATTTTCCCCGGGGCCGGGAAAAAAGAGGAGAAGTATCGGGATAATCGTAGTATAGCAGAGGAAATATAACATGTCAAGTGACAAATATCACAAAATTTGTATAAAACCTTGCATTTTTTCTCGTGGCGTGGTACAATATCATACAAATCGTGTTACAAAAAAGGAGAGAAAAATGAAAACTGGGGAACGGATCAGAGAGTACCGCATCCGCGCGGGAAAGACCATGGAGGAACTGGCAACGGCCGTGCATACCAGCCGGCAGACGATCTACCGCTATGAATGCGGCGAGACGGCCAATATCCCGCGTCGCCGTTTGGAGGATATCGGGCGGGTGCTGGACGTCAGCCCTGCCGTATTGATGGGGTGGGGGAACAAAGAAGAGACCTCTTCCGGACTCTTTCCGCTGAACCGCCGCGCAGTTCCGATGCTCGGTTCCGTGGCGTGTGGCAAGCCGGTTTACGCCGAGCAGGATTTTTGCGGATATGAGCTGGCCGGGGAAGGCGTGGACGCGGATTTTTGCTTACGAGCCAGCGGAGACAGCATGATCGGGGCCAGAATCTACGACGGGGATATTGTGTTTGTCCGGGCACAGGACGCGGTCGAGGACGGACAGATTGCCGTGGTCATCATAGGAGAAGAAGCAACGCTGAAACGTTTCTATTATGATAAAGCCGGGCAAAAGGTCATTCTCGCTCCCGAAAATCCGCGGTATGCCCCCCTCGTTTTTTCCGGAGAGGAGCTGGAAACCGTCCGGATTCTCGGGCGGGCGGTTGCTTTCCAGAGCCGTATCCGCTGATTTTTCCTGCGGGCGGGGTGCGCACTCCCGCCGACAGGTATAGCATAACAGAAGTCTGACTGAAAACGGGGACGCTTTTTTGATGAAAGGTGTCGTTTTTCGTTTTCTTTTCCGCCGATGCGCCCGGCGTTGCCCGTGCGGGTTTAGCGGAATTTGCAAAACGGGAAAATTTCCGGTTGAAAAATCGCGCGGGAAATGATATACTGAACCGTACGTTTCCGGAGCAAAACGCCGGAACCCGACAAAAGGCGCGGCTGTGCGGTGCCTTTTGAAAATATTGAGATCGGAGAGAACCATGAAACTCAACCGCAGGCGCACGATATGCGTAGGTTTCGCATTTTTTCTTATCTGTATGTTCTGGCAGGTATACGATACGGTGATGCCGATTATCCTGACACACAAGTTCGGGCTTTCCCAAACGCTATCCGGCGCGGTCATGGCGGCGGATAATGTGGTGGCGCTTTTTCTGCTCCCGGTCTTCGGCGCGCTCTCGGACAGGACCCATACGCGTCTTGGGCGGCGCACGCCCTTTATCCTCGTCGGCACGCTTGTCTCCGCCGCGCTGTTTTTCCTGCTGGCGTTTGTTGATCGCGTCCAGCTTTCTTATCTTTCGGGAGCCGACCCGACCGACCCTGCTCATCTCGCCGCGGCGGCCGCCGCCACGGCGGCGCATCCTGGCACGTTGATTTTCTTTATGGCATTGCTTATCATGCTTCTTTTTTCCATGTCGGTCTTCCGTTCTCCCGCCGTGGCGCTGATGCCGGACGTGACACCGCATCCGCTCCGCAGTCAGGCAAACGCCATCATCAATCTGATGGGAGCGGCCGGCGGCATTGTCGTGCTGGGGCTTGGCATCGTCTTCGGCACCGGGCGCGAAGAAAACGTATGGATGAGTTATGTGACGTTTTTCGGGGTGATTGCGGCGCTGATGCTGGCATCCCTGCTTGTTTTCATGCTGACGGTGCGTGAACCGGCGTGGGCGGAAGAAGAAAGAAAAAAGCACCCCGTTCCGGAACCCGATCACACAAAGCGCCCGGCCGGGGGGCGGCTTTCGGCGGCGGAACGCCGTTCGCTTTTCCTGATTCTCGCCTCGGTTGCCTTTTGGTATATGGGATATAATGCCGTGACCTCCAAATATTCGGTTTATGCGGGAACGGTTCTCGGCCGGGACTATAACGCCACGCTGATTGTTGCGCAGGCGGCGGCAATTCTCTCCTATATTCCGGTCGGGTATCTTGCCTCGCGTATCGGTCGGCGGCGGAGCATTCTCATCGGGGTCGCGCTGCTTTTCGCTTCCTTTACGCTATGCGCGTTTCTTGACCGCGGAAGCCCGGCATTCCTTTCCAATCTTTTGTTTGTTCTGGCGGGGATCGGCTGGGCGACGATCAATGTCAATTCCTTCCCGATGGCGGTAGAACTGGCCGGGCGGGCAGATGTCGGAAAATATACGGGGTATTATTATACGGCCTCTATGTTTGCGCAGATTGTTTCGCCGGTTTTCAGCGGGATATTCCTGGATATGAATATGCGTACCCTCTTTCCGTATGGCGCTTTCTTTGTGGCGCTTTCCTTCCTCACAATGTTTTTTGTCCGCCACGGAGACAGCCGTCCCGCGATGAAAAAAGAATTACTTGAACAAATGGACGTGGGAGATTGAGATGAAATTTGATTTGGTTGCCACCTGCCTTTTCGGGCTGGAACACCTTCTCGGTGAAGAGATCGAGGCACTGGGATATGAGCGCGTCATGACGATGGACGGGCGCGTGGTTTTTCGCGGGGATGAAGAAGCGGTGGCGCTTGCCAACCTGTTTCTCCGCTATGCGGAGCATGTGTATATCAAAGTCGGCGGGTTTATGGCGCGGAGCTTTGATGAACTTTTTGAAGCGACCCGCGCCCTGCCGTGGGAAGCCTATGTGGGGAAGGATGACGCATTTCCCGTCAAAGGACATGCAATCGCCAGCCGGTTGCATTCGGTTCCCGATTGTCAGAAAATCGTGAAACGCGCCATCGTCTCGCGCCTGTCGGAAAAATACGGATTGACATGGTTTGCCGAGACCGGGGTGAAATATCAGGTGGAATTTTTCATTTTCAAGGATGAGGCCGCTTTGATGATTGATACCTCGGGCGCGCCGCTTTATAAACGCGGTTATCGTACAGAGGCGGGCATTGCCCCGATCCGCGAAACGCTGGCCGCCGCGCTGGCCGCTATCAGCCGTCCGCGTGAAGAGGTGCTTTTCTGGGACCCCATGTGCGGGAGCGGAACCATCGCGATCGAGGCGGCCATGCTGGCGCGCGATATTGCGCCCGGCCTTCGGCGCTCTTTTGCTGCGGAAGCCTTCCCGTTTGTCGGAAAGACGCGTTTTCACGAAGCGCGGGAAGAAGCGCGCAGCCGCATTCTCCGGAACAATTTTTGCGTGTTCGCATCGGATATCGATCCCGCGATGGTGGCATTGACCGGGGCGAATGTCGAACGTGCAGGGCTCGGCGGTACGATACGCGCCTTTCAAGCCGACGCACGGAAGATCTCGGCGGACCGGCGCGGCACGATTGTGTGCAACCCGCCATACGGGGAACGGATGCAAATGGATGGGCAGGTCGAACGGCTTTACCGCGAGATTGGCGAGCATTTCCGCGCTCTCGCCCCGTGGCAGGTTTATATCATCACGTCGCACCCGGAGTTTGAACGTCTTTACGGAAAACCGGCGGATAAGAAAAGAAAACTTTACAACGGAATGATCCGATGCACCCTGTATCAGTATTTCAAAAACGAAAAAAGATGAACGATCCGGCTACGGCCGGATCTTCGTTTTTCGCCTTGTTTTTTCGGAATAAGGCCGCCGGCGGTATATTCTTTCTCAAGAGGGAACATACTGGGGATAAAATCCCGCAAGGAGGCAAATATGACCGAATTATCCCCGGAGTACCGGGAAAATGTAGAGGAACTCAGCGGGCGGTTGCGCGTATCGGAGAATTTTGATATCCTGCAAAGGCGGTTGCTGATCGGGGAAGACGAAATGACCCTTTTTTATATTGACGGCTTTATCAAAGAAGGGGTCATGCAGAAGATGTTCCAGTTTTTTCTGGGACTTCCGGGGCTGGGCAACGGGGAAGGAGCGGCGCGTCATTTTGCGGACGCAAAAGTGCCTTATGTGGAAGTCGATTGTTGCCGGGATGTGGAGCAATTGCTCTTTTTTGTGTTGTCCGGCTCGGTTGTGATGCTCGGCAGTACGTTCGGCGGGGAGGCCATCGTGATCGATGCCCGTACCTATCCCGGGCGGCAACCCGAGGAACCGTCCAGCGACCGCGCGATGCAGGGGGCAAAGGACGGATTTGTTGAGACGTTGCTTTTCAACACGGTCCTTTTGCGCCGCCGCATCCGCGATACGAGGCTCACCATGAAGTATCACAAATTGCGGGGTTCTTCCCAGACCGACGTCGTGGTGGCGTATCTTCACGGGGTCGCTTCGCCGCAAGCTGTCAAGGTCATATCGGAAAAACTGGAAAAAATTCATCCTTCCTCCCTGACCATGGGGTATCAGGGGCTGGCCGAATGCCTGATCCCGCGCCGATGGTATAACCCCTTCCCGAAGGTGCGGACCCTTGAACGCCCCGATTCTGCCGCGGCGCATCTGGCGGAAGGGAGCATTCTGGTGATGTGCGATACATCGCCGCAGGTCATGGTCCTGCCGACTTCGATCTTTGATTTTATGCAACAGACAGACGACTATTATTTCCCGCCGCTGACCGGAACCTATCTGCGCATTTTGCGGCAGACGGTCTTTTTTCTGGCACTTTCTTTTACGCCGACATGGTACCTGCTGTTACAAAATGTTTCGCTTCTCCCGTCGTGGCTCGGTTTTCTGGTTCCGCATGACCCCGGAGAACTTCCCATCATCGTGCAACTGTTTTTGGCGGAATTCGCAATCGACGGTCTGAAACTGGCCTCGATGAACACACCGGACCGACTATCGAACTCCATGAGCGTGGTAGGCGGGTTGATCCTCGGCGATTTTGCCGTCAGGGCGGGGTGGTTGTGCGGCGATGTGATCTTGTATATGGCCATTGTGGCGGTGGCGGGGTTCACACAACAGAATTATGAACTCGGCTATGCTTTCAAATTTATGAGGATGCTGTTACTGCTTCTGACGGCCATTTTCGGATTATACGGATATATCGGTGGTTTTGTGTTGATTGTTCTGCTTGTCTGCACCAACAAAACGCTGAACAATCAGAGAAGTTATCTCTATCCGCTGATTCCGTTTGACGGCCGTGCGCTTTGCCGTTTGCTTTTCCGGCTCCCGAAGGACGATCATGGCCCGATTGAGGACCGGGTCAAGAAGGAAAAATCCTGATAATGGAGAGAGTCCTGTCAAAAAGGCAAAAAAAATGAAGAAAAGGACTTGACAAAAGCGCAAAAAGTGCTATACTATGAGAGCAAGTCTCCAAAACGGCTTGCTCATCAGTTTTGCGGCATCGCCAAGCGGTAAGGCAACGGACTCTGACTCCGTCATTACCTAGGTTCGAATCCTAGTGCCGCAGCCAAAAAATCCTAAGAACTTCGTTCTTAGGATTTTTTCATTTGTGCCGTAAGGCACAACATCGTTTGCGTGGCACACGCAACATCATTTGACCGTCAGGTCAACATCATTGCCGCTCGCGGCACAAATGAACGAGGTTGCGACAAGTCGCAAATGATGTGGGCTATCGCCCAACGATGTTACGCTACGGCGTAAATGATGTTGCGCTTCGCGCAAACGGAATCGTAACCATTTGTTCGGTTCGCTGATTTATAGTTTATTATTAACCGAAAGTATGATATAATTGGATTTGGAAGGTGGTGTGGTTATGAAAGAGGATAAGCTCGGTGATCTATCTATGGAATTATCCGTAGAGGTTTTGGAATTAACAAAAGAGTTACGCACAAAGCACGAAACCGTTATCTCAAACCAAATCGGCAGAAGCGCGACAAGTATTTGCGCAAACATTGCCGAAAGCAAATATGCTCATAGCCGTGCCGATTTTATTGCAAAGCTTGAAATCGCACTCAAAGAAACAAACGAAACGAGCAAGTGGCTTGAAATGCTTTGGAGAAGCGAATATATAGATGAAGCAAGACACAAGGCTCTTGACAAGAATTGCTCGACAATAAGATTTTTGCTTGTCCGCTCTATTCAAACGGCAAAGCAAAATACTAACAAATAATTTTCAAATACTTTTCTTGTATTCTCGTTTTAAGGCAAAATAATGTGTCATCTATTTCGGTCGCCAAACACAAAAACCTTCCCGGACTTTGTCCGGGAAGGTTTTTGGAAGGAATAAGGAATAGTGAAGAAACAGCGAATCGCAAAAGGCGGCTTTGCGTTTGCTCCCGCTATGTTTTTACAAGATACTTTGCGGTTGATTGAAAAAAATGCCCGAAGACACGCTTGAAAACATAGTAAAAAAGTACGTTGAAAGGAACGGCGCGCCTCCGTTTAGGGAAGGAAACGCTCGAAACACTCGTATATGGTCAGATTTGGTTCTGAAAAAGCGACTTTTGCGTTATCCGTACCGAACAAAAATCCGGCGGGCAGAAAACGGCCCGGCCTTTCAAAGGGTCGCTTTCCCTACGCGGACGACCCAATCGAAGCCGCTGTCATATCCTGTAAAACAGACGGTCAGATCATTCTGTTGATAGTTGAAATCCAGCTTTTCGTTGTTGTCCATCCAGTGAATTTCTTTGATTTTGTCCGGGAAATTATGAAAGACAAAATCCCCTTCGGTACCCCCTCCGATAACTACGTTTTTGTTCCCCCGGCGGCACAGGTCATAACAGAAGAAATACAGATTGTTCCCGTTTTTCAACACAAAGTTTTTGGTGTCTTCCTGCAACCAATACGGCGATGGTTCATAGATCGCCTCGCCGAAAACGCGGAGCCACTCTCCGACGGTTTCCACCAGCGCTTTGGGAAGGCCCGGCACGGTACCGGTTGCGTCCGGACCCACATTCAGCAAGAAGTTTGCTCCGACCCTTCGGCTTTCGCACAGTCTTTCAATCAATTGCGAAGCGGATTTATAATGCAGATCTTTTGCGATCCCCCAGTGATTGTTTACGCTGTCGCAGACCTCGGCCGCCACATATTTTTTGGCCCGGGTCCTGTCGGGAAGGAAGGGCTTTCCCCTCTCAAAGGTTACCGAGTCTACCTCCGGGTGTCCGAATTCGCCGAGCCGGAACAAGCCCGTGTTGTTTACGATAATCGCTTCGGGTTGATAGTGACGGATCAGGCCGTAGAGCCGATCTTCTTCCCAATCTTCATCCGCCCGGCTCCAGTTCCCGTCAAACCAAAACCCGCCGATCTTCCCGTATTCGGTGCAGAGTATTTTGATGCTGTCTCTCAGATATTGCAGATACGCCGGGAAATCTTCATGGAATTCTTTGTTCCAGAATTCGAGCGTCGTATGATAAAAGAAGGGGATAATATCGTTTTTTCTGCATTCTTCCGTAAATTCCGCGATCAGATCGCGCTTTGCCGCCGAATGCGGCGCGTCATAGGTAGTCAGCCCGCGCGTATCATATAACGAAAATCCGTCGTGATGCCGCGTCGTGATGGTGATGTACTTTGCGCCGCCGTTTTTGGCGGTTTGTACAATATCCGCCATGCTTTGCGGATTGAATTTTGACATCAGCGCTTTGTACTCTTCTTCGGGTATTTTGATCTGCCGGGCTATCCATTCGCTCTTTCCAGCAGAGAATACAGCCCGAAGTGTACAAACATTCCAAAGCCGAGTTTCTCAAAATCCCGTATGTATTTTTTGGGTTTTGGTATGCTCATGGTATCTGTCTCCTTCATTCTCATGAAATCTTTTTTCACGTTTATCGGGTGTAGTTTCCGGCTTTGACGATGTCTTCGGGAAGGTTTATTCCGGCAATTCTTTTTCGTGCAGTTTCACGCCGCCCTTGCGGAGCGCCGCTTGCAGTTTTTTGAGCGGAAGCCGTCCGAAGTCATCGCTTATTGCCGCGGCAATCCCTGCCGCTTCTCCGCTGACAGCGCAGACCGGGATGACTCTCGTAATATCCCACATCCGGTCGGTTGTCGAAATATTCCGGCCGGCGGCGGCCAGATTCCGGATGGTTGCCGAGCAAACAGCGCCAAAGGGCAGTTCGTAAACCGGGCCGGCTTTTCTCCAATCGGGGAAGAGGCCTACGCTGTCGTCTCGCTCGGTGTGCGGCCGGTCGGTATCGAGAAGTTCTTTTCCGACGATTCGGCGCGTCATTCTCACCTGCGGGATTACGGATATCGCATTGAGCGTATGGGTCGGGGAGAGGTCGCCTCCGTGCAGAAAATGTTCAAGCGTCAGGGCATGGGAGAGGCAGACCTGTTCGCTCAATTCGGCACCGTCAAGCCCGGAAAAGCGCCTGTGCGCGCCGTTTTCCTTTTTTGCGTCGTCCTTTTCCCCGTCGGGCGCATCGCACGAGCCGAGTATCATCAGGTCGTTCGCATTCCCTTCCGCGCCTCGATAATACCAGCCGGCAAGGATATTCCCCCGGCCGAAGGTTGCGGTTTCGGCTCCGCAGAGAGCGGCGATATCGGCATCTCCTGTGGCATCCACGACCGAGCGCGCGCCAAACGCATATCGCCCCGATTTGTTTTCAACGGTCAGAAAGGCAATCTTCTGCCGTTTCACGACGGCCCCGCAGACAACGGTCCCGTAGAGAATCTCAACCCCCTCCGCCAGAAGTTTTTCTTCTGCAAGCAGAGCGAACAGTGCGGCATTATAACGGCAGAGGCAGCGCGGGGCGCGCAGTTCTTCCTTCGGCACCGTTGCGCCGTCCAGTTGTGCCGACCATGCCGGGGAAAGGGGACATTCGGCACCGCGAGAGAAGGAAAGGCGCATCAGCTCTTCGCCGATTCCGTATATGACGCGCCGCCCCATTCCGTCACAGAGGGGGAGATACATCGTGACAAGGCCGAGGGTCGCAAGCCCGCCGAGCGCATATTCGCGTTCAATGAGAAGCACGCGCTTCCCCTGTCGCCGCGCGGCAAGAGATGCGGCGATTCCGGCAATTCCGCCTCCCGCGACGATGACGTCATAAGAATCCCTGACTTCGATATATCGTGCAGCTTCTTTTATCATGACATTCTCCTTTCTTCCGGCATCGTAAGTGCCGGCAACAAAATGCGAAGAAGGCTTCTGTCCATAAGTATACAGGAGGGGAAAGAGCATGTCAATAGAATAAGGAAGATTTATGAAAACCGCGGTTCTTTTGGGGGCTTCGCCGCATTACGGGTTGTCGGGCGGTATGCGCGGCTTCCCGGGCTTGCAGTTTTCCAAAAGAGGCAGATACTCTTCAAAGCGGTATTCGCGGATTGGCATGACCGGATGCCGCACGTCGTCAAAAAAGAGCAACAGGGCGGGAGAAATGTTCCGGTAACGCGCACAGATAAGCCATCCGCTCAACCGGCCTTCCCGGATCAGGCGCTTGGCGGTGGCATGATAATTATAGTACGGCATACAGACAGTATGAAACGGACGGCGCGGCGTATGCACGGCTTTTGCCGACCGGAATACGGGAAAATCGCCCGCGGGGCAAGGGCCGGACGCTCTGCGCCGGGATCAAAAAGAAAAAAGTGAAAAAATTCTCTTTTTCTCTTTACAAAGAGCGGCGGATGTGGTATAATCATCGTCGGACCTTTTTCTCGGCTTGCGGAGACAGGATGCCATCGGCTCGTTTCACCCACCGCTTGCTGAGGATCTGGCAACTGAAGAAAGGTGAAAAATCATGGACAAACAGACAAAACAGCAGATTATTGAAGAGTATCGTCTCTTCCCGGGTGACACCGGTTCCCCCGAGGTGCAGATCGCGCTTCTGACCTATCGGATCAATCATTTGACCGAGCATCTGAAACTCAACAAAAAAGACTTCCATTCGCAGAGAGGTCTTCTTATGATGGTCGGCCACAGAAAGAACCTGCTTGGGTATCTCGCTGACAAGGATATCGAAAGATATCGTGCCATCGTCAAAAAGCTGGGTCTTCGTAAGTAAGTCACTTCGCGTAAGGGACTGGCGTTTTCGGCGTCAGTCCCTTCTTGCAGTGAATAAAAGAGTATAATATTGAATCGTCTTTGGTGGGGGTAGCAGTTACATAGTGTCCCGCAGGCCGGAACGGTATGTAAATGCTATGTCCTCCGAGACGGAAGGAGAAAAAATGTTTGAAAAATACAAAGTGTACAAGTATGAGTTTGCCGGAAGACCCTTTACGGTAGAAGTCGGTAAACTGGCCGGGCTGGCGAACGGTTCCTGCCTGGTGCGTTACGGAGAAACCGTTCTTCTTTGCTGTGCCACCGCGTCGGCCGCTCCGCGTGAGGGAATTGATTTTTTGCCGCTCTCGGTCGATTACGATGAAAAAATGTATGCGGTCGGCAAAATCCCCGGCGGTTTTCTGAAGAGAGAGGGGCGGCCTTCCGAAAAAGCAATCCTGACCAGCCGTGTGATTGACCGGCCGATCCGTCCTCTGTTCCCGAAAGATCTGCGTAACGACGTGGCGCTGACCCTGACTGTGATGTCCGTGGATCCCGATTGCTCTCCCGAAATTACCGCGATGATCGGCGCGTCGATTGCGCTTTCGATCTCCGATATTCCGTGGAACGGCCCGATAGGCGGCGCGTTCATGGGTCTTGTGGATGGGCAGATCGTGGTAAACCCGACGGCTGAACAGCGCAAAAACAGCACACTGGAACTGACGGTTGCCGCCAGCGAAAAGAAGGTCGTGATGATCGAAGCCGGCGCGCGCGAAGTTGATGATGAAACCATGTACAATGCCATTATGCAGGCGCATGAAGTCATCAAGGACCTTCTCGTTTTCATCAACAAAATCATTGCCGAGGTCGGCAAACCGAAGTTTGCGTATCCTTCCTGCGAACTGGATCATGAAATGTTTGATGAAATTTTTGCGTATTGCGAAAAAGATGTCATGGCCGCACTGGATACCGACGACAAGACTGTGCGCGACGCACGGATGCAGCCGATTACCGAAGATATTTTGGCGCATTTTGCCGAGAAGTATGCCGATCTGCCGACCGTCCTGCCCGAACTGATTTATAAGATACAGAAAAAGATTGTCCGCCGCTGGCTCCTGGTGGACAAAAAGCGTGTGGACGGCCGCCGGATGGACGAGATCCGCCCGCTTGCCGCCGAGACCGGCCTTTTGCCGAGAACTCACGGTTCCGGTCTCTTCACCCGCGGACAGACGCAGGTCCTCACGGTCACAACGCTCGGCCCGATCAGCGACGCGCAAATCCTGGAAGGGCTTGACGACGAGACCGAAAAGAGATATATGCATCATTACAATATGCCCGGATATTCGACCGGCGAGGCCAAGGCCTTGCGTAGTCCCGGCCGCCGTGAAATCGGTCATGGTGCGCTTGCCGAACGCTCGCTGATCCCGGTGCTTCCGTCCGTGGAAGAGTTCCCTTACGCCATTCGCTGCGTCAGCGAAGTGGTCAGCTCCAACGGCTCGACTTCACAGGCTTCCGTCTGCGGTTCAACCCTCGCGCTGATGGATGCCGGTGTGCCGATCAAGGCACCGGTCGCCGGTATTTCCTGCGGCCTGATCACGGCGGAGGACGGCAGTTTCGATACGATGATTGATATTCAGGGGCTGGAAGATTTCTATGGCGACATGGACTTCAAGGTAGCCGGAACGCACAAGGGAATTACCGCCATTCAGATGGATCTGAAAATCGACGGGCTGACTCCGGAAATCATTCACCGTGCGCTGACCACTACGCATGCGGCCCGCGATTATATCATTGATGAGGTCATTCTCAAAGCGATTCCCGCTCCGCGGGCGGAACTCAGCAAATATGCCCCCAAGATGATCACCGTCATGATTGACCCCGATAAGATCGGCAAAGTCATCGGCCCCGGCGGAAAGACAATCCAGAAAATTGTGGCGGACACCGGCGCAAAGGTTGACATCAACGATGACGGCAGCGTCTTTATTTCCGCTGTCAATACCGAGAGCGCCGAGCAGGCCAAGGCAATCATTGACGCGATCGTGTTTGAACCGGTGGTAGGGGAGACTTATGTCGGCGTTGTCACCCGCATCATTCCGATCGGGGCGTTTGTTGAATTCGCACCCGGAAAAGAGGGTATGGTTCACATCTCCAAACTGGCCTCGACCCGCACCGAAAAAGTAGAGGATGTCGTGACTCTCGGCGACCAGGTGCGTGTGAAATATCTTGGTACCGACGAAAAAGGGCGGATGAACTTATCGATGAAAGACGCTCAATAACCCGGCCTTAGAAAAACAGCCTGTGACTTCGTTTCCGACAGGACGCAGGGCATTTGACGTAAGTGATTACGCCGGCATGCCCTTTGCCCGCCGGGGCCTCGTCACAGGCCGTTTTTCGTCGGCCGGGGCTTTCTATTTTTTTACTTATCTTTTCCGGACTTCGTTTCCGACAGGACGCAGGGCATTTGACGTAAGTGATTACGCCGGCATGCCCTTTGCCCGCCGGGGCCTCGTCACAGGCCGTTTTTCGTCGGCCGGGGCTTTCGATTTTGAGCGGAGGAGATTTGCGCGGACGCGGGTTTTCGGGCTTTTGGAGATTTCGGGAGAGTTTTTATGGTTGATAGATTTCGCTTTTTTGGCAGTTGTATTTTTTCTCCGGAAACAGGACATATATCGGGAACGTAAGGGAAAAAATTGTACGATAGTTCCCCGTAACGGTATTTCTGTTCTCAATTTTCAAAAAGACTTGTTTTTTTCTAGCGGATGTGTATAATGAAAAATGAACAAGGGCTTTGCCCATAAGAAAGGAAACTTACATATGTCTAAAGCAGTATTTTCCGGTAAACGAGTAGACAATCTGAAGATTGCGTATATCGGCGGCGGTTCCCGCGGTTGGGCGTGGGGGCTGATGAGCGACCTGGCTCAGGCTCCTGACCTTTCCGGCTCCGTTGACCTGTACGACATTGATTTCGAGGCGGCACAGCACAATGAGATCATCGGGAACAAGTACAATGATCTGGAAGGGGCTGTGGGCAAATGGACCTACACCGCCAGAAAGACGATTGGCGAGGCATTGACCGACGCGGATTTTGTCGTGATTTCGATTCTTCCCGGCACGTTTGATGAAATGGAGAGCGATGTCCATTGGCCCGAAAAGTACGGCATCTATCAGCCCGTCGGCGATTCGTCCGGCCCCGGCGGTATCATCCGCGCGCTTCGTACCATCCCGATGTTCCAGGAATTTGCCCGCGCCATCCGCGAATATTGCCCGAACGCATGGGTCATCAACTATACAAACCCCATGACGCTTTGCGTACGTACGCTGTATAAAGAATTCCCCGGGATTAAGGCGATTGGTTGTTGCCATGAAGTTTTCGGCACGCAAAATCTGCTGAAAAACATTCTGAAGGAACTGCGCGGTGAAGAAGCAACCCGCGACGATATCAAGGTCAATGTTATCGGTGTGAACCACTTTACCTGGATCACGCACGCGACCTATCACAATACCGACCTCTTCCCGCTCTATCATGAATACATCGAGAAGAAAAAGAACAGCGAGACCACGACCAACTATACCGATGATAACTGGGTCAACAACGCCTGGACATCGGACAACAGCGTGAAGTTTGATCTCTTTGAACGCTATGGTTGCATGGCCGCCGCCGGCGACCGTCATCTGGCCGAATTCTGTGAGGGCAGCTGGTATCTTGACAATCCGAAGGACGTGGTGGTGAAATGGCACTTCGGCCTGACGCCGGTGTCCTGGAGAAAAGAAGATTTGAAGAACCGTCTCGCCAGCAGTGCAGAACTGGTTGCCGGAAAGAAAAACCCCACGATCCGCGTCACCGGGGAAGAGGGCGTTCATATGATGCGCGCGCTTCTCGGCCTTGCGGACATGGTGACCAATGTCAACCTTCCGAACAACGGACAGATTCCGAACCTGCCGATGGACGCCGTTGTTGAGACAAACGCCTGGTTCACGGCCGACACCGCAACGCCGGTCTTTGCCGGTGCAATCCCGATGCCGATCTACAACCTGATCAACCGTATCTGCGCCGAGCAGGAAATGGTGATCGAGGGGGCGTTCGAGCGCGATCTTGAAAAGGTCTTCCGCGCTTTTGCCAATGACCCGCTGGTGCGTCTGCCGCTTGATAAGGCCCGCAAGATGTTTGATGAAATGGTTGATAATACCAAAGCATACCTCGGAGAATATTTCAAATAATCTTTCTCCGGACCCCGGAAAGCGTGGCATAAGCCACGCTTTTCCTTTTGCCGGAATTTCTGCTTTTGCCAAAACGTCTGTATGCCAAAGAGGACGCAGCCGGAAAAAGAACAAAAAAGAGAGGCATGGACCGGAAAGCCTCTCTTTTCTAAATGGGCAAAAGTGCGGATATACGGTTTTTGCGACAGCGTCAAGGGGATAAAGAGAAAAAATGTAAATAAAACATTACTTATTGACCCGAAGCGCGCGCATGGCGTTCAGCGTGGCGAGGATCAACACGCCGACATCGCCGAACACAGCGCCCCACATATTGCAAAGGCCGAGCGCCGAAAGGACCAAAATGCCGGCTTTGACCCCGAGGGAAAAGAAAATATTTTCGCGGACGATACGCACGGTTTTCCTGGCGTGACGGCAGGCGACCGGCAGGCGGCGCAACGAATCGTCAAACAGGACAATATCGGCGGCTTCAATGGCGGCATCGCTCCCGATCCCCCCCATGGCGATTCCGACATTAGCGCGGGCCAATACCGGCGCGTCGTTCATTCCGTCTCCGACAAAGGCGACATGGCGACCCGCGTCCAGTAGTTCTTCCACCACGGCGACCTTTCCGCCCGGCAGGAGAGAGGCATAATAGCGGTCCACCCCGCACCGCCCGGCAACGGCCGCAGCGGCAGAAGCGTTATCGCCGGTCAGCATGATGTTCTCGCGGATTCCGCAGGCTTTCAGTGCCGCGAGGGCCTCTTTTGCTTCGCTTTTTTCACGATCTTCTATCCGGAGCAGACCCAGATACCGACCGTCTGCCGCGAGATAGAGGACGGTTCCTTCCGCATCGGGTACTTGGATATTTTCCTTTTCCAGATAGGCGCGGTTTCCGACAAGGACCCGCCGCCCGTCAATCTTCGCGTCAATGCCGCCCCCGGCGACTTCTGCTGTTTTTTCGATGCGGGCGACATCGATGTCTGTTCCGTATGCTTCGCGGACGCAGGCGGCAATCGGGTGGGTGGAATAGGCTTCGCAATGGGCGGCCAGAGATAAAAGTTCTTCCGCAGGCTCTCCGTCGGCGGGAAGAATTTCCGCTATCCGGAAGTTTCCCTCGGTCAGCGTGCCGGTTTTGTCAAACAGGAAGGTATCGACCGTGGCGAGCGCCTCAAAAGCGCCGGACCCCTTGACCAGAATCCCGTGCCGGGAGGCCCCGCCGATCCCGCCGAAAAAGGTGAGGGGAACCGAAACAACCAGCGCGCAGGGGCAGGAGACGACCAAAAACGTCAGCGCGCGTTCAATCCATTTCCCCCATTCTCCGGTAAAGAGCGGGGGGATGATAGCCAGGAGAACGGCTCCCGCGACCACGGCCGGGGTATAGAATCTGGCAAAACGGGTGATAAAGGCCTCGGATTCGGCTTTTTTGTCGGTGGCTTCCTCGACCATGGCAAGAATCCGGCTGACCGTGCTTTCGGAAAGGGGTGCTGTCACGCGGATGCGCAGAACTCCCGAAAGAGAGAGCGAACCGCTGAGCACGGCATCACCGGCCTTGACCGGAACCGGGAGGCTTTCTCCGGTCAGAGCGGCGGTGTCCAGCAGACCTTCTCCGGAGAGCAGAATCCCGTCCAGCGGTACGCGGCCGCCCGGACGGACAAGGATGGTCTCTCCCACCGCCACCTCTTCGGCATCCAGCTCAACTTCGCTCCCGTTCCGTTCGCAGAGTACGCGGTCGGGGCAGAGTTCGGTCAACGCGGCGATGGCGCGGCGGCTCCGTCCGACGGCAATCCCCTGAAACCATTCGCCCACGCTGTAAAACAACATCACAGCGACGGCCTCGGGGTACTCACCGAGAAACAGCGCGCCGACGGTGGAAACCGACATCAGAAAGTTTTCATCCAACCATTTTCTGTGCAGGATATTCCATCCGGCGGTATACAGCACATCATATCCGATGAGAAGATAAGGGATGAGGCAGAGCAGGAGACGGGCGTGAGACGGCAGAGGCGGCAACAGAAAATATCCGATGAGCAAAAACGTGGTGGCGAGAATGCGGACAAGTTGCTTTTTTTGTTTGCGGTTCATACAGTCACCCCTTGATACGGAAGTCCTTCTCCATCTTTTTGCCTTCTTCTGCGGCGGCCCTGACAATCTCTTCAAACCGATCGTCGTCGGCTTCAATTGTCATTTTCTGCGTGATGAAATTGACAAATACCGACGTAACGCCGTCCAGCTTTTTCAGCGCGGTTTCCAGTTTTGCGGCGCAATGTGCGCATTCCAATCCCTCGAAACGATAGGTCTTTTTCATTTTTCTCCCTCCTTTCTTTCCAGAATATGCTCAAACCCCTGGGCGACGATTGACGCAACATGGGAATCCGCCAGGGAATAGTAAACGGTTTTGCCGACACGACGGCAGGCGACAAGGTTCGCGTCCCGCAATACGCGGAGTTGATGCGAGACGGCCGATTGCGTCATGCCGATCAATTCCGCCAGCGCACAGACGCAAATCTCGCCTTCGGAGAGGGAAAAGAGAATCTTTGCCCGGGTGGAATCTCCGAAAAGTTTGAAAAGGTCGGAAAGATCGGCAAGCAGTTCGTCGGTCGGTAAGTCGCGGCGCACCTTTTCAAGCATTTCCGCGTGTCCTTTGTGCATATATGTACCTCCGTTCATATGTTTATCTGCTCATATGATAGCACGTTCATATGTTCCTGTCAAGAGGAAAAGCAAAAAAAATAAAATTTCCGGCCTCAAGAGACGGCGGCGGCCGGGAATGGGGAGAAGGCAAAGGGAGCCGTCAAAGCCTGCTCCGGCGGCGGCCGGGAACGGGGAGAAGGCAAAACGGTCATATTTATAGGAAAAAGCGTCTTTTCCCCGGAAAAAGTTGACGAGAATTTCAAAATATGTTACAATAGACCTGCTCTGGTGGGAACAAGCGGGTTCCATGGTTTTTGCGGTTCCGCATTTTCCATGTTGATTTTTGCCGCCGAGGGCGGGGGAGAAAAAGCGGGCTTTTCCGTCATGCGGAATTCTAAAAGCCCGGCCGGGAGGATAATATGATTTCTGTCATGGATTTCGGCGCGCAGGCCGACGGAAAAAAGATAGCGACGGCGGCCTTTCAGGCGGCGATTGACGCTTGCGCGGAAGCGGGCGGCGGCACGGTACTGGTTCCGGCGGGGAAGTACCTCTGCGGAACGATGATACTCCGTTCGCACGTGCATTTTCTGATTGAGGCGGGCGCAACGATACTCGGTTCGCTGGATTTTGAGCAGGACTATCTGCCGCGTGAAGAGGTGTCGGAGCCGCGGTATCAGGATGTTTCGCACTCCTATTTCAACCATTCGCTTTTTGTGGCGAACGGATGCACCGACATTGGGTTTTCGGGCCACGGGACAATCGACATGCAGGGCGTATGGGCCGATACCGCTGAGAAGGATCAGTATTACCGGACGGTCAAGATGTTTGCCATCCGCGAATGCACCGACCTTTATTTTGAAGATCTGACCCTGCTCCGCGCGACCGATCTTTGCCTGTATCTTTGCGGGTGTGAGCGGGTGCGGATCCGCGGGCTGTATATGGACGTGATGGTGGACGGGATTTCGCCGGACGGGTGCCGCGATGTCATTATTTCCGATTGTATTGTGAAGGCGGGGGATGATGCAATCGTCCTGAAAGCGTCGTATGCGTTGCACCGGCTGATTCACTGTTCGGAGATTTCGATTTCCAACTGTGTGATTTACAGTCATGCCAGCGCCTTCAAGATCGGAACCGAGACAAACGGCGATTTCTACAACATTACCGTCACGGGCTGTACCATCCGCAACTCTCTCCATTCGGGGATTGCCATCGAGAGTGTGGACGGTGCGAATATCCACGGGCTGAACATTTCCAATATCACGATGTACAATGTGGCGACCCCGCTCTTTATCCGTCTCGGCTGCCGGATGCGCGGGCCGGCAGGGAGGGAGACCGGGTCGATTTCCGACATATGCATCAGCGGCGTGTATGCCGATTTCCCGAAGGAAACCTATCCCACGGTTCCCATCAATCTGCCCGGCCAACTGATTATCGGCGAACAGACGACCCCCTTTGAATATACGTCGATGATTCTCGGCCTTGCCGACAAACCGATCCGGAATCTGACGCTCCGGGATATTCATATCCGCACCTACGGCGGGGGAACGCTTTCCGAAGCGCTTCCGCTCCCGCTTCCCGAAAAAGAGGAAGCCTATCCGGAATCCAATATGTTCGGATGGCATAAATTGGTTCCGGTTTCCTGCCTGCTTTGCCGATATGTGGACGGCCTGCGTTTTGACAACGTCTGCCTGGAAACGCGCAATCCCGACGAACGACCCGAGCGGTTGTTGATCGGGGTCACGAATTTTTATGAAACCGAATGAAGCAAACACCGGAATACAAAGAGGCGGCCGGTCCGCCTTTTTGCTTTTGCGCCCCTTTTTCGCCTTTTTCCGCGCTTTTTCAAAAAGTTCAGAATTCCGACACGAAAAAACTGCTTTTTCGGCTTGTACTTCGCGCGCGAAAATGGTATACTGGATAAGTTATTGCAGGAAAAGAATAAAATACTGAAAGAAGCGATTTATATTGCAGGCAGCACGGTGCGCCGGAGGGATGAAATGAAAATAGATAAGACCGTCTTACATGAGACAAAGCTTCTCTCTCTGGGGGTAGCGATTCTTTCTTTGCTGGAACAGGGTGTTTTTTTCGTGTGCGGCGCTTGGTGGACAGGGGTCCTTTTTTCCACGCTCCTGGTCGCGGCGGCGCAGATATTGAATTTCTTTCTGCTGGGGGTGACCGTTCAAAGGGCCGTCACCATGGAAAATCAGAAACGCCGCGAACTGCTTCTGCGTTTTTCTCTTGCGGGGCGGATGCTTCTGATTCTTTGCAGTGTGGTGCTCGGCATCCTGCTTCCGGGCGCGTTTGATCTGTGGGCGCTTTTGCCGCCGGTTTTCTTTAATCGCATCACCTTTCTTGTGCGCGGGATGGTACCGGTAAAAGAGACCCCGTTTCCCCGCATGACAGAAAACGCGGAGAAAGACGAGGCATCCGCCCGGGACGAAATCCAGCAGGCAGAGTCTCTTCCGGAGGGCGAAACAGCAGGGGCGGATCTTTCCGGGGAGGAGAACCATGAAAAAAATGAAGACTAAATTTTTCGACATCTGTTTCCTCGCACTGACGGTTTTGCCGCTGGTGGCGGCGATGGTACTGCGGGTGTTGCTCCGCCCGCTTTCCGAGGGCGTGACGGTCACCGGGGCGCAGATTTATTTTACAATCCCCATGCCGATACAGGATCTGCCCGTGACCGAAGTACAGGTGACCTCTTTGCTTGTGGTGCTGTCTCTGACCGGGCTTTGCCTCTTTCTGACAAACGGCGCGACCAAAATCCCGCATTCCCGCCGGCAATTGCTGGCCGAAATGATCGTGGAAAAAATACAGGAACTGACCGACAGCAATATGGGGCCGCGCTTTTCGGGTTTTGCGCCTTTTATCGCCGCAATCCTCGCGCTTTCAGCTTTTTCCAGCCTTTCCAGTATGCTGGGGCTGTTCCCGCCGACTTCCGACCTGAACATCGTGGCGGGATGGGCGCTCCTGGTATTCATTCTCATCACATATTATAAGACGCGCGGCGGCGTCGGGAATTATCTGCGGGATTTCACTAAACCAGTCGCCGTGCTGACTCCCGTCAATATCATCGGGGAGGTGGCAACGCCGCTCTCCATGACCCTGCGTCATTACGGAAACGTGCTGTCCGGCGTGGTGATTTCCACCATGCTTTCGGTCGGGCTTTCGGGCCTTTCCAAACTGATTTTCGGTTGGTTGCCCGGACGGCTCGGGCAATTCCCGTTCCTGGAAATCGGAATTCCCGCGGTTTTTTCGGTCTACTTCGATATTTTCAGCGGCTGTTTGCAGGCTTTTATCTTTGCCATGCTGACGATGATGTATATTTCCAACGGATTTCCGGGGGAGGCATATGAGGCGCGCATGAAACGCAAAAGTGAACGGATTGCCAAAAAGAAGGCGCGCCGTGCGGAAAAAGCAGCCGTCCTGTAAGCAAAACTTTACATAACGGCAGCACCGTCGCGCCCGCTTTGCGCCCGCGCTGTCGATACAGACCGCGCCCGCTTTGCGCCCGTGCTGTCGGTACAGACCGCGCCCGCTTTGCGCCCGTGCTATCGATACCGCCTTTGGGAAAAGAGAATCCCAGCCGGATTTTCGGCTTTTGTTTCATATAAAACCGCAATCAATACATTTGGAGGAAAGAAAATGGAAATCGCAATTGCAATCATTCTCGGAGCCTGCGCACTCGGCGCCGGCACAGCCATGATCGCCGGTATCGGTCCCGGTATCGGAGAAGGGTATGCCGTTGGCCGCGCCTGTGAGATTATCGGCCGCCAGCCCGAATGCAAAGGGCAGGTCACGTCCACGATGCTGATGGGGTGCGCCATTGCCGAAACGACCGGCCTTTACGCGCTGATTATCGCTATTCTGCTGATTTTTGTGGCCCCCGGACTTTTTGTCAATATTCTGAAAAACGCACTGATCTGACAGGAGTAAATCATGTTGCTGGAAGTACAGACGCTGGATGTGATTTCGCTGAACATCTGGCAGATTCTGATTTCTCTCGCCAACCTTCTGCTCCTGTATGTTGTTTTTCGCAAACTGCTTTTCCGGCCAATCCAGAAGATTTTTGCCGAACGCCGCACCGACATTGACAAGACCTATGCCGAAGCCGACAAAAAAGCCGCCAAAGCCGAGCAGGATCGCGCCTTGTACGAAGAAAAACTGAGCGGTGCCAAGGAAGAAGCCGGGATGATTCTCTCGGATGCGAAAGCAAGGGCCGACCGCCTCGGGGAAGAGATTGTGGCTGGCGCGCGGGAGGAAGCCCGCGCTGTGCGTGAAGCGGCAGAAGCCGATATCGCGCAGGAGAAAAGAAAAGCCGTCAACGAGGCCAAAAACGAGATTGCTTCTCTTTCGGTCGGTCTGGCGGAAAAGATTCTCGGCCGCGAACTGAATAACAAGGACGGAGAGCGTCTTTTGGACGATTTCCTCACCGAAATGGAGAAAGACGATGAGTAAGGCCGGTGCGGAATACGGCGGCGCGCTTTTTGAGCTTGCCGCGGAAGAAGGACTGGCCGAGCTGTTGATGCCCGAGGTCAGCGGGGTCTTGAAGATTCTTGCGGATCATCACGGGTATGTCCGTCTGCTCGCGTGTCCTACCATTCCGGTTGCGGAGCGGCTGGCGGCGCTGCGGGAGGCCTTTGAAGGAAAGGTCCATGCCCGCCTGCTTACCTTCCTTTTGCTGATGACCGAAAACCGGCGCGCCGCGTTTTTACCGGACGCGCTTTCGGAGTACCGCCGGCTTTTCCGGGAAAGCACGGGAATCGCGGAGGGGTGCTGTACCAGCGCCGTTCCGCTCACCGATCAGCAAAAATCCCGCCTGCACGCGGCGCTTTCCCGCCGTACCGGAAAACGGGTGGAACTGACCTTTTCGGTCGATCCCGCCCTGCTCGGCGGTGCGCGCGTGACGGTGGACGGCAAACTTTATGACGGAACAGTGTCCGAAAAATTAGCGGAGATCCGGGAAGAATTCTCGGCTCTTACGCTCTGAGAGGAGGCAGAATATGGATCTGCGCCCGGAAGAGATCTGCGCGGTCATCAAGAAGCAGATCAGGGAATATGATAAAGCCATTCATCGCGCCGAGGTCGGTACGGTCATTCTGGTCGGAGACGGGATCGCAAAAGCCTACGGTCTTGAAAACTGTATGGCCGGCGAATTGCTCCGTTTTGCCGGAGGCGAGATGGGAATGGCGTTGAATCTGGAAGAAGAACTTGTCTCGATTGTGGTGCTTTCCGACGGGAACGGGATTTGCGAAGGAACCGAAGTTTACCGGACGGGATGTGTTGTCAGCGTTCCGGTCGGGGAAGCGATGCTCGGCCGTGTTGTCAACGCGCTCGGCGAACCGATTGACGGCATGGGGCCGATCCTGACCCGGCAGACCCGCCCGATAGAGTCCGAGGCCCCCGGCATCATCAGCCGGAAGAGCGTCAGTGTTCCGCTGGAGACCGGCATCAAAGCAATCGACAGCATGATTCCGATCGGGCGAGGCCAGCGCGAACTGATTATCGGCGACCGCCAGACCGGAAAAACGACGCTGGCGCTCGATACCATCCTGAACCAGAAAGGGAAAGGCGTCCTTTGCATTTATGTGGCCATCGGACAGAAGAATTCCACGGTCGCCGCGCTGACCGAAACGCTCCGCCGGCAGGATGCCATGCGCTATACCGTGGTGGTCTCGGCTACGGCATCCGAAAGCGCGCCTCTCCAATATATCGCACCGTATGCCGGGTGTGCGATTGCCGAGCATTTTATGGCGCAGGGGAAAGACGCGCTGATCATCTATGACGATCTCAGTAAGCATGCGGTAGCTTACCGTGCGCTTTCTTTGCTGATCCGGCGGCCTCCGGGACGCGAAGCCTATCCCGGCGACGTTTTCTATCTGCATTCGCGCCTTCTGGAACGGGCGGCGCGACTCTCGCCCGAATACGGCGGCGGTTCGCTGACGGCTCTGCCGATTATCGAAACGCAGGCCGGCGATATTTCGGCGTATATTCCGACCAACGTCATTTCGATTACAGACGGGCAGATCTTCCTGGAGACCGAGCTTTTCCACAGCGGCGTACTCCCGGCGGTCAACCCCGGGATTTCGGTCAGCCGGGTCGGCGGAAGCGCGCAGGTTCCGGCCATGAAAAAAGTGGCGGGAACCCTGAAACTTCTCTATTCTCAGTACCGCGAATTGCAGAGCTTTGCGCAGTTCGGTTCCGATCTCGATGCCGACACCAAGGCACGGCTGGCGCAGGGTGAGCGGATCGTGGAGATTCTGAAACAGGATAAAAACCGACCGGTACGTACCGGCGTACAGATTGCGCTGATCTATGCGGCGGTCTCGGGATACCTGCGCGATGTCCGGATAGAGAATGTCCGGGATTATGAACAGCAACTCACCCTGATGATGGAAAGCGAGCATACCGAATGGCTTGCCCGCGTGGAGAACGGACAGTACGGGGATGAAGATGAAAAAGAGCTGGATGAGGCGGTTTCGGCTTTTACGGCGCGTTACTGCAAGACCCAGCCGTAAAGGAGGTGTCGGCACGTGGGGGCAGATCTGCGTCAACTGAAAAAACGAATTCACAGCGTGGAATCCACACGGCATATCACCCGAGCCATGCAACTGGTTTCGGCCTCCAAGATGAAACGTGCGGCCGAACGGTTGGACCGGTGCCGCGCCTATGCCGGCAAACTGCGGCAGATATTCGCCTCGGCGGACGGAACCGACTTTTCGGCCGCAAAAGGCGCGCCGCCCGTCTATATTGTTATCGCGGGGGACAGAGGGCTGGCCGGCGGATACAACAACGCGATTTATAAAGCCATGGCCGCGCAATCCTGCGCGAAGGAAGCCTTTCTGATTCCCATCGGGGCGCGGGCGGTCGATTATTTCACCCGTCATGGCTACCGTATTCACGGGAGCTTTGAGAGCGTGGAGAATCTTTCTCTGCGCGAAACCGCCGAGGCGGCACGGGCGCTGTACCGGGAATTCTGCGCCGGAGAGATCGGAGAAGTTTATGTGCTGTATACCGCTTTTTGCACGGCGCTGACGCAACAGGTCACACAATGCCGTTTGTTCCCGCCCGAGCCGTCCGGCGGGGAAGATTCGCCCGTGATGACACCGCCGGAGCCGGATGCCGGAACGGTCTTTGCGGCTGCGTTGCCCGAGTATCTGACCGGGTGTATCTTCCATGCGGCGGCGGAAAGTTACGCTTCCGAGCTGGCGGCGCGACGCAATGCCATGGAAAGCGCCACGAAGAATGCAGGCGAAATGATTGACGCGCTGAATCTCTCCTACAACCGGGCAAGGCAAGGAGCCATCACACAGGAAATTACCGAAATTATCGGCGGAGCGGCCGAGGGCTGATACCGGCCGGAAAGGGATGCTATGAGTGAGAAAAAACGAATCGGGCAGGTGATCGAAGTCATCGGCCCGGTCATTGACGTGCGGTTTCCCGCAGGGGAACTTCCTCCCCTGCGGAATGCGCTGACTGTCCGATGCGGGGAACGTACCGTTACGGCCGAGGTGGCGCAACATATCGGTGACAACGTGGCAAAGTGTATCACCATGAACGGAACAGACGGGCTTGTGCGTGGCGCAGAGGCGATCGACACAGGTTCCTGCATTACGGTTCCGGTCGGGGAAGGAACGCTGGGGCGTATTTTCAACGTGCTGGGGGAACCGGTAGACGAACAGCCCGCGCCGGACGCTCCCCGGATGCCGATCCACCGTCCGGCCCCTACCTTTGAAGAGCAGATGTCCACGACTGAAATGCTGGAAACGGGGATTAAGGTCATCGACCTCATCTGCCCTTACGCCAAAGGGGGGAAAACCGGTCTTTTCGGCGGTGCCGGGGTCGGCAAGACCGTGCTGATCATGGAACTGATCAACAATATTGCCACCAATCACGGCGGTATTTCGGTCTTTACGGGGGTCGGTGAACGCACCCGTGAAGGCAATGACCTGTATAATGAAATGAAGGACTCCGGCGTTCTTTCCAAGACCGCGCTGGTGTACGGACAGATGAACGAACCGCCGGGAGCCAGAATGCGCGTGGCGCTTTCCGGTCTGACAATGGCGGAATATTTCCGTGACACCGAAAAGCAGGATGTATTGCTGTTTATCGACAACATTTTCCGTTTTACCCAGGCAGGGAGCGAGGTTTCGGCCCTGCTCGGACGTATGCCGTCGGCTGTCGGGTATCAACCGACCCTCGCGACCGAAATGGGCGCATTACAGGAGCGGATTACCTCGACCCGCAACGGTTCCATCACCTCTATTCAAGCGGTCTATGTTCCGGCGGACGACCTGACAGACCCGGCTCCCGCTACGACTTTTGCGCATCTGGACGCGACCACGGTCCTTTCCCGTACGATTTCTTCGCAAGGGATTTATCCGGCCGTGGACCCGCTGGAATCCAGCAGCCGTATTCTGACTCCCGAGGTCGTCGGGGAAGAGCATTACTATGTGGCGCGCGAGACGCAAAGAATCCTGCAACGCTACAACGAATTGCAGGACATTATCGCGATCATGGGGATGGACGAACTCAGCGAAGAGGACAAACTGACGGTTTCTCGTGCCAGAAAAATACAGCGTTTTCTGTCTCAGTCCTTCCGCGTGGCGGAAAAGTTCACGGGGATTGTCGGCGCGTATGTGCCGCTCCGCGAAACCATCCGCGGTTTCCGTGAAATCATAGAAGGCAAGCATGACGATTTGCCCGAATCAGCATTCCTGTTTGTCGGTACCATCGATGAGGCAGTCGAAAAGGCGCGGGAGGCGGCGCGATGAAAGCCTTCCGCTTTTCGGTCACTTCGCCGGAAGGCGGGGTGTTCTCGGACGAGATTTATCAGATATCGGTACGCGCGGTGGACGGGGAGCTGGCCATCCTCGCCGGGCATATCCCGATGATGACCGCGCTGGTTCCTTCGGAGTGCCGGATATACCTGACAGACGGAAATATGCGCCGCGCCACCGTCGGCGGCGGAATCCTCTCCGTCACGCCCGGAGAGGTATCTCTCCTTTCTTCGGACTTCGCCTGGAAGGAATAACCTCTCCGCCCGGCGTCAGGAAATGCCTCGAGCCGGGCGGGAAATTCCCCCGGCATGCCCCGGAAAAAACCGTGGGAAGAACCGTGGGAAGAACGGTTCCGGCGTATGTCGGAAAAAGCAAAAAACACGGATGATGCTGTCCGTGTTTTTCTTTTTGAGCGGTGTTTTCCCGGCTTTTCGGCGTTCGGCCCGGTTTTGCGGAGCGCGGGGCGGCCGCAGGCATTGACAGCCGCCGGTTTTCAGCGGTTCCGGCAGGAAGAGAAGAGATGGGCATTCAGCCGCCGCATTTCTCCCACGGCCACGGGGTGGGGCGATGCCCCTTAATGAGAAACGCGCGGGCGGCCATGCGCGCCATCGGCGTATCGGACAGCGAATCCGAGAAGAAATCGTCAATCGGCGCGTCGCCGAAGACTTCACGATACCGGCGGCATTTTTCCTGTCCGTAGCAGTTTTCCCCGGCGTAAGCCCCGGTCTTTTTATCGACCGGCGAAGCAATCAACGTGCCGATATCCAGGCGGTTGACGATCTCTTGCAAAAGGAACGAGGGAGAAGCCGAGATTACGACATCATCGGGGCGGTGCAGAAGCAGGTAGTAAGGCTCGATATCCTTTTCGTGCCGATCCCAAAAGGCCGACACCTCACGGTCAATATCCGGAACGCGGGAGAGGGCGGCATAGACGCGCGCCTTGCATTCGGTTTTGCTGATCTTTCCGAACAGGAAACGCAGCCCCGCCCCGCATTGCTCCGGCAGAGACAGAAAGAGAGCGGGATAGCGCGCCATCAATTCCAGGTAAAACTCAAATTCGCTGTCGCGCGGGTAGAGTGTTTTATCAAAATCGTAAACATTCATTTACATTTACCTCTTTTCAAATTCACCTAATTCCAATCCTTCGTTGTTCTGCAAGGCAAAATTGATGCTCCAATCTCCGGTGAAAATCAACAGATCGCGCCCGCGGACATCCTGTACCCAGCGGGTATCGGAAGTCAGTTTCAGTTTGCCGGGCGGAACAGGCGAAGAAAGCAGATAACGGATTTTCTCGTGTGGCATGGCCGAGCGGCGCATTTTGACTCCGTATTCATTTTCCATCCGGTATTCCAGCACTTCAAATTGCAGTACGCCGACCACGCCGACCACTACGCGTTCCATACCGGCACCGGGTTCAAAGAAAATCTGAATGGCTCCTTCTTCCGCAATCTCGGTCATACCTTTTGAAAACTGCTTGCGCTTCATGGAATCGACCTGTTCAATCATGGCGAAATGTTCGGGCGCAAAGGTGGGGATGCCTTCAAAGCGTACCCGGTGGCGGCTGTCGCAGACCGTGTCGCCGATCGAGAAAATCCCGGGGTCAAACACGCCGATGATGTCTCCGGCATAGGCTGTATCGATCCCGGCGCGTTCTTTTGCCATCATCTGTTGGGGGCGGGAAAGGCGGATCGGTTTTCCGGCCTGTACATGAAAATACTCTTCCTCCCGGCTGAACTGCCCGGAACAGATGCGCATGAAGGCAATCCGGTCGCGGTGGGCTTTGTTCATATTGGCCTGGATTTTGAAGACGAAAGCCGAGAAAGGGTCGCGCAGGGGGTCGATCTCCCCTTCGATGGTCCGGCGCGAAAGCGGCGGGGTCGTCATTTCAAGAAAGCTCCGGAGAAAGGGTTCCACACCGAAGTTGTTGAGCGCGGAGCCGAAGAAGACGGGAGAGAGTTTCCCGTGCCGCACCTTGTCAAGGTCAAATTCAAAACTTGCCGCGTCGAGCAGTTCGACCTGCTCGCAGAGTTCGCGGCGGCGGTATTCGCCGATCAAGGAATCCATCTTTTCGGTTTCGGCAAGGTCGCAACGCGTACCCACGATCCGGCTCCGGCCGCTGTGTGCGTCCGAAAAAGCAAGAATTTCGCGGCTTTTCCGGTCATAAACGCCGTGGAAGTTGACCCCGCACCCGATCGGCCAGTTGACGGGATAGGTTCCGATACCGAACTCGTGTTCCAGTTCGTCCAGCAGGTCAAAGGGATCCCGTGCTTCGCGGTCCAGTTTGTTGATAAAAGTGAAAATCGGAATATCCCGCATGGCACACACACGGAAGAGCTTCCGGGTTTGCGGCTCAATCCCCTTTGCCGCGTCAATCACCATCACGGCGCTGTCTGCCGCCATCAGGGTGCGGTAGGTATCTTCCGAGAAGTCCTGATGCCCCGGCGTATCCAGAATGTTGATACAATAGCCGTCATATTCAAATTGCATGACCGAAGAGGTGATCGAGATACCACGCTGTTTTTCAAGATCCATCCAGTCGGAAACCGCATGGCGGTCGCCGGCTTTCCCCTTGACCGCTCCGGCAGACTGAATAGCGCCGCCGTACAGCAGGAATTTTTCGGTCAGGGTGGTTTTTCCGGCGTCCGGGTGTGAAATGATGGCAAAAGTGCGCCGTCTTTCGATTTCTTTTTCCAATGTAATAGCCAAAACAGAGAACCTCTTTATCTGAACAAGATTTAATACCGAAAATTTATAATATAAGAGAAAAAGTTTGCTTGCAAGGACTTTTTCTCGCCATATTTCAACGAACGGCTGTTCTTTGCGTTT
>CAKSAC010000012.1 GCA_934434925.1 uncultured Eubacteriales bacterium | reverse complement strand
CGGCAAAAGAGCGCGCCCTTTTTCTTTTTTGGGGGCTGATTAAGCGGGGCGAGGCAGTTCGTTTGAGCGGGGGAGAGGGAAAAGAAATTTTCTCGGCCGGATGGCGTGGCGGGGGAAAGGGGAGTGGTGCCGGGGGGGGAGAAAGCGCGGCGGCGGGGATTTTTTCCGGAGAGGGGCCTTTGTATTCGGCGCTTTCCCGGCAGGAGAAGAAACGGGAGCCTTTGCCGAAGTGGCGAAGGAAGGTGTGGTTGAAAAAAGGGCGAGGCAGTTCATTGGAGCGAGGAAGAAGGAAAAGAAAATTTCCCGGCTGGATGGCGTGGCGAGGAAAAAGAGGAGAGAGGAAGAGGGAAAAGCAAAAAAGAGGGGAGAGATGGCAGGGGAAAAGAGAGAAAAAGAAAACGTTTTCTCGGCCGGGCAACGTGTTTTTCCGGGTGCGGCGAGGAAAAGGAAAAACGGCCGAGCGCGGTCTTTTTCTTTTTTGGGGCTGATTCAGCGGGGCGGGCGGTTTAACTTTGGCGCGGGTTCGGCGGGGATTTTTTCCGGAGAGGGGCCTTTGTATTCGGCGCTTTCCCGGCAGGAGATGAAGTGGAAGCCTTTGCCGGGGCGGCGATAGGCACTTTCCCGGCAGGAGATGAAGTGGGAGCCTTTACCGGGGCGGCGATAGGCGCTTTTGCCGGGGAGGAAGGTTCCTTGTTTTTTGCGGCGGGGTCGGCGCTCGGACGTTTGCTTTCGGCCAGTTTAACGGTTTCTTGCCGGACGGCCGCTTTCAGAGTTTTGGCCACGACGGGAGACGGTATGGCGGATGCTTTTTTGGCTCCCGTTCGTGCAGAGGGGTTGGAGGCGGTTTGTGTTGCGCCCGGGCAGGCGGCGGTCATGGTCTTTTTTTCACCGGGGAAAAGAAGACCGGTCAAAGAGGAAAAGACGCGGGCGGTAATCGTGCGGGAGGAGTCTGCACGGTCAGACCCCTTGTTTTGTAAATCATTCTTTACATGCAAAGCAGATTCTCCGGGGGAAGCAGCCTCTGAATCGTGGGATTTGTCTGAATCTGCTGGAGCGGGGAGTTCCTGGGAAGGAGATGTTTTTTTCTTTTTTTCGTCGGATTCTTCGGGTATGGGGGAAATTGGCGGGGGCGGATTATCCCCGGTGCTGACACGCAGGGTAGGCTCCCATGCCGAACGAACACGGTAGGCAAACCATTCGCGTTCCAGCTGGCCGCGCAAAAGACCGGACAGCAGTTCTCCGAAACGAACGGAAAACGAAAGGTTTGCAATCAAATCGTCCATGATCCCGACACCGGGTTGTTCCGAAAGAACGAGGGTTTTGACGGCTTCGTCATAGTAGAGTTTCATCCGACGGGAGGAAGGAAGTTCCGGAAACACAAAATCAAGTTTTAAGATCGGAATCCCATCGGTATCTCGACAGAATTCCCCGCCGATATGCAAGAGATAGCGTTCTCCCCGGATCCGGAGACGATTTTCTTCATAATGGCCGAAACCGATGTGTACCCGGTAGGTTTCGTCTCCTTCTACAAGGCGGAGACACAGCACATTGGCCATACGGTGAAAAGAAAGAGAAGAGATACCTTTCCCGAGGCTGTTTTGCATCAGGCTGACAAAAGAAGGCAAAAGAGACAGGTTGTTGTTTTCCGCGCGGAAGGTCTTACCGGAAATCGCGGAAACCTCATGCGGTAATGCTCCGTCCGGAAGGGGAGACTGCGATATAAAGGCGCGTTCCCGGAAAAAGTTTGCAATCCGGGTTTGCAGCGTACGCTGTAATCCGGCTGACGGGGCAGAGGTTTTTTCGGGAAACGGGCGGCAGAAAAAGCGATTGATAAGCGGGATGAGATGTCCGCGCTGGAAAAGTTCGCAGTTCCCGGCGTTGCAGGCAATGACAATGCCGTTTTCCGGGCAGACCCAGACGTTTTGCCCCAGCATTCCGTTCATGAGCAACGAGCGGCCATCCCGTGCGACCCAGAGCTGATAGCCGTAGTTGTAACCGCCGATTCCTTCCGGCGTTTCGATATGACAGCGGCACATTTCGTCCATCCATGTTTCGGAAAGCAGACGGCGGCCGCGCCACACGCCGCGCCCGAGGATCAGTTCGCCGATCTTGACAATATCGGTTGTGGCAATATAAAGACCCCAGCCGCCTTTGGTGTACCCGTCCGGACTGTGTTCCCAAAAGATATCGCCGATACCGAGCGGGTCAAAAAGACGGGGGCGAAGATACTCCCCGAGATCACTCTCCGTGATACGTTCGGCGATGGCGGCGAGCAGATAGGAGTTCATGCTGTTATACAGAAAGGCCGTGCCGGGACGGAAGTTGACGGCCGACTCAAAAAATGCACGAATCCAACCCGTTTCGGTCACGGAGCCGGCTTCATTAAAGGCTACACCGGCAGACATGGTGAGAAGATGGCGGATGGTGATCCGGCGCATCCGCGAACTGAGAATGGTCGGCAAATGTTCCGGAAAGAACGTGTAGGCCGGGGCGTCCAGGTCGATTTTTCCTTCGTCGGACAAAAAGCCATAGGTTAGCGCCACCAGGGTCTTGGCCATGGAATGGGTAAGATGCGGGATCGTGGGGTCATATCCCGGAGCGGCAAGCGTAAGAAGGGGCTTTTCATGGCGGGAAAGAACCAGCGCATGCAGATTGATACTCCGGTCGGCTTCCAACGCGTCAATGAACTGGCAAAGAAAGCGCGAGGAAATCCCGACGCGTTCCGGAACGGTCAGGGCGATTGGCTCCGCCTTGGCCGGAATGCGGGTTTTTTGCGGGTAATAGGGAATCTGTTCGGCGTGTTTGCTCTCCCGGATATACAGACGGTAGAGAAGTGAAAGCGCACGGCGTTGCATACGGATATCCACGGCGGTCTCCTTTATAAAAACTTTAAGAATGAAAAGATTTCTGTTTATATTGTACCATGCGCCCCCCTGGAAAACAAGGGGAGAGCAAAAAGAAAAAATAGATTTCTTTATGAAGTAAATGTGAAAAAATATCGAATGGGCGTTTCGCGTAGCAGACGGCGACCATGCGGTGGGAAAGGCGGGCGGTGGGGGAAGAAAGGGGGGCGGGTGCGTTTCGGCGGGGAGCGAAAAAGAGGGGAGAGATGGCAGGGAAAAATGGTGGTGTTCCGGGCGGAGTGCGAAGGGGGAAAGAGGGCAAAAGAAACCGGTTTCTCGGCCGGGCAGCGTGTTTTTTCGGGCGCGGCGGCGCGGAGATTGACGGGGCGATGGGGGAAGAAAAGGAGAAAAAAACAGGGGCGGGGGAAAACGGCAAAAGAGCGCGCCCTTTTTCTTTTTTGGGGGCTGATTCAGCGGGGTGGGCGGTTTAATTTTGGCGCGGGTTCGGCTGGTTTTTGTTTTTTGGTGGAGTGTTCTGGGGGCAGACGGGCGGTGGGGGAGAAAAGGTGGTGCTCCGGGCGGAGTGCGAAGGGGAAAAGGGGAGAGGGAAGAGGGAAGAGGGAAAGCAAATTTCCTGGCTGGATGGCGCGGCGGGAAAAAGGAAAAAAAACGGCCGGATGGCGTGGCGATTATTCGGAGTTCTTGGGGGCGATGGGGGAAGAAAAGGAGAAGAAAAAACAGGGGCGTGGTGGGGAAAAAGGGGAGTGGGAAGAAGGAAAAGAAAAATCCCCGGTTGGATGGCGTGGCGGAAAAAAGAAAGAGAGAGAGCCGCCTCAAGAGGGCGGCTCTTCATTCTGTCTATCTATTACTTGTGTTCCTTTTTTGTTACGCTGGAGGATCAGGGTCAGAATAATACCCACAACAATCGGCAGATAGAACGTCAGGAATCTCCATATAAATGTAGAGATGGCAACCAGCGAGCCGTCATTGTATATGTAGGAGAAATATCCTACATAACTCCCTTCCGCCGCCCCCATGGCCCCGGGCATTGGCATGAAGGCGGAGATGAGATAGACGAACGCCTGACAGGAGATCACTGTTAAAAAGTCGTGTTCTCCCAGTCCGAAGCCCCGGTATATCACGTATGAAACCGAGAAATACACGGTAAGCTCCAGCGCTGTCGTAATGATGACTTTCGTGAGCATCCACGGCTCCCTCAAAACAAATTTCATGTTATTGAACGAAGCGTCCATGGATGCCTCAATCGATTCGCAGGTTTTTTGCGGGTCTTTAATGAGACGAATCCTGGCGAGCAGGTAAATGACTTTACTGACGACCTTCATCGTCCAGTTTTTACAGAACGAGATGAGAAGGAGAAAGACGATAAATGCGGAACAAACGATAAAACCGATGATGGCCAATACCATCAGGGCACCGAGTTCACCGGTGGTGAACAGGGAGAACCGCAGAATCAGCACCACGAGACAATAAAGCGTCTCGGCAACGTGATAGAGGATCAGGCGCGACATCAGGACGGAAATCGACGCAGACGCGGGCACTCCGTATTTGCCCATGTAATAGGCCTGCATCGGCTGACCACCGCTCGCAAAAGGGGTGATACAGTTGAAATATTGGCCTATCACCGTAGTGATGAAGGTGTGCCGGAATTTTTGTTCCGGGCAGATTTTTTTCAGAATGATATGGGTTGAAAGCGCTTCCAAAAACCAGTAGACCAGCATTATAAGGAGCGCCAGCCCCAGAAAAGGCAGCTGAATACGCCCGAGGGCGGTCAACAAATCCTTTGTTTCACCGAGACAGAAGAGATACACCATCATCAACGCAAAAGCAAATCCGCAGAAAATCAGATTGAGTTTGGTTGATTTTTTCATAACAGGCGAGCGAGCGCGAATCCCTCCTTCCGGTCGTAGTTTTCGGTTTTTGCAACCGGGTAAAAAAGATATAACGGAGTGAGTATAGCATATTTTCTCCGGTTTGTAAAGAGTGCGGAAGAAAAAAATGCAGGCGGGGGGCATTTTCATAGCCGTTTATGCGGCCGACAGATAGCGGGAAAAGACAAAAATATCGTTAAGCGCGGTTCCGGCGGCCTCGGCGCAAGATTACAGGAGCGTTTCACAATCGCGGAGCGCCTCTTCGGCAATCAGACGGGCGCAGTCACGCACGGTGGTCTTGTTTTCAACGCTCCGGTCGCAGAAAGCCGCATAACGCGGGAGCCGTTCGCGCCACAGGCACGCAGCATCGGGGATTGTGGAGAGGTCCGGGTCACGGAGAAGCAGAAAAATCAGCCCGTTTTGCCGGAGAGGAACGCGGTTTTCTTCCCAAAGAGCCGTTTCCGCGCGCGTGGCAATAACAAGGCCGGGTTCCGCCCCGATGCGGGTAAGGAGTTCGGTTTCGGCTTCCCGAAGGGCGGGAATACCGTTCGCGGCGGCATAGGCGGCAGGGGGAACGCCGAGCTCTTCAGTCAGGCGGTCTTCTACACAGAGAAAACGTTTTCCCAAGAGTTTTGCAATCCTTTGTCCGACCGTGCGTTTGCCGGAACCGGGCATACCCGAAAGAACGATATTGAAACCTTCCTCGGCCACGCGCCGGCTCAAGAAAGAGATGCATGCGGGGTCGGGGCGGCGATCGGTAAAGTGGGCGGAGGCCATTTCGGTTTGTGCGGCGAGGAATCTCGCTCCGCCAACGGTACGGATGCCCCGCGCCTCTGCCGCTTGCCGCAAAGGAGAACGGAGAGGGAGGCAGACGGTATCCCACAAAGTGCGGAGTGCCGGGAAGAGCGAAAGATCGACACGGACAGCTTCTTGCGGCGGGAGAGTGTTAATCAGCAGGGTCACGTCGGCGAGGCCGGGAAGAGTGGGGAGAAGTTCGCCGATCGATGAAACCGAAAGGACCGAGGTCGCCCCCGCGTGTTGCAAAGCCAACCGGATAGCGGGAGACGGGGCGGACTCTCCAAGTAAAAGCACGTGGCAAGAGCCGAGCGATATGCCTGCGCGGTATGCCGCGTCGAGAAAGGCGGAATAGGAAGTATTGTATCCGACAAGCCTGTCTTTTTCACGAATAACGGCGTCAACGCTTCCGGACATGGTTGCCGCTTCGTCAAGGCAGGCGCAAAGAGAAACGACCTGTTTCTGAAAAAGAGGGGCAATACATGCGGCATCGAAGTTCCCGTGTGCCAGAAAATCGGCAAGGTTCTCTTCGGGAACATCCTCGGGCAGACAGGCATAGCGGTGATAGGCGGCGTGCAGGCTGACGGGCAGACCGCATACGGCCGGATGGGAAATCAACTTAACAAGCATAAAAGTCTCCTTATAGCTGCCGCAAACCGACAAAATGTAACGTTATCTTTACAAGAAATGCGTTTTGCGAAAACAAAACCGTGAAACCGACAGGACTTGTGTGGTGTGGGGGAAGGAGAGAGGCGGCGGCAGGCGCAGGAAAAAGGGAAAAGCAAAATTCCCGACCGGATGATGGGCGCGGGAAAGAAAAAATGATTTTCGGCCGGCGCGGTTTTCCGGCCGGCGCGGTTTTCCGGCCGGCGTGGTTTTTCAGCAGAGCGTGGTTTTTCAGCAGAGCGCGGTTTTTCAGGGAGCGCGGTTTTTTCAGCAGGGCGCGGTTTTTTCAGACAGAGGGCGAGGAAGAGGCAAACAGGCGGTAGGCTTCAGCTACCCGGAAAACACGGGCTTCGCAGGTTCCGGGGCGCAGGGGAATGACAACGGTCATCTCGCCTTCCTTGGCTTTCCGATCCTTGATCAGACGGGAAAGAAGCCGTCGTATTGGGTAGGGGGAAACGGTCGGAAGATGGAACTTGCGTAAAAGCGCCACCAGTTTTTCGGCAAGGAGCCGATCGCACAAACCGGTATTTCCGGCCGCACGCGTCAATTCGGCCATGCCGATGGACAGGGCGTAACCGCCGGGAATTCTGCCCCGCGAGGTCATGACAAGGGAGTCTGCCAATGTGTGGCCGAAACGTAAAAGACCGCGGTTATTCTGCCCGGCCGAATCGCCTTCACAAAGTTTGAGCGTTTCTTCGATGCACCGGGGTACAAGCTCGGAAAGATCGGGGGTTTGGCTTTCTTCAATCAGAGAATCGAACAGGGCGCGGTCGGCGATCATGGCATATTGGATCAGGTAAGCCATGCCGCAGGCAATCTCCTTTTTCGGTGAGGCCGAAAGGAGTGAGGGGTCAATCAGCACCAGTTCCGGCACGCGTGACAGCCCAACGCAGTTTCTGCGGCCGCGGAAATTCACGGCGCATTCGATTCCGGTCGATGTGAGCAGTTGTGCCGCGAGGGTGGTGGGGCATAAGACGGTCCGCAGTCCGCCCCGGTAAAGCGAAGCCGCCATCAGTCCGATATCGGAAAGAACCTCCCCGCCGAGGCAAAGGACAATATCTTCCTTGTCCATGTCTTTTTTGGCAAAGAAGGAGAGGACAGCGCGCAGGGTTGCCGGGTTTTTTCTGCGTTCAGTCGCCCGGAACAGAAAGGGCATGGGCCGATAGCCGGCGGCGGTCAGGCTGTTGATCAGGACCGGGCCATGCAGGGAAAAGGTGCGCCGATCCGCGAGGACGGCTACCCGCCGGTCATTTCCGAAAAGGGTCAGTTCTCCGCCGGCACGGGAAAGAAGACCGCACTCCGCGCGGATGGTGCGTTCCCCGCCAATATGCGTTGTGAATTCTTTCATGGTTCACCTCATATGTATTAAAAATTTTTTCCGAATATGCGCTTTTGATACGCACGGGGGAGACTATGCGGAAAAGAACCGGTGCGTACACGCCGGACGGGCTTTACAGGAAACAGTATAGCACAGAAATCTTCCAAAATCAATATAAATATGCGCGCGGGAAGAAACGCACAGATGCCGCGTATTCGGCAAGGGGGGTATCACGAGAACCGGCGCGGCTCAACTTCCGAGCGGGTTCGGCGGGTTTTTGTTTGGGGGCAGTGCGTTCCGGGGCGCAGGTGAACGGCGCGTCCTTTTTCTTTTGAGGACGGGTTTTTGATTGAGCGGAGCGCAAAAAGAGGAAAAGAGGAAACGGCCGGGCGCGGCGGGGTGGAGTGGAAAAAAGGAAGCGGCCGGGTGCGGTAGGGGGAGAGCGAAAAAAGGAAGCGGCCGGGCGCGGCGGGGGGGAGCGGAAAAGAGGAATCGGCCGGGCGCGGCGGGGGCGGGAAAAAAGGGGAATAGGAAAGAGGGAGAGAGCGGGCGGGCGAAGGAAAGGCGGGCGAAAGAAGGTCGGAGCGAAGGAAGGTCGGAGCGGAAGAAGGTCGGGGCGGGAAAAAGAGAGAAAAGAGGCGGAAAAAAGGAAAAAGAGGGCGGGTTCGACACGCGAAAAAAGACCGGAAAAACAGAGGGCGAAAGAGGGAGACGGTTTTCATTTTCTCCTCTTGCTTTTTTCGGAGGAGTGTGATATGCTTGGTTTTGATGAAGAAACACTCCGGGGAGGGAGACAAAATGGTGCGTACAAAGGTCGCTGCGAAAAAGAAAAATGAGATCAATATGCTGGAAGGTCCGCTTTTCGGTAAAATTTTTCTTTTTACGCTTCCTATTATCGCCAGCGGGATTTTACAAATCCTTTTTAACGCGGCCGATCTGATTGTAGTCGGTCGGTTTGAGAGTTCCTTAGCCGTCGGCGCGGTGGGGGCCACGTCTTCCCTGACTAACTTGATCGTTGCGCTGTTTTTAGGACTTTCCGTCGGGGCGGGGGCTGCCGTTTCCATGGCGGTCGGCGCGCGCAGGCAGCAGGAAGCCTCCGATCTTGTGCATAGCGCCATGGCGCTGGCGCTTCTTTCGGGAACGCTTTTGGCGATTGCCGGGTGGTTCCTGGCTCCGACGATGCTGGCGTGGATGAATACAGACCCGCTCATTCTCGGGAAAGCGGCGCTCTATCTGCGCATTTATTTTTTGGGCGCGCCCGCTTTGCTGATCTATAATACGGGTTACAGCATTATGCGCGGCCTCGGAGATACCACGCGGCCGCTGATTTATCTGCTGATATCCGGGATTACAAACGTAATACTGAATGTGATTTTTGTCGTGGCTTTCGGTCTTGGGGTCGCCGGGGTGGCGATTGCAACCGTCGCATCGCTCGTTATCTCCGCGGTACTGGTCACGGCGGCCCTGATGCGTTACGAAAACGCCTGCCGGCTCCGTTTGCCTGCTATCCGGATGCACCCGCGTTGCGTGGCGATCATCCTGCGGATCGGAATCCCGGCCGGGGTGCAGTCGTTGCTTTTCGGCGTATCCAATACGCTGTTGCAGGCCTCGGTCAACGGATTCGGCGCGGCGGCTACGGCCGGAGTGGCGGCCGCCAGTTCTCTGGAGGGCATCGCCTTTATTTCCATGTCGAGTTTTTCGGCGGCGGCTACCGCTTTCACCGGCCAGAATTACGGGGCGAGACACTATGCCCGGATCAGACGCGTGATGTGGATATGTTTGATTTATGAAACGGTGCTCGGAACCGCCGTCTCGCTTTTCATGCTCTTAATCAAAGAACCTTTGCTCCTGATCTATCTGCCCAATGCGCCAGACGCGCTCCCGTATGCCACCCAGCGGATGGTGATGGTACTTTCCCTGTACGGCATTTACGGAATCGGAGACGCACTGCTCGGCGTTCTGCGCGGGATCGACGTTTCCCTGGTGCCGACGGTCGGAACGGTCGGCGCGATCTGCGGTTCCCGGCTCTTGTGGATATTTCTGGTTTTCCCGCTCCCCGCGTTTCATACGGTTGCCAGGTTGTATTTGTGTTATCCGATTTCCTGGTTTTTGGTCGCTGTGTTCAACGCCTGTTGTATGGGTTATTATTTCCGCCGGCGATGTCCGAAGGAAAGGGAAGTGCCGGAGGGACAAGAGCTTCCCGCGGAGCAGGAAATCTCCGCAGAAACTTCTGCCGTTGAGATATGAAAAAGAAATAAGAATGATGAAAAAAGCGCCCGACGGGCGCTTTTTTGTGCTGAAATGCAAAATGCGGAGAAGACAGAAGGCGGAGCGAAAGAAGGGTGGGGCGAAGGAAGGGTTGGGCGAAGGAAGGGTTGGGCGAAGGAAGGGCGGGCGAAGGAAGGTCGGAGCGAAGGAAGGTCGGAGCGAAGGAAGGTCGGAGCGGAAGAAGGTCGGGGCGGGAAAAAGCGAGAAAAGAGGCGGAAAAAAGGAAAAAGAGGGCGGGTTCGACACGCGAAAAAAGACCGGAAAAACAGAGGGCGAAAGAGGGAGACGGTTTTCATTTTCTCCTCTTGCTTTTTTCGGAGGAGTGTGATATGCTTGGTTTTGATGAAGAAACACTCCGGGGAGGGAGACAAAATGGTGCGTACAAAGGTCGCTGCGAAAAAGAAAAATGAGATCAATATGCTGGAAGGTCCGCTTTTCGGTAAAATTTTTCTTTTTACGCTTCCTATTATCGCCAGCGGGATTTTACAAATCCTTTTTAACGCGGCCGATCTGATTGTAGTCGGTCGGTTTGAGAGTTCCTTAGCCGTCGGCGCGGTGGGGGCCACGTCTTCCCTGACTAACTTGATCGTTGCGCTGTTTTTAGGACTTTCCGTCGGGGCGGGGGCTGCCGTTTCCATGGCGGTCGGCGCGCGCAGGCAGCAGGAAGCCTCCGATCTTGTGCATAGCGCCATGGCGCTGGCGCTTCTTTCGGGAACGCTTTTGGCGATTGCCGGGTGGTTCCTGGCTCCGACGATGCTGGCGTGGATGAATACAGACCCGCTCATTCTCGGGAAAGCGGCGCTCTATCTGCGCATTTATTTTTTGGGCGCGCCCGCTTTGCTGATCTATAATACGGGTTACAGCATTATGCGCGGCCTCGGAGATACCACGCGGCCGCTGATTTATCTGCTGATATCCGGGATTACAAACGTAATACTGAATGTGATTTTTGTCGTGGCTTTCGGTCTTGGGGTCGCCGGGGTGGCGATTGCAACCGTCGCATCGCTCGTTATCTCCGCGGTACTGGTCACGGCGGCCCTGATGCGTTACGAAAACGCCTGCCGGCTCCGTTTGCCTGCTATCCGGATGCACCCGCGTTGCGTGGCGATCATCCTGCGGATCGGAATCCCGGCCGGGGTGCAGTCGTTGCTTTTCGGCGTATCCAATACGCTGTTGCAGGCCTCGGTCAACGGATTCGGCGCGGCGGCTACGGCCGGAGTGGCGGCCGCCAGTTCTCTGGAGGGCATCGCCTTTATTTCCATGTCGAGTTTTTCGGCGGCGGCTACCGCTTTCACCGGCCAGAATTACGGGGCGAGACACTATGCCCGGATCAGACGCGTGATGTGGATATGTTTGATTTATGAAACGGTGCTCGGAACCGCCGTCTCGCTTTTCATGCTCTTAATCAAAGAACCTTTGCTCCTGATCTATCTGCCCAATGCGCCAGACGCGCTCCCGTATGCCACCCAGCGGATGGTGATGGTACTTTCCCTGTACGGCATTTACGGAATCGGAGACGCACTGCTCGGCGTTCTGCGCGGGATCGACGTTTCCCTGGTGCCGACGGTCGGAACGGTCGGCGCGATCTGCGGTTCCCGGCTCTTGTGGATATTTCTGGTTTTTCCGCTCCCGGCGTTCCATACGGTTACCGGGCTGTACGGGTGCTATCCGATCTCCTGGTTTTTGGCCGCTGTCTTCAACGCCTGTTGCATGGGTTATTATTTCCGCCGGCGATGTCCGAAGGAAAAGGAAGTGCCGGAGGGACAAGAACTTCCCGGGGAGCAGGAGATTTCTGCGGAAACTTCTGCCGTTGAGATGTGAAAAAGAAATAAGAAGGATGAAAAAAGCGCCCGTCGGGCGCTTTTTTGTGCTGAAATGCAAAATGCGGAGAAGACAGAAGGCGGGCGAAGGAAGGGCAGGCGAAAGAAAGGCGGAGCGAAGGAAATGCGGAGCGAAGGAAATGCGGAGCGAAGGAAAGAGAGAGCGGGGAAGGGAAAAGGATTTTTCGGCCGGGTGAGCGGTTTTCAGGGGGCGGCGGGGCGTTTTGGCAGGGTTCGCAGGGGATAAAGGGAGATGATGGGCGCGACGTCAGCCGTCGAGGTTATCTTTGAGGGCCGGGCGGAAGAAGAAACCGTAACGGTCCGCCAGGCGGACAATCCCGCAACGATAGCAAAGGAGCATTCCGACTATGGCCCCAACGGCAGCTTGCAGAATCTGATAGGGAAGTTTGAGAAAGGCATATTCCGGCGTACTGTAAATGAAGGCGCGGCCGAGGGAATAGCCGACCACCATGATGATTGCCCCGACGGCTACCCCGATACCGGCGGCCAGCGCCGGGCGGCGACGTAACAGGTAATGCGCAAAAAGAGAAATCGCAACAGCTTGCAGGCCGTGCGTGACCAGAGAGACAAACATGGGCGCGGGATAAAAGAAGAGGTCGCCGAGAAAGGCTCCGACCCCGCCGACCAGAAAAGCCGAAACCGGATCGAGCAGGATGGCGGCGGTGCAGATGACAATATCGTTCAGATACAGATGCCCGCCGGGAACCGGAAGGCCGAAAGAGCTGAAAGCGATGTTGAGCGCCATGAAAAGTGCGGAAATGCAAAGGCGGCGAGTCGCCGCGCGGGCGGAAGACAACGGAACGGTGTACATGATTTTCTCCTTGACAGTTTTGTTTGCTGATAGTATAATGGCGATGTGGTCTTATGTAAAGTATCAAAACGAAAGAATTTTATATGTCCAGATGAAAGAAAAGAAGTATATGGCACTGTACAGTGTCTTGTCGGAAAAAATCCGGCGCGGCGAATACCGCCCCGGGGAACGCCTTCCTTCCCGCCGCGTGACGGCGGATCAGAGCGGGTACAGTCTTATCACGGTGGAGCGCGCGTACCGGATGCTGGAAGAAGAGGGGTTTGTTGCGGCGCGGGAACGCTGCGGATATTTCGTCCTGCCGCCGGACGGTTTTTCCGCCTGTGGAAACCGAAAAAACGCGGACGGAACCGGGCGCGCGATGACAGGGCCGGAAGCCTGTGTGCGGTTGCCGGAACCACGGGAGTATCCGGAGAGGGATTTCCCGTATTCGGTGTGGTTCCGGACGGTGAGGCGCGTTATCAGCGAGCGGGGGGAGCTTTTGTTCCGACCTTCACCCGGGAGGGGATGCGAAGTACTGCGCAATGCGATCGCCGACTATCTGCTCCGGTATCGCGGAATGGAGGCGGACCCCCGGCGGATCGTCATCGGTTCCGGAGCGGAGCAACTTTATGAGAGCGCGGCGCGTCTGATCGGAACCGGGCGGGTCTATGGGGTCGAGGATCCGTGTTACGGGCAGATCCTGACGGCATACCGGGGGATGGGGTGCCGGCTTTTGCCGCTTCCGCTCGGAATAGACGGGATCGAATCCAGCGCGTTGGAATCGGGCGGATTTGACGTTCTGCATGTGACGCCTTTTTACAGCTACCCGTCCGGTATCACGACTTCCCTGGAAAAGCGGCGCGAATATCTGCGATGGGGGGCTGCGGAGGGGCGTTATATCGTGGAAGATGATTTTTCCAGCGAATTTTTCGCCCCCGGACATCCCGTGCGTACGCTATATTCGATGGACGGGCGCAATCGCGTGCTTTACATCAACACATTTTCCAAAAGTTTGTCTCCTGCCGTGCGTATCGGGTATATGATCCTGCCGCCGGCGCTTTCGGCCGTCTATGAAGAGATTCTGGAGGGGTATTCCTGCTCTGTGCCGGTGATGGATCAATATGTCCTGGCGGCGTTTTTGTCGGACGGGAGTTTTGAACGCCATCTGAACCGTATCAGGCGTAAAATGAAACTGTCTGAAAAAAGCAGAAAGGAACGGTAGAGACAGGGAACAGAAGGCGGCATAAGGGGAAACAAGGAAAAGCAAACGCGGGGAAAAATGCGGGAGAAAAGGGGGCGGGGCTTTTATCCGGACGGCGAAAAAGAGCCGAAAAAAATGCGCAGATATCTTGACAAATCCCCGGGGGAGGGTTATAATAACATTATAACGGCTTACAAAAATAAATTTTTGTATTGCGTTCGCAACAGGTTCTTTGCGTTCCGCAAAGAACAGCCGTTCGTTGAAATATGGCGAGAAAAAGTCCTTGCAAGCAAACTTTTTCTCTTATATTATAACATTACAACGGCTTACAAAAATAAATTTTTGTATTGCGTTCGCAACAGGTTCTTTGCGTTCCGCAAAGAACAGCCGTTCGTTGAAATATGGCGAGAAAAAGCCCTTGCAAGCAAGCTTTTTCTCTTATATTATAAAAATGCTCATGATGGGAGTAGCAAGCGTTTATCGTAGCAAGTCAACATCCTGGCCGGTCACCGGTCTGGCTTGTTTCAAATTGCCAGACTCATGTGCAAGGACATCGTCTTTGCGTATGAGCCTTTTTTCATACGGAGAGAAGAAAGAAAATCCCGGGGGAGAAAACCAAAACAAAAAAAGCCCCGGCGCTTGGAAGAAACGGAGGAACTGATGAAAGCATACAGCATGACGCGTGAAGAGGTTTGCGAGGCTCTTGCGGTGAACGGGGAGCAAGGACTGAGCGAAGAAGAGGCGCGGAAACGTCTCGGAGAATACGGGCCGAATAAATTGAAGGAAAAGAAGAAAAAGACGAAACTGCAACGCTTTTTCTCGCAATTTTGCGATGTGATGATCCTCATTCTGCTTGCGGCGGCGGCCGTCTCTTTTGCGGTGGCCTGCACACAGGGAGAGGTGCGGGAGTTTTTTGAACCGGCGCTGATTTTACTGATCGTTTTTCTGAACGCTTTCCTCGGGATGATTCAGGAGAGCCGCGCCGAGGCGGCCCTGGACGCTCTCAAGGGGATGAGCGCTCCCCATGCGCGCGTATTGCGGAACGGGAAGGAAAGTGTCATAGAGGCCGCCGATCTTGTACCCGGGGATATTATCCGACTGGAAGCCGGCGACCTGATCCCGGCGGACGCGCGGCTTCTTCGCAGTGCAAGTTTAAGGTCCGAGGAATCCGCCCTGACCGGCGAATCGCTTCCCAGCGAGAAGGACGCGGAGGCCGGGGTTTCGGAAAACGCGGCGCTCGGAGACCGGAGCAATATGCTTTTTTCGGGCTGTACCGTGACCTACGGAACCGCTGTGGCTGTTGTGACGGCGACGGGGATGAAGACCGAAATGGGGCGGATTGCAGGTCTGCTGAACGGAGAAGAGGAAGGACAGACCCCGCTCCAACACAAGCTGGCACAGCTTGGCAAATACCTCGGGATTATCGCGCTGGTCTGCTGCGGGATCATCTTTGCGGTCGGACTGGCTTACGGAACCCCGGTGCTGGAAATCTTCATGACGGCGGTTTCGCTGGCTGTTTCCGCAATTCCCGAGGGGTTGCCCGCCATTGTGACGATTGTGCTGTCGATCGGGGTCCAGCGGATGGTCAGAAAAAATGCGTTGATCCGCCGCCTGCCCGCGGTGGAAACACTCGGGAGCGCGTCGGTCATCTGTTCGGATAAGACCGGCACCCTGACCCAGAACCGCATGACCCTGACCCGCGTGTATGTGGACGGGGGAGAGCCTGCGGAAATCTCGGCGGAAAACTCCGAGGCGGTGCGCCGCCTGCTGGCGTACGGAACGCTTTGTTCGGATGGGGCGATCATCCTCGAAAACGAGCAGGAACATCACATCGGCGATCCGACCGAGACGGCCATTATACGGGCCTCACTCCAAAAGGGCGACAGCAAGGACGCGCTGAACGAGAAATATCCGCGCCTTTTGGAATTCCCGTTTGATTCGGACAGAAAACTGATGTCCACCGTCAATCGCGTAGACGGAAAAAACCTGCTCATTGTCAAGGGCGCGCCGGATATGATGGCCGCGCGCTGTGTGGCGGGGGATCTTGATCGGGCGCGCCGCATCGCGGAGGAAATGAGCGGAGACGCTTTGCGCGTGCTGGCAATCGGCTATCGGGAGATCGGAGAATTGCCGGAAAATCCGACGGCGGAAGAGATGGAATCCGGCCTGACCTTTTTCGGCCTTGTCGGGATGATTGACCCGCCGCGGCCCGAAGCAAAAGACGCGGTGGCGGTCTGCCGCCGCGCAGGGATCCGTCCGGTGATGATCACAGGCGACCATGTCGTGACGGCTTCCGCGATTGCGTGGGAACTCGGAATTCTCCGGGGGGGAGAACGTGCCGTGACAGGCGCGGAACTCGACGCGATGAGCGAGGAAGAATTTGACGCTTGCCTGACCGGAATCTCGGTTTATGCACGCGTTTCGCCCGAGAACAAAATCCGCATTGTCAAAGCGTGGCAACGGCGTGGCGAAGTGGTGGCTATGACCGGGGATGGCGTGAATGACGCGCCCGCCCTCAAAGCCGCCGATATCGGGTGCGCGATGGGGATTACCGGTACGGATGTAGCCAAGGGGGCCGCCGACATGACCCTGACCGACGACAACTTCGCAACCATCGTGGACGCGGTGCGCGAGGGGCGCGGCATTTATGCCAATATCAAAAAAGTGGTCGGCTTTTTGCTGGGCACCAATATCGGAGAAATCCTGACGGTTTTCTTTGCCATGATTCTCTGGCACAAAACGCCTCTCCTTTCCATGCAACTTCTCTGGATCAATCTGGTGACCGATTCGCTCCCCGCCGTGGCACTCGGGATGGAGGCGGTGGAGAACGGGGTGATGAACAGACGCCCGCGCCCGAAGACCGAGGGGATTTTTGCACATGGGTTCGGTTTGCGGACGGTGTTGCAGGGCGTGATGTTCGGCCTGCTTTCGCTGATTGCGTTCCGGCTCGGGGAGACGCTTACCGGTGAATTGGCCGGCGGGCAGACCTGGGCGTTTGGGGTGCTGGCTCTTTCGCAGATCGTGCAGGCGTTCAACATGCGTTCGGAGCGGTCGCTCTTTGCTATCCGCCCTTTCGGAAACCGCACACTGAACCGGGCGGCGCTCCTTTCGGTTGCCATGATTGCGCTGGTACTGTTTACTCCTTTGCGCGTGGCTTTCGGGCTTCTGGCACTGCCGGCGTGGCAGTATCTTGCCTGCCTCGGGCTTGCGCTGGTTCCGCTTCTTGTCATGGAATTTTCCAAAGCGGCGGGGCTGATCCGGCATCAGCATTGACCCTGCCGCGCCCTTGACTTTCGGGAATATTTTTGCTATGATGATAAAAAAAGAACCCGGAGGAAAGATGAAAAAAGAAGAGACGACCAACGTCATGCGGATTCTTACCCGGATGGGCGTTTCGTATACGGTGCATAATTATACCGAGAGCGGCGTGGTGGCCGGGCTGGATACGGCCGGGGTGCTTGGCGAAAACCCCGATGAAGTCTGCAAAACGCTGGTCACGGTCGGCCGGAGCGGCGCGCATTATGTGTTTCTCGTTCCGGTCGGACGGGAACTGCACCTCAAAAAAGCGGCCGCCGCCGTAGGGGAAAAAAGCGTGGAAATGATAAAGTCCCGGGAGCTTCTCCCGTTGACCGGATATGTCCACGGAGGATGTTCGCCCATCGGGATGAAAAAGCCGTTCCGCACGGTAGCGGACGCTTCGGTTGCCGCCGGAGAGCGAATCTATTTCAGCGCCGGGAAAATCGGATTGCAGATCGAGACGACCCCCGGAGAACTCCGGAAAGCGCTGGCCTACGAGACGGCCGATATTACGGAATAAGGCGACGCACAAAATCGGGCGACGCGCAAAATCGGGCGACACATGCCCGGTTCATAGCCGGCGACCTGATCCCGGCGGGCGCGCGGCCGGGGCAGAACCGGTCAAAGAACGAGCATGGCCGGGCGACACCCGCGCGGCAGGAAAAAAGACCGGAAATCCGGTCTTTTTGTTATGTATTGTTTATAAAACGGGTGAAAACGCCCCAAAAAAGCGGTTGGCGGACAAGCCTGCCGGGGAATTCAGCGGCAGACAGTGCCGCAATATCCGCAGACGGGAGATTCTCCTTCCGGATACGAAACCGGTGCGCCGCAATTCGGGCAGACGACGGAAAGCAGTTTTCTTCCGGGGGCGGCGTGGGTGTTCAGGGTCAGGGTTTCTCCGTCAAAGAGAAAGCCGGGAAGCCGGCAATGCTGTATACAGGAACGGAGCATGGCGCGGATGCCTTCTTCATTGATAGAAAGTTGTGCCGAGAGCGCGGCGACGGTCAGGAGATTTTCCTGCAGGACGGCGTAGATCAGGCGGCGTTCGGTCTTCGCGCTGCCGTACTGAATCCAGAGGATGGGCATCCCGTAAAAGCAGGCGGCGGTCATCACGATACCGGTCACCATCAGAAAGGTCCGGCTGTTTGCCGCGCCAAAGATCAGCATCGGAATCCCGGCGACAAAAAGAATGCTGGAGAGAAGGGCGGCGAAAAAAAGCACACGTACTTTGCGGTCTGCTTGTTTCATGAAAACTCCTTTGTCGGTTTTCCCGTCATGACGGCGGGCGGTTTTTACGGGTTTGAAATCACACGGCGGTTTTTACGGGTGTGAAATATCAGAGGGCGGCCCGGATGGCGGCCAGCAATTCATCATACTCCTCATAGGCGGGGAGATCGGGGTTGGCGGCCCGGATGGCATCGGTGCTTTTGAAAAGGAAACCGGCCTTGCTGGCGCGGATCATTCCGAGATCGTTGAAACTGTCTCCGCTGGCGATGGTGTCAAAACCGATTGATTGCAGGGCGCGGACGGTTGTCAGCTTGGATTGCTGCACCCGCATCCGGAATCCGGTGATTTCGCCATCCGGCGCCACTTCAAGCGTGTTGCAGAAAATGGTGGGCCAGCCGAGTTTTTGCATCAGCGGGGTGGCAAACTGTTCAAAGGTATCGCTGAGGATAATGACCTGGGTCAGGGGGCGCAGAGCGTCCAAAAATTCACGGGCGCCCGGCATGACCTCGATTCCGGCAATGGTTTTTTGAATTTCACGCAGGCCGAGGCCGTGTTCTTTCAGAATGCCGATGCGGTAGCGCATCAGTTTGTCATAATCCGGCTCTTCCCGCGTTGTGCGGCGCAGTGCGGGAATTCCTGTGGCTTCGGCAAAAGCAATCCAGATTTCGGGGACGAGAACGCCCTCCATATCAAGGCATACGATATTCATGTTTTTCACTTTCTGTCAGGATTTTATCTATAAGTGATTGTAACACACCGGGCGGATTTTGTCAAGTGACATCGTTCGATAACCAGGCGACATCGTTCGGATAACGGAAAAAGCAGATTCGGAATAAAAAGGCTTGCAAATTTTTTCGGAATGTGGTATGATGCGAATGATTGTTTGTGATTGAAGGAGCAGAATATGCAGATCATAGGGGATTTTTTCCGGAATACATTAGGGCTTACCGACGCGGACAGTATTACGGCTTTTGTGTTGGGTATTGTGTGTCTGATCGTGGCAATTGTGGCCGCGCAGTTCAAGGACATGAAGCTGGTGCTGGCGTTTGAACTTTTTTCCAATGTCGCGATTGCGCTTAATTTTCTGTTTCATGGGGCGATGACCGGCTTCCTCTCTTGTGCGCTTGCTTCGTTTCATATCATTTTCAACTATTTCTATCAGCGGAAGCATCTGCCGGTGCCGAAGTGGTCGTTGATCCCCTTCTTTGCGGCCTATCTGGCTATTGCCATCTTCACGTGGGAAAAATGGTACAGCATCATTCCCTTCCTTTGCACAATTCTGTTTGGGCTGGCTATTTTCTCCAGCTCCACCGCCTATCGCGCGTATATGGCCGCAAACAGCGCGGGTTGGCTGACCTATTCGATCCTGGTTGCCGACTGGGGGGCGGTCATCAATTACACCGTTTTGCTGGCCATGCTTCTTGTCACAATCGTCCGGGTCGATCTGCTCCGCCATCCGCGGCAGGAACCGGGGGCGGAGAAAGCGTAAGGATAAACCGAAGATCCCAGGGGATTTTTCCCGATTTGTAAAAGACCGGCTCGGCCGGTCTTTTGTAAAATGAGAGCGCCGTTTGAAATCGGCGCTCTTTTTCTTATTGATTGAAGTATCTCTTGAGCAGGCCCTCAAAGGCTTTGCCGTGGCGGGCTTCGTCACGCGCCATTTCGTGCACGGTATCATGAATGGCATCCAGGCCGGCTTCCTTGGCGAGCTTGGCCAGCTCAAATTTCCCGGCAGTGGCACCGCGTTCGGCATCCACGCGCTTGGCGAGGTTCTGAGCGGTCGAATCGGTCAGCACTTCACCGAGGAGTTCGGCAAATTTGGCGGCGTGTTCGGCTTCCTCAAATGCGGCTTTTTCCCAGTAAAGACCGATTTCCGGGTAGCCTTCGCGATGCGCGACGCGAGCCATGGCGAGGTACATGCCGACCTCGGAGCATTCGCCGGAGAAGTTGGCGCGCAGGCCATCGATGATTTCGGCCGGAACACCCTTGGCTACGCCGACAACATGTTCGGCGGCCCAGCTGTTTTCTTCAGCTGTGATTTCGACAAATTTTTCACCCGGGGCCTTGCAAAGCGGGCATTTTTCGGGGCGAACATCGGAGTATACGATCTCGCCGCAGACGGTGCATTTCCATTTTTTCATAGTAATTTCTCCTTACGATATATGATTTTTATACAGGGATTAAACAGGGGGGATTTTTGCGTTTTTTTCTTTTTGCAGGCATTCCCGGCATTTTCCCGTGACGAGCACTTCCACGCCTTCCACCCGGAATTCCTCGGTGCTTTCAGCTTCCGGGAAGGCGATCGGAAAATCGAAGACCCGCCCGCAGGACAGGCAACGGCAGTGCGCGTGACAGGAGAGGGTGAAGTCAAACCGATCGGGCGCGTTGGGAACGGCCACCCGTTGGATTTCCCCTTCATCGGCCAGTGCGCCCAATACGCGGTAGACCGTGGCGCGGCTGATGCCGGGGCAACGCGGCAGAACCGTCTCATAGACCTCATCCGCACTCGGGTGGTTGGTCATACTTCGCACGGTTTCAAGCAGAAGCCTGCGTTGAACAGTGTTACGAACCATTTGAATAATTCCTTATTAAGATTTTGTATCATTATTATAGCATGCTCTTTTGAATCTGTCAAGGGGTTTTTCAAAAAAAGAAAAAATGCGGTGTGGGCAAGAAAAAAGTGGAAGGGGGAGAAAAAAGACCGGCGTTTTTGCGGAGCGGGGGAGAAAGAAAAATATCAGGGGCGGAGCGGGCGCGGCGGGGGAGCGGGCGCGGGGGCGCGGGGGGCGGAAAAAGAAAGAAGGCGTGAAAAGCGGGCGGAGTGGCGCGGCGGGGGGATGGAGAGAAAGTTTTTCTTTTTTGACGGGGCGACGAAGAGAGATCCCCTTTTTCTGTGCCGAACGAAAGACGGCGGTGGAGCGGGCGCGGTGGAGAGATGGGAAGAGAGAAAGGCAGAGAGAGGGAAATTTTCTGCGTGGGGGCGGGGGATGGGCGCTTTCTTTTGAGGTGTGATTTTTCTGAGCAGGCGCGGGGGATGGAGAGAAAGTTTTTCTTTTTTGACGGGGCGACGAAGAGAGATCCCCTTTTTCTGTGCCGAACGGAAGGCGGCGGCGGAGCGGGCGCGGTGGAGAGATGGGAAGAGAGAAAGGCAGAGAGAGGGATATTTTCTGCGTGGGGGCGGAGGATGGGCGCTTTCTTTTGCGGTGTGATTTTTCCGAGCGGGCGCGGGGATGAGCAGAAAGAGAAGAAGGAGCGTGGAAGCGAAAAGAGAAAACGGCAGGGAAAACTGCCGTTTATATGGTTATAAATAAAAGAAATAAGGAAGCGTTTTGCAAAGCGGGGGAGAAAGAGAGGAAGAGGAAACGAGAAAAAGAAAGGGAGCGGGCGGAGTGGGCGCGGGGGGCGGGAAAAGAAAGAAGGCGTGAAAAAGCGGGCGGGGGGATAGAGAGAGCGGGTAAAAAAGCGAGAAGAACAGAGAGAAAGAGAAATATCAGGGGCGGAGTGGCGGGAGGCCGAGTTTTTCGCGAAGGTAAAGGCCGGTATAGGAATCCGGCACGGCGGCAACTTCTTCCGGGGTGCCTGTGGCAACAATGCGGCCGCCACCGTCTCCGCCTTCCGGGCCGAGATCGATCAGATAATCGGCTGATTTAATCAAATCAAGATTGTGTTCAATGACGATGACGGTGTTCCCGGCGGTAGTCAGCCGATCGAGAATCCCGATCAGGCGCGCAACATCAGCGGTATGAAGACCGGTGGTGGGTTCGTCTAAAATATAAAGAGTACGGCCGGTGTCGCGGCGGGAAAGTTCGGTGGCCAGTTTGATCCGCTGGGCCTCTCCCCCCGAGAGAGTGGTGGAGGATTGACCGATCTTGATATAGCCGAGACCGACATCGCAGAGCGTTTGCAGTTTGCGAAAGAGAGAGGGAACACCGCTGAAAAAGGATACGCCTTCTTCCACGGTCATTTCCAGGACTTCATAGATGTTTTTCCCTTTATACCGGATTTCCAGTGTGTCACGGTTATAGCGCATGCCGCGGCAGACATCGCACTTTACATACACGTCCGGCAAAAAGTGCATTTCGATACAGCGTACGCCGTCGCCTTCGCAGGCTTCACAGCGGCCGCCCTTGACATTGAAGGAGAAACGACCCGGGCCGTATCCCTTCGCGCGGGCATCCGGCGTTTTGGAAAACAGGTCGCGGATCTCGGTGAACATTCCGGTGTAGGTGGCGGGGTTGGAGCGCGGAGTGCGCCCGATGGGGTTCTGATCAATGCTGATGACCTTGTCGAGATTTTCCGCCCCCTCTACGCGATCGCATTGGCCGGGACGCGTTGCGGCACGATTGAGGTCGCGCGTCAGGGTGTCTCGCAGGATACTGTTGACGAGGGAAGACTTCCCGGAACCCGACACGCCGGTTACGGCGATGAAACAGCCGAGCGGGAAAGATACGTCAATGCCCCGGAGGTTGTTCTGCCGCGCGCCGAATACCCGCACAAAAGAACCGTTCCCCGGACGGCGTGTGGCCGGAACAGGGATTACTTTTCGGCCGGAAAGATAGTCGCCTGTCAAGGAAACTTTACATTTTGCAACTTCGGAAGGGGTTCCGGCCGCGACGATGCGGCCGCCGTGAATACCGGCTCCCGGGCCGATGTCAATGAGATGGTCGGCTTCCCGCATGGTTTCTTCGTCGTGTTCTACCACGATAACGGTGTTGCCGAGATCGCGCAGTTTTTTCAGCGTGGCGATCAGTTTGGAATTGTCGCGCTGGTGGAGGCCGATGCTCGGCTCATCCAGGATATACATCACCCCGGTGAGCGCGGACCCGATCTGCGTTGCCAATCGGATACGCTGGGCTTCTCCGCCCGAGAGAGTTCCGGCACGGCGGGCAAGATCGAGGTATTCCAGCCCCACGCTGCAGAGAAAACCGAGACGGGCGCGAATCTCTTTCAGGATTTCTCCGGCGATGGCGGTTTCGGTTTCCGTGAGGTGCAGGGCGTTGACAAAATCGAGCATCCGGCTGATGGACAAACGGCAGAGTTCGTCGATATTCAGCCCGCCGACCGTAACGGCCAGCACTTCATCCGACAGGCGGCGGCCGTGACAGCGCGGGCAGGGAATCTCTTCAAACAGATCGTCGTACCCTTCACCGAGAATGCCGCCGGTAGAGGCACGGCGTTCAATGGTGGGGATAATCCCCTCAAAGGCGGTGTATTGTTCATGCGCGTCTTTTCCGAAATAGCGGACAACGCGGTATTTTTTCGGGTAGCCGTACATCAGCGCCCGATAAGCCTCGGGCGAATAATCGGCAATCGGGGTGTCCAGCGTAAAACCGAAATCTTGCCCGAGCGCGGCGGCAAGCGGGCCGCTCCAACTGGTTTCGTTCATGCTTTTGAACCCGTTGCACGCGATCGCCCCTTCCCGGAGAGAGAGCGATTTGTCGGGGATGATACGGTCGGGGGAGATTTGCCGGCGTTCTCCGAGACCGGCGCACTCCGGGCAGGCTCCCTGCGGATTGTTGAAAGAGAACATCCGGGGTTCCAGTTCCCCGAAACTGATTTTATGCTCTTCACAGGCGTAACGCTGGGAAAACTCCAATTCTTCTCCCGCTTGCTCCCCTTCGCGCGGTACCGGAACAATCCGCACGCGCCCTTCCGAAAGGGAAAGGGCGGTTTCCACGGAGTCCGAAAGACGGGAGCGGATATCCGGCCGCATAACGAGGCGATCGACTACGGCTTCTATGGTGTGTTTTGTGTTTTTATTCAGTTCCACCTCTTCCGAAAGGTCGTACATCACGCCATCCGCGCGCACCCGGGAGAACCCGCGGCGGCGAATATCGGCCAGCACCTTTTCGTGGGTTCCTTTTGCCTCCCGGACGACCGGGGAGAGGACGAGAAAGCGCGTTCCTTCCGGCAGTTTCATAATGCGTCCGACGATCTGATCCTGGCTCTGCGGGCGGATCTCCTTGCCGCAGACCGGGCAGTGCGGAATGCCGATGCGCGCGTAAAGCAAGCGCAGGTAGTCGTAGATCTCGGTGACGGTACCGACGGTCGAACGGGGGTTTTTGGAGGTTGTTTTCTGGTCGATGGCGATGGCGGGGGAAAGCCCTTCGATCGAATCGACATCCGGCTTGTCCATCTGCCCGAGGAACATCCGGGCGTAGGACGAGAGCGATTCAACAAAGCGGCGATGCCCCTCGGCATAGAGCGTTTCAAAGGCAAGCGAAGATTTCCCGGAGCCGGAAAGTCCGGTCAGAACGACCAGTTTATCTCTCGGGATATCAATATCGATATTTTTCAGGTTGTTTTCCCGGGCGCCCCGGATACGGATGGTCTTGGCCATGGTTTTGTCCTTTACTTTCTGCTCTTGCCGGGTGCCCGGCGGTTCGGTTCTGCGGCGGGTTTTGGGAGTTCTTTCTGCGGTTTTTTTCTGCCCGGTGCGGTTTTCGGCTTGGCCGGCAGGCCGATCGGCGGTTTGTCGGCTTCTTCTGCAAATCCGGCTTCCTCGATCTCGCGGATACGATCGCGCAAGAAGGCGGCCCGTTCAAATTCCAGCCGTTTGGCGGCATCCCGCATCTCGGCGCGCAGGCGTTCAAGTGTTTTTTCCTGTTCCTTCTTCGGCAGGCGGGCGATGATATCGACCTTTTTATCTTCTTCCGGCCGGCCGATGGCAATGAGTTCCCGCACGGATTTTTCAACGGTTTTCGGCGTAATGCCATGCGCTTCGTTATAGGCGGTCTGGACCCGGCGGCGGCGTTCGGTCTCGTCGATGGCGGTCCTCATGGAGCCGGTGATCGTGTCGGCGTACATCACGACCTGCCCGTTCGCATTGCGCGCCGCGCGCCCGATGGTCTGAATCAGCGAGGTGGCGGAACGGAGAAAGCCCTCTTTGTCGGCATCCAGGATGGCCACCAGCGCCACCTCGGGAATATCCAGCCCTTCCCGGAGCAGATTGATACCGACCAGGACATCGAATTTCCCGAGGCGAAGGTCGCGGATGATCTCCATGCGTTCCATGGTATCGACTTTGTGGTGGATATATTTGACCTTGATACCGACATCGGCAAGATATTCGGTCAGGTCTTCGGCCATTTTGGTCGTCAGGGTGGTCACAAGGGCCTTGTCTTTGGCGGCGGTCACGGCGCGGATACGGTCGATAAGGTCATCGACCTGCCCGGCAATCGGGTGGACCGTCACGACGGGGTCAACGAGTCCTGTCGGGCGGATGAGCTGCTCGGCTACCCCTTCGGAATGCGCTTCTTCATAGGGGCCGGGGGTCGCGCTGACAAAGACGGTCTGGCCTATCCGCGCTTCAAATTCGTCAAAGCGGAGAGGGCGGTTGTCATAGGCCGAGGGCAGGCGAAAACCGTATTCGATCAGGTTGGTCTTTCGGGCGGTGTCGCCACCGCTCATTCCGCGCACTTGCGGGATGGTGACATGAGATTCGTCAATAAACAGAAGATGATCTTTCGGCAGGTAGTCAAGCAGGGTATAGGGGGAGGACCCGGCGGGGCGGCCGGACAGCACGCGGGAATAGTTTTCCACCCCGGAGCAGAAACCGACTTCCCGTAACATTTCCAGGTCGTAGCGGGTGCGTTCCTCGATCCGTTGCGCTTCCAGCAGTTTTCCCTCCGCGCGGAAAAAAGCGACGCGTTCTTCCATTTCGCGTTCGATCTCCGAAAGAGCGGCGATACGATGATCGTCCGAAACCGCATAATGCGTGGCAGGAAAGATGGCGGCATAGGTACGGACGGAGATTGTTTCTCCCGTGACGGCATTGATCTCGCTGATACGCTCAATCTCATCGCCGAAAAATTCAATGCGCAGAGCGTTTTCTCCGAATGAGGCGGGAACGACTTCCACGGTGTCTCCCTTCATGCGGAATTTCCCGCGGGAGAGGACCATGTCGTTACGGGTATAACTGACGGATACCAGGCGGCGCGCCAGTTCGTCACGTTCGAGTTTTTGCCCTGTACGGATCGAAACCAGGAGGCTCCCGTATTCCGAAGGGTCACCGAGCGAATAAATGCAGGAAACGGAAGCGACGATGATGACATCCCGGCGTTCAAAAAGCGAAGAGGTGGCACTGTGGCGAAGCTGGTCGATTTCGTCATTGATCAGGGCATCTTTTTCAATATACATATCCCGCCCGGGAATATAAGCTTCGGGCTGGTAGTAGTCGTAATAAGAAACGAAGAACTCCACCGCATTATCCGGGAAAAACTCCCGGAATTCGGAGCATACCTGCGCGGCAAGCGTTTTGTTTGGTTCCAGAATCAGGGTAGGACGGTTACAACGCGCGATAATGTTGGCCATGGTAAAGGTCTTGCCGGAACCGGTAACGCCAAGTAATGTTTGCATTTTCTTGCCTTCTGCCACGCCGTTCGCCAGTTTTTCGATGGCGGCGGGCTGATCTCCCGTGGGAGAAAAGGCACTCTTCAGCGAAAATTTACCTTCCTGCACGTTGTTTCCTCCTGTTTTCGGTTGCTTTTCAGGCAATAGTTTCATCCCTTTATTATACCCTTTTTTCCGCCGTTTTGTCAAGACAGGCGTGGGCAGAAAGAGAAAGAAGGGCGGAAAAGGGCGGCGGGGGTAGGTAAAAAGAGAAAGAGGGAGCGGGGCGGAAAAGGGCGGCGGCGGGGGCGGTGGAGCGGGGGATGGAGATAGAGAGAACGGGCAGAGAGGGATATTTTCTGCGTGGGGGCGGACGATACGCGCTTTCTTTGCGCAGGATTTCTTCGGCCGGGTGCGGTGGGGGGGAAAAAAGAGGAAGAGGGGGCAAGAGAAGAAAGAGAGAGCGGGCGCGGGAAAGGGCGGCGGGGAGAGGGAAAAAAGAGGAAGAGGGAGCGGGGCGGAGAAAGGGTGGTGGGGGTAGGGAAAGAGAAAGAGAGCGGGGGCGGGAAAGGGCGGTGGTGCGGGCGGGTATTCCGAAGTTTGCATTTTGTTATCATTTTTCGTTTTGTTTTCCGTCGGCGCTTGTTTTTTCCTGTGGGCGGGATTATGCTGGAAGAGAGACAACCTGCTTTTCATCGTTGACAGGGGCCGGCGTTTTGCACAGAAGGCAGATTTTCGGGGAAGGTTGCCGCAAGTCACGGTTTTGCTTGCCCAATCCTGCTGAAATCAGGCGCAGAAGATTGACTTGAAAGAGCAGACGTGTTATACTGTAAGCGGTGTTTTGCGGCGTTTACGGGAAAGCCCGGCGTTTTCCGGTTTTCCCGACATAGAAAAAGCCCCCCGGCGGGGGCTTCCGAAAAAACTCCGGGAAAATTCCGGGATAACCTCGGGAAAATTCCGGGATAACCTCGGGAAAATTCCGGAGAAAAACGCCGGAATTTCCGGGAGAATCCGGAAAATAATCCCGAGAAACCCCGGGAAACGATTTCCGGAAAACGGCGGGGGAAGAACCCCTGCAAAACCCGAAGAGCGGTCCGGATCAGAGAAGAATTTCGCGCCCCTCGGCATCCGAACGATAGACCGCGTCATAAAAACGCATGAGAGAGCGCGCCATTTCCGCAGTGGCTATACAGGGAGCTTCTCCCCGGCAGGCGGCCAGGAAGTTTTTCATTTCTTCGTCAAGGTCGATACGGTCAGAACGCGGAACGCTCTCTTCCCGGAAACCGTCTTTTTCCAGATGGATATAGGCGAGATCGTGACTGCCATCCCAGAAGGCACCGGCTCCGGAACCGTCAATCCGGAACTGACGGCATTCTTGCACCGTGCAGAGTGCCGAGGCGGCGCGGAGAACGATCGGCGTACCATCCCGGCAGACGGCAAAAATCGTGCCGGATGTTTCCACATTGCTTTCAAATTCGCCGACCGAGGCGGAGGCGTAGCTTTTCCCGGTCAGGCCGAGGCGGGCGTGCAGATCCCCGTTCTCATATCGCAGGAAAGAGCGCACAGAAGCAAGCTCCGGATAATCGAGAACAAAGAAGAGCGCGTCGATTTCATGAATAGCGGCATCAAAGAGCGAACCGCCTTTGGTAAAGCGCTTGTCATTGAACCAGCCGCCGGGGTTGATACAGCGATTGATCCGCATGGCTTCCGCATAAGCGACGCGGCCGAATTCTCCTTTGAGATAACGTTCCCGCAACCAGAGAATATCCGAATCATGGTGACATACAAAGCCGTACTGCAACACTTTTTTTGCTTTGTCGCGGGCGGCAATGCAGGCTTCCACTTCGGCTTCGTTCATGGCCGGGGGCTTTTCGCAGAGGACGTGTTTGCCTGCTTCCAGCGCTTGCAGGACCAGTGGGGTGTGGGAAGAAACCGGCGTGGCGATCGAGATAATATCGATATCCGGATTGGCCAGCAGTTCACAAACCTCCGTGTAGACTTTCGGAATGCCGTACTGTTCGGCTTTGGCGGCGGCAAGGTCTCCGTGACGGTCACAGATGGCAGCTACGTCGGCTCCGTTGTTCCGGTAGCCTTTGATGTGGTTGGCACTGATCGTGCCGGCTCCGATAATTCCGACTTTCATGGTAGTTTCCTTTCCGGGAAGGAAGCGTGTGGTCCGGCAGGTTTGCAGATATCCGGAAAAGCGCCCGCATCCCGATGCTTTTTGATATAGAATCCGGCCGGTCCGACAAGACGGGGATTTTCCGGCGTCTTGTTTCAAACGGCGGGAACCGTATTTTTATTATATCTTTTCCGGGCGGAAAACGCAAGAGAAAAAGAAATAAATGTACGCAGACACCCATAGTAGATTTTTTTACCCGCGGAGGCGGAAAAAGCGAAAAGGATCCCGGTCTGCGTTATGCAGATACAAAACATTTTATATAAGGAGTCAGGTATGAAAGAAATCAGGGCGATTGACCCGCGCACGCTGTCGCGGGAGCAAAAAATCGGCATGGTACTTTGCGCGAACCTCAACCATGGATGGGAGGATGTTCTCCACGCGGCGGAAATGGTGAAAAATCACAGTCTCGGTGCCATCTGGATTCAGCCGCAGTCCAAGTACCGGGAGGAAGCCATCCGGCTGATCCGCGAGACGGCCGATTATCCGATCCTCATTATGACCGACGCCGAGAGAGGGATAGAACCCTATCTCATCCCGGACGTGCTGGCCATTGCGGCGGCGGGAGGCGCACGGGAAGATTATGCGCGTTCTTTCGGGCGGATCACCGCCACGGTCCTCTCCGGGATGGGATATAATGCTGTCGGGAATCCGCTCCTTGACACAGGAGAAGAACAAAGACTTCCCTGCGGCGGAAACACGCGCACCTTCGGCTCGGATATCAATAAGGTTATCCGGATGGGACGTGCCGTGGCACAGGGCATCCACGAGGCCGGGCTTCTGACGGTGGCCAAACACTATCCCGGCGTTGGCGGGGAGAAACCCTATGACTCGCATATGCGCGAGGGATGTTCGGTTCTGACCGAGGAAGAAGTCCGGAGCCGCCTGATTGCGTATGCAACGCTGGCGAAAGAAGGACTGATTGACGGGGTCATGGCCGGCCATCACAAATTCCCGGCAATCGACGAACATCCGGCCAGCCTTTCCCGTAAGATTTTGTCGATCCTGCGCGATCTCGGATTCGATGGTTTCTATATCACGGACGCGCTCAATATGATGGGGGTCGTGTTGAAATACGGCGTAAACCCGCCGAACGGACTTTGCATCGGAGCCGGAAACAGCCTGGCGCTGAGCTGGGGGGTTCCGAGCAAGCAGGCGTATGCCGCGCTGAAAGAAGGGTATGAGCAGGGGCTGTATACCGATGAAGACCTTGATTCTTCGGTTGCCCATGTGCTGGCGGCGCAGGAAAAGACGCTGAAATACCGGGATATTCATCCAAAGATTCTTCCCGAAGACGAGAAAAATGTGGCGGCGCTGAATACCGAATGCATTGAAGCGCGTTGTGCCGAGGGTCTGACCCCGGCCATTGACGCGAACGCGCGCCATCTGTTTGTCATTATGACCGACGGGAAGGTATCGCTCGATACCGGAGACGAATATACGCCGGGGCCGCGTGACTGGTACTTCCCGCAGAAGATTGCCGACCGGGTCCGCGAGCTATTCCCGAATTCCGATGTGTATCCGCTTCCGCAGTTCCCCTCCCCCTGCGATAATATGGTGTTGCTGGATCGTCAGGTGAAGTATGATGATCTGGTATTCATCACCTTTTACCAGTCTGCGGCGTATTCGGGCCGGGAATGCCTGACCAGCCGCGTGATGGAGCTGATGGACGCTCTTCAGACCACCGACAGGATTGTGGCGCATCTGCACTTCGGAAACCCCTATGTGGCAACCGACGCGCCCTATGTCAAGCGCATTCTCCTCGGCCTTTCTTCCTATCCGTGTATCATGGGCGCGCTCGATATTCTGCACGGAGACGCTCCGGCATGCGGCAAAATGCCGTTTAACCTGCCATTCCATAAAAAGGGAGACGATTTGTTTTGAAGATTCTGATGATCGGCGCACACCAGGATGACGCTGAATTTGAAGGTTGCGGCCTGGCAATCCTGCTCCGGCAGGGCGGGCATGATGTACGCTTTCTTTCCTGCTGTAACGGGAGCGGAGGCCACCATGAAATGACCCCGGCCGAAACCGTGGCGCGCCGTGCGGGCGAATCCCGGGCGGTGGCGAAATATCTGGATATCGAATACGAAGTCTGGAGCGATATGGACGACTGTTCGATTGTTGCCGACCTCGCGACCCGGCGGCGTATGATCCGGTATATCCGGAACTATGGCCCGGACGTCATCATCACCCACCGCACAAACGATTACCATGCCGACCATCGCGCCGTGGGGCAACTGGTGCAGGACGCGGCCTATCTCCTTATTGTACCGCACGAATGCCCCGACGCGCCCGCCATGCGCCGCGAACCGGTCATCCTCTTCTTTGAGGACCCCTTCACCGAGCCGCCTTTTCACGCGGATATTGTTGTGGATATCGACACCGTGATCGAGAAAAAGTTCCGCAGTTTGTCGTTGAACGAATCGCAGGTTTACGAATGGTTGCCTTATACCCATGAACGGGTGGCTCCGCCTGCCTCGGTCGGAAAGGAAGCGCGCTTTGACTGGATGGTTGGAGAACGCTTTACCCCCGGCATGAGCGATGAAGAAATCATGCAAAAGACGGACGGATACGGAGCGGAATTTGCCCGGACGGCCGTGCGTTTCCGGAAAGAGCTGATTACCCGGTACGGGGAAGAACACGGCCGCGCAGTCCGGTACGCCGAGGCTTTCGGTATTTCGGAATACGGCGCGCCGTTTGCCGGGGAAGTCAAAGAACTGTTAGACAAACTCTGAAAACAAAAGAGACGGTACAAAAGCCCGAAAAGCGGCGACTGTAACAATCGGCCCCCGGTATGCTTTTGAACCGGAAGGAGAAGAAATGAAAGTATTGATGATCGGCGCGCACCAGGACGATGCGGAATTCAGGGGGAGCGGGCTGGCCCTGCTTCTCCGGCAGGGCGGACATGATGTGCGCTTCCTTTCCTGTTGTAACGGGAGCGGAGGACACCATAAAATGACCCCGGCCGAAACCGTGGCGCGCCGTGCGGGCGAATCCCGGGCGGTGGCGAAATATCTGGATATCGAATACGAAGTCTGGAGCGATATGGACGACTGTTCGATCGTTGCCGACCTCGCGACCCGGCGGCGTATGATCCGGTATATCCGGAACTACAGCCCGGACGTCATCATCACCCACCGCACAAACGATTATCATGCCGATCATCGCGCCGTTGGGCAGCTGGTGCAGGACGCGGCCTATCTCCTCATTGTGCCGCATGAATGCCCCGACGCGCCCGCCATGCGCCGCGAACCGGTCATCCTCTTCTTTGAGGACGCGTTCAGGGAACCGCCTTTCCGGATGGATATCATCATCGCGGTGGACAGCGTGGCAGAGAAAAAATTCCGCAGCGCCGCGCTGAACGAGTCGCAGGTCTATGAATGGCTGCCCTATACCTATGAGCGGGAAGCTCCGCCGGAGTCTGCCGGAGAAGAGGCCCGGTTTGCATGGCTGGTCGGGAAACGGTTCACGCCCGGCATGAGCGATGAAGAGATTCTGGCTGAACCCTTCGGATACGGGCCGCGGTTTGCAAAGCCGGCCGCCCGCTACCGCCGGGCGCTGATCGATCGGTATGGGGAAGAGCGCGGCCGCGCAGTCCGGTACGCCGAGGCTTTCGGTATTTCGGAATACGGCGCGCCGTTTGAAGGGAAAGTCAAGGCGGTCTTCGATACCCTATGAAAAAAGCGGCAGGTCATCCTGCCGCTCTTTCCTGTTTTGCGCGGGTTTACATGCGGGGAGAAACCGCCCCCGGCCCGGCGGCGAACGGTTTTGAGAAAGGTCCGCGCCGCGGGTTTTCAGCGTTCAATCCGGAAACGCTCTTCTTCGGCAAAATCTACCACGGTGCAGTCATTCATGTAGGTGCATTCGGGCAATACAATCATGGCCGCAAGCTCGGGCAGATCGGCCGGGAGCGGCGCCAGATGCCACACGCAGGCGTTCAGTTTGACCAGCGTATGCTGGGGAACCAGAAAAGCGCGGGTGCAGGCGGGGAGCGGCTTACCGGCGGAAGGCGGCGCTACATGCAGAATCATATCGCCGTTCAGCGGGAGGATAATCTCACAGGTGGTGGTGTGATATTCGGCTTGTGTAATCTCCATGACGGCGGGCTTTTTCACAAGAATCGGAGAAAAGGCGACCTGATGTTCTTCATGAGCGGTCAGCCGATCGGGAAAGAAGCGGTGAAGTTCCCCGGAGAGCGGATAGCCGTCCGGATGTTCCATGTCATAATACTGGCCGAAAGGCGCAAAAGCCTCGTGGGTCAGGGGTTCTACCTTGATAGTTCTCATTGAGGGCCTCCTTGGTTTTTCTTCTATTATACGACGCAGGGAAAGAAAAATCAAGAGGAAAACGGTGCAAAAGCAAAAGATAAAAGCAGTTTTGTAAACAATACATTACAAAACGAAGAGTACGGTTGCAGAGAGGGAAGGACGGAAAGCAGATGAACCGCGTGACGCTGATCAGTGTGGGAACGCTGAAAGAAAACTATTGGAAGGAGGCCGTGGCCGAATACAGGAAACGGCTGGGTGCATTTTGCCGCTTTGAAGAGGTGAATCTGCGTGAAGAGAATATCCGGGAAGAAGACAATCCCGCCGCGGTGAGAGACGCGTTGGAGGCCGAGGGGGAACGCATTCTCCGTGCGATTCCGGAGGGGGCGTTTACCGTGGCGCTATGCGTGGAGGGGCGTTCTTTCGATTCTCCGACGCTTGCCCGTTTGCTCGGGGAGGGGTGCGACCGGTGCGGACGCGCCGTTTTTATCATCGGGTCTTCGCACGGGCTTTCTCCGGTGGTGAAGGAAAGAGCCGATCTGCGGCTTTCGGTCAGTGCGCTGACCTTCCCCCATCAGCTGATGCGCCCGCTTCTGATGGAGGCGATCTATCGCTCTTTTTCCATTCTGGCGGGGAAAAAATACCATAAATAACAAGAAAACAATTCTCCCCGGAGTCACGTGCAGCCCGATCCCGTCGCGCTGCGCGTTTTTGCGGTAAAAACCTTGAAAACGCTTGACAACGGACGGCGTTATGTGGCATGATGAGGTAATGGAAAATTTGTTTGGGATTGCCAAAAGAAAAAGGAGAACCTTGCGATGAATGAAAAACTGAAGATCGGAGTTATCGGATGCAGCGGTATGGCGCAAAGCCACATGGGCGGAGTTGCCGGAAATGCCGATGCCGAGCTGACTGCCATTTGCGATATTGACCCCGAAAAACTGAAAGAAGCGGCGGCGCGTTATCCGGATGCCCGGCAATATACGGATTACCGGGAACTGCTGAAAAGCGACGTGGACGCCGTTATTATTGTCACGCCCGACCAGTTGCATGCCGAAATGGCGGTGGCTTCGCTGGAGGCCGGCAAGCATGTTCTTTGCGAAAAGCCGCTTGCCCTGACGATCGACGATTGCCGCGTGATTCTGGACGCGGCAGATAAATCCGATAAAAAATTCATGGTCGGCCAGATATGCCGCTTTACTCCCGGTTTTGTCGGAGCGAAAAAGATTATTGACGAAGGCGGGATTGGCGAACTGGTGTTTGTCGAATCCGAATATGCTCATGACTACAAGCATATCTATGAGGCGGCGGCCGGAACCTGGCGCAACGATCCTCTGCGCAACGGGGTTGTCGGCGGCGGGTGCCATGCCATCGACCTTTTGCGATGGGTTGCCGGGGATGCTGTGGAAGTCACGGCTTATGCCAACCGCAAAATCCTGTCCTCTCTCCCATACGACGATAATACCATTGCCATCCTGAAATTCCCGAAAAACGTCATCGGAAAAGTCTTTGTTTCGGTCAGTTGCAAACGCCCGTACACCATGCGCTCGGTCTTCTACGGCACGAAGGGCAGTATCGTGACCGACAACACCAGCGACCATTTTGACTGGTGGCACGAGGACGAAAACGGCACTTTGGTGCAAAAGACCGTTCCGGTGGATATCAACAACCACAATACCGCCGGAGAATTTCATGAGTTCTGCCGGATTATCAAAGAAGATCTGCCGGTCGAGACGACGGCGCTGGAAGGAACCAAGACCGTTGAGACGGCGTTGGCCATTGTCCGTTCCGCCGACCTCGGGGGAGAAAAGGTCGTCCTGAAACAGGGATAATCTCCCGGGCCTTCTTCCGCATTTCGATCCGTAAAAGAAACGCCGCTTGTACGAAAAGTTACAGGCGGCGATTTTTTTATTTCCGGGGGTGCGACAGAGGTAGAGAAGGGGCCGGGCGGCGTTTTTGGCGGTGAGAGAGGGCGCGCGGGGCGGGTCAAAAGAGCATGGCATGCCGGGTCAGCCGCCCGCCGAGCCAGAAGAGATCGGCCGCGTCCAGTAAAAAAACAAAGAGGATGGCTCCGCAGAAAAGCGGAATCCAGGCCGCTTTTTTCTGCCGTTCGAGAATCCGCTGGCGCAGAAATTCATATTCCTCCGGAACAACGCCGGGGGGCGGCGTTTCAGGCGGCGGGGTAAAGAGCATCCCGTGCGTGCAGACAACATACACGATCGAAAGGACGGCGAGAATCCCCGCATAAATCCAAAAAACGGCGTTGAAGAAAAGAATATAGACGCAAAGATAGTAGAGTGCCCAAAGCACGGCGGAAAAGGCGAAGAAGAGGAGAACAGAATGCAGACCGCGCCGGGACGGCATCGGCATTTTCACGGGCGGATCCTCCGGGCTTCCAGATAATAGCGTTTGTCGCGGGCGTGACCCATGGAAAAGGTCTTGCGCGGCAAAGCGCCGCCTTGTGCAATCGCCGGGAAGAGGTCTTCCTTTTTCATCCCCGAGAAGAGGAAACCGACGGTATCCCGACGGGATGCCAGAGCGCGCAGGGAAGTTTCATCATGGATATAATCAACGGCAAGACCGGGGTGCGCCGGAAGATATTCGTCCAAAAACGCCTGCAAGGTGCCGATCGGCTGTATATGGGTGCCGTGCGGCAGGGTCAGAGAGATTTCATGCGCGCCGTGCAGGACGGTAAAGGTTTGGGCGGGGTAATGTGTGTTTGCGTGCCGGTCGGCATAAGAGCGGAAGGCCGCGGTAATCTCGTCGGTCTTTGCACCGAACACGACGCGATAGATCGGTTCAAAATCCAGCGCCGGGTCATGCAGGTTGACGATCTCACAGAGTGCAAACCGGGAGGGATGGCCGGCGGCCGCCTCTTTGCCGATGGCGGTTTTGATGGCTTCATAACAGGCTTTGGCCGTGGCGAGCGAATGGTTCCCGTCTCCGACGGCGAACAGAAGGGGGCGGTCGGCGGAACCGTATTTTTCTTCCTGCACGGCGGGATCGGTCAGCGCGCTCAGCGCCGTTTCGACTTCGAGAAGACCGGCATTGTCCAGCCGCATCCCGCGGATATGACCGCCGCCGAGCATGAGATCAAAATCATAAAGCGGGGTGAAGGATTCACAGCGGGCCGCCTGCGCTTCCACAACGGTTTTTCCCGGGTCGTCAATCAGGAGCATGATATGAGGCAGTTCCAGCGGTGCTTCGCGCCGGATCTCCACCCGCGGAGGAATCCGTTCCAGCACGGTTCCTTCGGTGGCGCGGATCGGAAGGGCGGCGTCTTTTTCATAGCTGTATAATTCCAGATCGACCATGCCGATAAGCCCGCGCCGGCAACGTCCGTCCGGGCAGGTGCGTTCCACAAGCACCATGGAGTCCGGCAGTGTGCAGAAGAATCCGGCGTTCAGGAGCCGACGCATTTCGGCATTGATGGACGGAATCCGTTCGGCACGTTCGTCGAGAAAACATTCCGGCAAAATCATATGCAGTGCGGAGGGTGCGTCGCCGACAAATTCCTCCGCCTCTTTCCAGTAATCCGGTTCCGCCGTGAATTGGTCGCAGGCGATGCAGGCATATTTTTCCCCATCGCAGACGGTGAAATCAGGCAAGAGAACAGAGGCGGGATAAAAGCAGGTGTGTTTCATAAAAATTTCCTTCTTTTATTTCTTGGTTTTTGTATAATCGAAAAGGCGGTGGACACAATAAGAACGGGATCGCGTGACGGTTTTGCAGAGTGCGGCCGGTCATCGTTCCCGCACTCGTGTTTTCGGAGGAATCCCGTCCATGCAGCATGATCTTCCAAGCGGTTTTGTAATAGAACTGGCGAAGAACAAGCAGGCGATGCAGAGTTTTTCCGCCCTTTCGGAATCCGAACGCGACCGGGTGGTCGCAAGGGCGCGCCTGGCACGCACAGTGGCGGATATGCGGCTGATCGTTTCATCCCTTTGCCATACGGTCAGCGCGCAGGAGTTCTTTTGACAGGCAGTTGATAGCCTCGTCACGAAAGCCCGGGGCCGGCCCGCGTTCAGCGCGGGCCGGTTTTTTAATGCCCGGTAAAAACGGGGGAAAAACGGGGGCTTTTCGGCAGTCAGGGCTTTTCGGCAGTCAGGGCTTTTCGGCAGTCAGGACTTCCGACGGGCGAGGCGCGCACACTCGCAAGCGAGGGCATTCAGGAATATATCGGCCTCTTCGCGGGTGTTGCGGTGGGAGAGACTGATACGGATGGCGCAGTCTGCCTCTTCTTCACGGCAACCGAAAGAGAGGAGCGCGGACGACCCGATATGACCGTGTGAGGAGCAGGCCGAACCGCTGGAAACCGAAATGCCGCGGGCCGAAAGCGCGTGAAGCATGACTTCACTCCGGATACCCGGCAAAACCAGAGAAAGAATGTGCGGGGCGGTTTGCGGAGGCAAAAGCGGCCGTACTTCGGAAAGGCCGGCATCGTTTTGGATGCGGTCTATGAGATAATCGCGGAGATTCCGGGTTTTTTCGTTGAATTCTGTAAAGTTTTCTTTACAATACAAGCAGGCTTCTCCGAAAGCGGCAATTCCGGGAACATTCTCGGTTCCCGAGCGAAAGCCGTCCTCCTGCCCGCCGCCGAGAATCTGCGGGGCAATGCCTTTTTCGGAAAGCAGAGAGCGGTCGATATACAGCGCGCCGCACCCCTTCGGACCTTCAATCTTGTGTGAGGAAACCGTGAGCAGGCGGATACCGAGCGCGCGCACCGAGAGAGGCACTTTGAAAAAGGCCTGCGTAGCATCGACATGCAGGGCGCAGTCCGGGCATTTTTCCCGGATCAGGCGACTGACGGAAGCAATATCATAGAGCGCCCCGGTTTCATTATTGACCATCATGACCGTGACGAGAATGACATCGGGGGTCAGCGCTTCTCGGAGGGCATCCGGATCGATGACCCCGCCGACGGTCGGAATTTCCACGACCGTCATCCCCTCGCGCCGGAGGGCGGCCAGCGGGTGATTGACCGAGGCGTGTTCTCCGGCACTGGTCAGAATCTTTTTGCCCCGGTAACGGTCTTTGGCGTGTGTCCGGCCGAAAATGGCCAGATTGTTGGCTTCGGTTCCCGAAGCGGTGAAAACCACGGAACCGTCGCGCGCACCGACCGAAGAGAGAAGGATTTTTCGGGCTTCTTTTACAATGTCCTCCGCCTCCTTTCCGACGGCATGCAGAGAAGAAGGATTGCCGAAGCGGGAGAGGCTGATCTCGTTATATTTATCCAGAGCACGTCGGCAGATCGGCGTGGTGGCACTGTTGTCAAAATAAATCATAAGACCTCATTTGAAAGAGAAATGCGCGAGGATTGTGTTGAGATCGCCTGTGCGACAGGCTTCAAAATTGTCGGCGCTTGCGGTAAAGGTGAGCGTATAGATATACACGCCGCGCACGGTCATCAGTTCTATGGTATGATAGGAGATACCGCCTCGGGTGAAGGTGTATTCATACCGTGCGGCACTCTGCCCGCCGAGCCGGTAGAGAATCTCGTCTTTTTCTCCCTGTTCGCAGACGACGGCAAAGTTCTCATAGAGGGCGGAGCAGGCGACTTTACGCGCTTCCCAATAGGCTTTGATTGTGTTTTGTTCGGGAATCGTACCGGAAAACGTGACGACCGCATTTTTGCTTTCGGAAACCGCCGTGCTGACCCCGGTGGAAAGGTCGGGGCGGAATCCCTCGGGAACCAGCAGGGTATACCGGGAGATCCGCGGGTCGGAAACAAGAATCAGTCCGTCTTCGTTCTTTTCGGGATCGGAGGCGGTGCTTTCCGGTGCGGACCCTTCAAAGGTGAAGGCGGCGGCGGCATTCAGAACCGCTTCGGCATACCGGTTATAGTAAGAGACTTTCCCGGAAGGGATGCGGTCTTCGGCGGTGTAGGTCAGCAGATAAATCTGCCCGTCGCGGGCGGTCAGCAATTGCATGAATTTATAGGGTTTTCCCCCCGGCATGGCCGTATAAACGCGGCAGATGGCGCTCTGTCCGCCAAAGTCGGCATTGTCCGAGCATTCTTCCTCCAGCAGGGTGTATTCCGGCAAACGTGCGCGAAGCTCGTCCTCGCCGGCTGTAAAGTACCCGGCCGGGGTCAGGGAACTGGCCACACGGACGAAAGAGATATTGGAATGGTCAACGGCCGAAACCGAGGCCGTGACGATACCGCCGGCAATCGTCACATCCCAGCCGACGGGGGCATAGAAGGTATAGCCGTTCCCCTCTTCGGCCACCTGCATTCCGTCCGGAACCGGCTTTTTCGGCAGTTTGTCGCCGCAGGAAAAGAGCGGCAGAGCCATACATACGATGAGCAGAAGGGAAAGAAGATGTTTTTTCATCGGAGGGCCTCCGCTTCGGACCGGACGGCGGCCTCGGTCGCTTTCATGGCTTCAAGTACCTCGGAGAACAGGCGGTCGAGTTCCCAGCCGAGCTGTTCGGCTCCCCGGGCGATTACGTCACGGGAGCATCCGGCGGCAAAATGCTTGTCCTTGAATTTTTTGCGGAGACTGGACACTTCCATGTCGGTGCAACTGCCGGACGGACGCATGCGCGCGGCGGCTCCGATCAAGCCGGTCAATTCATCGGCCGCAAAGAGAATCTTTTCCATCTCATGCCCGGGGGCGATATCCGTGCAGATGCCGTACCCGTGTGAACAGACGGCGTGGATCATGGCATCGCAAGCGCCTGCTTCGCGCAATAATTCCGGGGCTTTTTTGCAATGCTCTCCGGGATATAGCTCAAAGTCAATATCATGGAGCAGCCCCACCGTTGCCCAGAAATCGGCCTCGTCGGCATACCCCAGTTTTTCGGCGAAATACCGCATGACGGCTTCTACCGTCAGCGCGTGTAACAGGTGAAACGGTTCTTTGTTATAACGCCGCAGAGCGGCGAGCGCTTCATTTCTTGTCATGAGTTCTCCTTTTTGTTTGAAACGTTTTCGGCCGGAATTTCCGGACGGTTTTGATTTTGGGTTCCTGCGGCCGGAAATTCCGGACGGTTTTATTTTCAGAAACAGCCGGCCGCCGGCAGTCAGTGCAGGCGGCAAAGCGACGCAAAGGTGCGGCCGCGTTCGGCATAATCCTTGAATTCGTCAAAACTGGTGGCGGCGGGAGAGAGCAGAATCGAGCCGCCGGGAGGAGCCAGGCGGAAGGCGGCGCGGACCGCGTCTGCAAACAAGGGGGCCCGCACGAGCGGGAGCTCCGAACCGGTCTTTTCCTTCTGCCGCAGGAGGGCTTCATAGATTTCGGCGGCGCATTCACCGGTCACAACGGCCGCGCCGGCATACCGGACGAGCGCTTCCGCCAGCGGAGCAAAGGAAAGATTTTTCCCGCGGCCGCCCACAATGACGACCGGAGTTCCCGGGAAAGAGGAAAGGGCGGCGACGGTGCGCGCCGGGGTCGTGTCGATGGAGGAATCATAGCAGCGGACCCCGCCGAACAGACCGATATATTCCATCCGGTGGGGAGCGCCGCGGAAAGTGCGCACGGCTTCCTGCATAGCTTCCGGCGGCACGTCCGGCAGGCACAGCCCGGCGGCACAGAGGGCGTTTTCCAGATTATAGCGACCGGGGAGAGACAGGGCGGAAATCGGAAAAAGACGCAGAGGCCGCCCGATGTCGGCCGTGACCCAGCCGTTCTCCGGGAAGATGCAAGGGGTATCTCCGGCGGCGGGCGGGGCCGAGGAGGAAAAGAGAAGCGTATCGGTTTTTCCGGAAAGGGAGGAGGTCAGCGGGCAGTTTGCATTCAGAACCGTGACAGCGCCGGCAATATGGCTTTTGGCCTCGGCATATTCCCGCATGTCGGTATGCCAGTCCAGATGGTTTTCCGACAGGTTGGTGATGGCGGCACGGGCGGGATGAGGGAAAAAATCCATCAGCTGAAAGCTCGAAAATTCGCAAACCACCGCGTCATCCGGTTGCATGATGTCGGCATAGGGGAGCAACGGCGTTCCGATGTTCTCTCCGACAAAGCAACGGCGACCGGCGGCGCGGAGCATGGCACCCGCCAGCATGGCGGTCGTGGTCTTTCCGTCGCTGCCCGTCACGGCATACAGCGGAGCGGGGCAGAGCAGGGCAAAGAGCGCGGCCTCGCTGAGAATGATTGCGCCGGCCGCTTTCGCACGTAAAAGTTGCGGTGCGTCGGGGCGCAGAGAAGGCGTACGAAAAAGGACGGATTCTGTCAGATTTTCAAGATAATCGGGACCGGTCAGAAAGCGAACGCCGCGAAGATCGACCGAGGCGGGGCCGCCCAGCGCTGGCCGCGGGCGACAATCACGGACGCAGATATTTTCTATCCCGTGCGCCGCAAGCCAGGAAAGCAGAGCGGAATTGGAGAGGCCCGCCCCGCACAGGGAAACGCCGCCGCTCTTCATCCGCGCAAAAAGGGTGCGGACTTTTTCGGGGATACCGGTACATCCTTGTGCGTCTTCGTCTTGAGAAAGCCAAAAATTACTCACATTGTATTATATGCGTTTTTTTGCGCCTTTGCAACCGTTAATTTGTAAATTCCCGGTTACGTTCCGGACATAAAGGTGCGGTTTTGTCAAAAAAAGGTTGACAAGGGGCGTATCGCATGCTACTATGGCAGAGAAGGAGCCGCGGCGCGATTTTCAATGCGCGTGCGGGAACAATCATGCTTTTGCCCGGTATTCTTGTTGCCCTTACCTGTCTTTTTATGATCCTCGGGGTTCTTTTTTTCCCGAAAATCTGTCTTTTCGGCCGTTCTTTTTCTTCGTTTTGGATCGTCACCACAATCGGCGCTGGCCTGTTGCTCGGTACGGGGTGCGTCAGCCTGCCCTCGCTCGGCGCAGCGCTTTTTTCAGACAGCGCGGTCAATCCTCTCAAAATTCTCGTGTTGTTTATCAGCATGACCCTGCTCTCGGTTTATCTCGACGAAGTGGGATTTTTCCGGTATCTGGCCACCCGGATGCTCCGGTATGCGGGAAACAGCCGGAGAAAACTTTTCTGGTTGCTCTATCTGACCGTTTCGGTGCTGACGGTCTTTACTTCCAATGATATCATCATTCTGTCTTTTACGCCGTTCATCTGCTATTTCTGCGCCGCCGCCCGGATCGACCCGATCCCCTACCTCACGGCCGAATTTGTTGCCGCTAATACCTGGAGCATGGCGCTTATCATCGGAAATCCGACCAATATCTATCTGGCTTCTGCGGCCGGGGTCGGATTTTTTGAATATATGAAGGTCATGTTCCTGCCGACGATCGCCGCCGGAACGGTAGCCGGCGGAGCCGTTTATCTTCTTTTTTCGCGGAGCCTCCATCAGCCGATGAAAGCGCCCGAAGCTCCCCTTTTGCGCCCCGACCGCGCCCCGCTCATCATCGGGGTGGCACATCTCGGAATCTGCACGCTCCTTTTGGCTGTTGGGGGGTATATCGGCCTGCCGATGTGGGCGGTGGCCGCCTGCGCGCTCTTCAGCCTCTGTCTTTTTGTCGCGGCGCTGGGGGTCGTCCGTCGGTCTCCGCCGGTGATCCTTCTCCGGCTTTTCCGCCGTGCGCCGTGGGAATTGATTCCGTTTCTGCTTTCGATGTTCACGCTGGTGATTGCCCTCGGAGAAAGCGGAATAACCGGACGTGTGTCGGAAATGCTACCGAATGAAAACAATACTTTACTTTTCGGCGTTGCTTCTTTCCTGGCGGCCAACCTGGTGAACAATATCCCGATGAGCGTACTGTTTTCGCCGATTTTGTCTTCTCTATCTGCCGGGAGCGCCCGCGGAGCGTTGTATGCCACGGTGGCCGGTTCCAATATCGGGGCGTTCTTCACGCCGATCGGCGCGTTGGCGGGCATCATGTTCAGCGCTGTTTTACGGGAACACGGGGTGCAGTTCGGCTTTGCCCGGTTTCTCCGGATGGGGGCGGCAGTGGCCGTCCCCGCGCTCCTTGCCGCCCTCGGGGTGCTTTGCCTTACGGTATGATCCGCCCGGCCGTTTCCGATTTTCAACTTTTCGGCGGCGGTCTGCGCACAGCCGACACGGGCGGGCTTCTTCCTTCATAGAATGATAACGGGGTAAGCCCCCGAATATCAGAAGGAGATCCTGTTACTATGGCAACTATTACCAATCAGGCCACGCTGTCTTACGGCGGCAACATCCTGACTTCCAATATTGTGACCGGAGAACTGGTTGAGGTTCTCACCGGGAGCAAAACCGCTCTGCCGCAGACCTATCGGCGCGGAGAAACGGTCACTTATATCATTACGGTGCAGAATTCCGGCACCACCCCCGTCACCGGCGTGACGATAAGCGATAACCTCGGCGCCTATCCCTTCAACACGACCACGCTGACCCCGGCGGCGTATGTCGATGGCTCGCTCCTTTATTATGTGAACGGCAATTTGAACGCAACCCCTGCCGTTACGGCAGGGCCGCCGCTTTCCGTGACCGGCCTGACGGTTCCGGCCGGGGGCAATATCACGCTCGTTTATCAGGCGAAACTGAATGAGAACGCACCGCTTGCCACCGGAGCGACCGTGACAAACACCGCAACCATCAGCGGAACCGGCATTGCCACCCCGGTTGCACTGGCGGGAACCGTGACAGCCGCCGATGCGCTCGATCTTTCGGTCAGCAAGGCGATGTGTCCGGCTACCGTGACGGAAAACGGGCAGATCACTTACACGGTCACGGTGGAGAATTACGGAAACCGAGCGGCCGTGGCCGATGATAATATCGTAATCAGCGATACCTTTGACCCGGTGCTCAATCCGTTGAGCGCGACCTTCAACGGAACGGCCTGGACCGAAGGCACACAGTACACCTATTCCCCGGCCAACGGGCAGTTTTCTTCCGCTGCCGGAGCGGTTACGGTGCCGGCCGCAACGTATACCCGCAACCCGACTACCGGCGCATACAGCGTAGTGCCGGGGGTCAGCGTCCTGACCATCACGGGAACCGTCTGAACGAAGCGGCCCGCCCGGCCGACAGCCGCCCGACCGACAGCCGCCCGACAGGGAGCCACCCGACCGACAGCCGCCCGATAGGGAGCCACCCGACCGACAGCCGCCCGATAGGGAGCCGCCCGGCCGAGAGCCGCCCGTCGGCATCTGCAAAAAGAACCGCCCCCGGGCGGTTCTTTTCATGAAGGAAAGAGAAAAAGGGAAACGGAGGAGGTAAGAAAAGCGAGGGGAGAAAGGAAAGCGGAGGGGGTAAGGAAAGCGGAGGAGGTAAGAAAAGCGGAGGAGGTAAGAAAAGCGGAGGGAGAAAGGAAAGCGGAGGAGGTAAGAAAAGCGGAGGAGGTAAGAAAAGCGGAGGAGGTAAGAAAAGCGGAGGGAGTAAGGAAAGCGGAGGAGGTAAGAAAAGCGGAGGGGGTAAGGAAAGCGGAGGGGGTAAGGAAAGCGGAGGGGGTAAGGAAAGGCGTTTTCTTTACGGGAAAGAAATTTTCATCGCGGGGAAAACGGTCTTTGCATTTACGAAAATAAGCGGACCCGACCGCAGGAAGGCTTTCGGGATTATTCCTTTTTGCCGTAGGCGTCGATGATGGCGCGGTATTTTTCCAGCACTTCCGCAGCGACATGGTCCCAGGTACGGTAGAGGGTTTCTTTAGCTCTTTCTCCGGCTTTTTTCAGTTGATCCGGCACGTCGCAGAGTTCACAGATGCGTTCTGCCAGGCTTTCCGTATTCTCTTCACACAGAAAGCCGTTGTCGTTGTCCACGACTTCTTCGGCACTGCAGGAATCCCGGATGACGAGAGAAGGTTTTTCGTGCGCGGCGGCCTCCACTTTGGCAATGCTTGCCATATCGAAGGTAGAGGGGAAGAGCATCAGATCTCCGCGCAGGTAATAGCCCTGCAAAAGTTGCCGGTCGGCAACGTGGCCGGTAAAAATGCAACGATCATCCAGGCCGAGAGAGGAAACATATTTCCGGAATTCCTCCAGATCGAACCCTCCCCCGACGAAGAGCATGGTGAAATCCTTTCCCCGGCTTTTGACAGCGGCCAGCGCGTCAGCCAGCAGGCGGAGGTTTTTATACATCGCCATCCGGCCGACAAAGAAGAAGACATTCCGGCGACCTTCCAGATGGTGGAGGGCGTTCACGCGGGAAACCAGCTCTTCGGCATTTGCGGGATACACGAAATCGGTGCCGTTACGGACGACCTCTATCGTTCCGGTGTATCCGTAATCGCGGAGCGTCTGGCAACTGGCGTAGGAGACGGTCCACACGCTGTCGGCCTCGTTATAGGCGTGGCGAATCCGTCTGACCATCATCTCGGAAAGCATCCGGTTCCCGGTCACGCGGATGAAGTCTTCGTAGTATTTTGTGTGCAGGGTGAGAACAACGGGAACATGCAGTTTTTTTCCCATGCTGACGGCAAAGCGCCCCATGTTGAAGGGCGAGTGGCAGTGCAGAATATCATAATGCCCTTCACGGATGAGACGTTTGAACTTTGCATCCCATCCGGGGAGCGCGTTGCGGTATTTTTCGGGCGCGGGGAGAGACGTGCACCGCAGAACGCGAAAATTCTCCCGATCCGCATAGCGGTCGGCTCGTGCGGCTTTGGCGGTGGCCAGGTCGCATTCGGCTGCGCGGTTCAGATTTTCGGTATAGTTTTTGGCAACGCTGATTGCGCCATCGACAGTCGGATAATATGTATCGATCATTTGCAATATCTTCATGTATATCCCTCTTTTTTGTTGCTTGCGGTCCGCTTGCAGAACAGGCGGGCGCGGATTCCGGCTTTTTTGCGCGGAGCTAATCCTGACACATCCAGTATAATATAATTTTCCGAAAAATGCAAGAGCGGAAGAAAGGAAAGGCGATTGCCGAAAAAAACCGCCCCCGAAAATCTGACGGGAAGCGGTCTTTTCCGACAAGGGGCTACATGCCGGTGTTTAGGGAAATCGTGTGCCGGAAGCGGCGGCTCAGCCCTCGGGATATTTTTCCAAGAACATCTTGCGCGCGCAATTCAGGCGGTGGGCGTTGTTCAGCAGAGAATAATAGTTGACCTCGGTGGTATGCAGCCACGGCACGGCGATAAAGCCGAGCAGATGTTCGTCACACAGATTTTCTTCCATGAAGAGCCAGACGGTCTGCGCGATATTCTGGCGGAAGCACCAGTCGGTGGCGCAGGGAATCTGGTCATAGCCGAGTTCGTGGAAATCCAGATAGGACTGATACCCGATCTGCGGATAGCGGCCGTCTTTGCCTTTTGGCTGAATCTTTTCGTACCGCCAGTTGGACTGCACGCATTCTTTCGGCATTTTGCGGACAAAGGAATCGGGATGGCCCCAGTAGTAATCGCTCCATACCCACGGGCGCGCTCCCGCTTTTTCAACTTTATCGAACATGAAGTACAAATCTTCCCACCACAGTTTATCGCAACGGATGGTTGTGATCGCGCCGTGATGATCGGGGAAATCTTCTTCATCCATGCCGAGGTGGAAAAGACGGGGAGAATCAAAAACTTCGCAGACTTCGGCAATCACATCGGAGACGACTTCATAATATTTCGGTGTGGAAACCATCCGGCAATATGGCCCGAGCCAGTCGTCATGGCAGGTAGAGAAGTTGAGTTTCGGAATCGGTTCGATCCCCATGCCGCGCAGACGCGCCAGTTCGGCGCTCAGCTCTTCCCGCGACCAGGAACCGGGGATTGCCAGTTCGGGGTGCGACTCAAAGCGCAGACCCTCTCCGATATCGATGACAAGCGTATTGATTCCGAAGGAGGGAAGCTGATCGGTCACGCGCCGCCATACGTCTTTATCGGTATCGAGGGTCGGGGCGTAATAAGCATCTTCACACTGGTTGGGACGGCCGTAAGTTTCCGAATACTCATCTCTCCACATGTGGGTGCCGAGTTGCAGAAAGTAAGTCCACATTCTTTCCATAGTTTTATGTCCTTTCCGGCACCGGGAATTCCGTGCCGCTTGAATTCGGGGGTCACGGTCCTTTTGTTGCCCCCTGTCTTTATTGTAGCATAACGGGTTGGCCGTGGGGTTATACAATCCGGGAAAAAAATTGCAGAATCGGGGAAACGGGGCGCAGCAGACAAAAAGAGGGGCGGGGAGATGGCGGGTGAGAAAAGCGAGGCGCATAGAGAAAAGGAGCAGCGGGGGAGAGGCGTGGGGCCGGGGGTTTGGGGAAAAGGAGATAGCGGGCGGAGAGGGGAGACGGGGTCGGGGGTTTGGGGAAAGGAGATAGCGGGAGAAGAGGGGAGACGGGGTCGGGGTTTCGGGAAAAGGAGATAGCGGGAGAAGAGAGGAGGCGGGGTCGGGGTTTCGGGAAAAGGAGATAGCGGGCGGAGAGGGGAGACGGGGCCGGGGGTTTCGGGAAAAGGAGATAGCGGGAGAAGAGAGGAGGCGGGGTCAGGGTTTTTTGGGGAGGGGAGGAGACGGTTCTCCCGAGAGGGTGTCGTCGATTTTTGCAATCTGGCGGCGGCCGGAAGGCGAGTGTCCGGTACGTTTTTTGAAGAGGGAGGAAAAGTGCGGCAGAGAGGAAAAACCGGCGGCCGAGGCGGCCTCGGTCACGCTGGAACCGAGCAGAAGATGTTCTTCCGCCAGATGGATTTTGAGGTCGATGTAATAATCCATGATACCGCGGCCGTACTGGCGGCGGAAGGTTTTTTGCAGGGCGGAGGGGCTGAGGGAGAAATATCGTCCGATGTCGGCCATGGAGAGGGTTTCTCCTAAATTTTCCCGCAGGTAAGCTACGACCTTGGCGTTTTGCTCCCGGTCGGCGGGGGACGGCTCCTGCACAGGAATCTTGCGGGAACGCCAAACGATATGATACAAAAAGGATTCAAGTACCGAACGGAGATACGTCAGAGCCTCCGGCGATTCGTCCGGGGAGAAGCGTTTGGTCATGGCGGAACCGTCGGTCCATTCAAAGCAGGGATGCACCTCCTGCACCGCACGGAAGAAGAACGAGGCTTCCTCGGCGGTCAGCCCGATCGGAACACCGCTCGGCAACATGCCGACCTGCCCCCGGAGAGAAAAGAGCAGAGAGCAGGAAACGCAGTGGGTCGATTCGGGATTCAGGCGCAGATGACGAAGCCCCGGCGTGTAAAGGATCATCTCGCCCGCGTGGGCCTCGGTTTGCTTCCCGTCCAAAAGGATGGTGGTGGAACCTTCCTGCACAAAAAGAATCTCAAAAAAAGGATGTGTTTCTTCCGGGAAATAATCCTTCCTCGGGAAATGAGAAATATACAGGCCGTAAAAGGCATCGACCGAAAAAGGAACCGACACTTCGGAAGGGACATAAGGAATAGACATCGTCATTGTCTCCGTTGTTGTAAATCGGGGCGCGAATTTCGTATTGACTTCGTGCAAAACGCCGGGTATACTATGTAAAAGTATTGTAGCATATTCGTCATAAAAACGCAAGCCCCGTGCGAACGATGCGCGCGGCGGCCTGTTTCTCTGCCGGGTTTTCCGGATTGCGTGATCCGAACGAAAAAAGGAGCTTTGTATGGACAAAACGCGTGATCCTTACCGCGCGAGCCGGGTCTTTTTGGCTTTCGAGGCAACGCTGGAATATATGATCGTTTTGCTGGTGAGCAACAACTTCCTGGCCGCGCTGGTCAGGGAAGTCGGTCTTTCCGAAGAGCTGGCCGGGATTCTCACCGCCGTGACGGCGCTCGGCTGCGTCGGGCAACTGATGATCCTTTTTTCCCCGGCGCTCGGGAGAAAGCGCAGGCTTCTGGTCTGCACCGCCGTCGGCCAGCCGGCCTTTTGCGCCTTATATTTTCTTCTGTTGCCCGGCGCAGCGCAGGTTGTGCGGATCGGCCTCTTTGTCGGTTTGGTTCTCATCGGAAATCTGGTGCTTAATTTCGGCTCGCCGGGCAAGGTCATTTGGGGGCTGAGGCTGGCAGGAGACGGGCACCGCGGCGGCTTTACCGCTTTCAAGGAATGTATCAGTCTTTTCAGCGGCAGTGCTTTCACGGTGGTGATGGGATTGGTGGCCGACTCCTTCCGAACGGCAGGGCGGGTCAGGGAATCCTTCCTTGTTTTCGGTATTTCCATGGTCGTGATTGCAATCTTGCAGTTCTTCTGCCTGGTTCTGACCAAAGAGGTGAAAGCAAAGACGGCAGAGGGAGACGCGTCCGCTCTCCGAAAAAACCGCGGCCTGCATGACGCTTTTTCGGCGTTGGGCAGTACGACCGCGCGGCGACTGATCTTGATCGAAATTCTCTTCAAAAGCGCGTATTGGCTCTCGCTTTCCTATTACGGCATCTATATGCTGAATCTCGGCTTTTCGCTCGGAACGCTGTCAATCATCACCACGGTCGGCGCGGTGGCGCGTTTCTGCCTGCAACCGCTCATCGGCCGGATGGGCGATCGCCGGGGGTTTGAAAAGCAGGTCGAACTCTGCGTTCTTTTGACGCTCATCGGGCATGCTTTCATGATTTTCGCCTTCCCGGGTCCTACCGCATGGTTTTATGTCGTCTATGCGGTACTGACTTCGGTGGCAATGTCCGGCATGAATTCTTCCGGCGCGAATCTTGCGATGGATTATGCTTCGCCGGAGGTCGCAACACCCCTGATCGGCATCGGCGGAGCGGCCGGCGGAATCTGCGCTTTCCTGTCCACGCTGCTCGGCAGTCTGGTAATCGGAGCCGCGACGGCCGGCGGAAACAGTCTGTTCGGGCTGACGGTTTACGGCCAGCAAATTCTTTCGCTGATCTCCTGTCTGCTCTTGCTCGTGCTTCTTGTCTATCTGCGGTTGCGGGTGCGTCCGATGGAGCGGTATCGGCCCGGAAAATCCGGATAAACCTTGCGGAAAACGCAAAACCCTTGCTTTTGGCGAGGGTTTTTGTTATACTGTGGGTGACTGCGAACGCCCCGAAGAACGAAGGAGAATGCAGATGAATTTTACAATCCTCGCCGACAGAAAAAACAGAACCGTTGCCTATGCCGCAGAGGAATTGGAGCGGGTCCTGCGCGCCATCGACCCGACCCTGACCCCGGGGAACGGCGGTTTTTGTTTTTCATTACAGATCCTGCCGCCCGGCTCGGGGCATGACGATATTGCGATTTCGGTGGAAAAGGGAATCGGAACGATTGCCGGAGAGGGGCCGCGCGGCGTGTTGCTGGCGGTCTACCGGTTTCTCACGCTGCTGGACTGTCGCTGGACTTTCCCGGGGCCGGAAGGCGAGCATATCCCGCAAATCCCCTTGACGGCCGGGAGGCTTTCCGTGACGGTCCGGGAAACGCCTTCCTACCGGTATCGCGGCGTGTGTATCGAGGGGGCCGTCTCCGAAGAAAATGTGCGGGAGATGATCGAATATCTGCCGCGCGTCGGCATGAACGCTTATTTCATCCAGTTTGTACTGCCGGTCGCCTTTTTTCAGCGGTGGTATGAACATTGGCAGAGCAAATATCTGCCGAAAGAGGCATTCTCCCGGGAGCGAGTGGCGCAGATACGCGATCGTCTGGCGGAAGAGATCAGCCTGCGCGGACTGATGTATCAGGCGGTCGGCCACGGATGGACCTGCGAGCCTTTCGGCGTACACGCGGACGGATGGAATACCGTGGACGAAAATACGGTCGGAGAAGAGTATCTCTCCGTAACCGCCATGCTGGACGGAAAGCGCGGTCTTTATAAAGGCACCCCGCTGAATACGAATCTCTGTTATTCCGACCCTCTTGTACGGGGAAGGATGATCGACGGGGTTGTGGATTTCTGCCGTGCAAATCCGACCGTCGATACGGTGCATTTCTGGCTGGCAGACGCGCTGAACAATCAATGCGAATGCCCCGAATGTGCGAAAATGACCCCTGCGGATTGGTATGTGCGGCTCCTGAACGAGCTGGACGACAGGCTGACTGCCGAAAAAATGGACACCCGCATCGTTTTTCTCTTGTATTTTGATCTGCTCTATGCGCCGAAAACCGAAAAACTGCATGACAGCGGGCGGTTCATTCTGATGTTTGCCCCGATCAGCCGCACCTATTCCGAAACGCTGGCCGGCGCGCTGGAAAAAGGCGGCAGGGAACCGGACGAATATGTGCGGAATAAAATCGTTTTGCCGAAAGAGGTCTATACGAATATCGCCTTTTTACGGCAATGGCAAAAGCAATTCCGGGGGGATGGGTTCCTTTTTGATTATCATCTGATGTGGGACCATATGCGCGACCCCGGATATACCGATTGCGCCCGGGTGCTGTTTGAAGATATGAAGAACATAGACAAGCTCGGCCTGAACGGTATGATCAGCTGTCAGCTTTCACGCGTCGGGATGCCGACAGGGTTCCCGATGTATGCCATGGCGCGCGCGCTGTGGGATAAAAACGCGGATTTTGAAGAAGTACGTAAAGAATACTTTACAGAAGAATTCGGCGAAGAGGGGGAAGAGGTCTTAGCGTATCTTTCAGAAGTTACGCGGTTGTTCTGCCCGCCGTATCTGCGGCATGAAAAGCCTGCCGCCGATGCCGAAGAAGCCCGCTCGGTGCGAAAGATTCCCGCGCTGGTCTGCGGGTTCCGCGCGGCACATCCCGCCATGCGGTCGGACAGCCCCAGCGAAGCCTGGCGCACGCTCTCGCACCACGGAGACTGCCTGCTCCTTTATTCCGAACTGATTGCGCGGCGCGCCGAAGGACAGCCCCGCCATGATCTTGCGGAGGCTCTGCGTACCCTCGTGAGCCGGATGGAGCCTACCTTCCAGCGGCGGATAGACCTGTGGAACTATAATGCCAACGCAATCGGCCAGCTTGAATATCACTGAAAAACGAACGAAAAAACAAAAAGAACCCCACGATCCGAACAAGGCCGTTCCCAGGACTTATTCCCAAAGACCGCGGGGTTTTCTTTTTTTGGCGCGGCTGTCAGAGGAAGTTGATATCCTCCATGGTCAGCCCGGTGACAAAGTCGGTATTCAGCGTGTGATGTTTCCCGCTCGGGAGCGGTTCGATCTCGATATGGCGGAAGGTGACGTTTTTGGCGTGGTAGGCGGGTTCCGGGAACCCGACGACGGTAATCGGCGGATATTCGATTTTGTGCCGGGTGAGTCCGGTCAGGTGCAGATACTCAAAGAAGAAATTTTCCAGCAGGGCGGGGGTGTCGGCCGCTTCGCCGTCGTCGTTGACGGTATAGAGGCTGTCAACGGAAACGACCGGAACAGTCACATACGCCGCCTTGACGTTCCGGATATATCCGCCGCGCTTGCGTGTGACTTTGGCGCGCAGGCCACGCACGGTATTATAAATGCGGCAATCCCAGATCCGGACATTTTCAATCCCGCCCGACATTTCGGAGCCGAGCGCGATGCCCTGCGTTCCCTCGCAATCAAAAACGCAAATATCCCGGCAGGGCCGGCCGATGCGGTTCCCCTCGGGGTTCTTGCCGGATTTGATGGCGATGGCATCGTCCTGCGTGTCAAAGAAACAGCCGTACATGACGCACCGCTCGGAAGAGTCCGGATCCCATCCGTCTCCGTTCCATACGCCGAGGGAAGAAATCTTTGTGAGACTGATTAAGATGTCTTCCGAATAGGTGGTGTGGATATTCCATGCCGCGCCGAAACCGACATCCAGCCGCGTCAGGATAAAGCCTTTCGTATTATTGACATTGACAAGGCAGGGGCGGGCGCGGCCGGGGATTGTAATGTCGCATTCATAGTCCTTCATCTTGTCGGCAATCGAAGCAAGATAGTCTTTCAACCTTTCGCGTTCCCGGTCAATGACGGCATCGCAGAGGGCTTTCCCGCCGCCGCGGATCCGTCCGCCGCCGCGCAGGGTAATGTCATGACAGTCGCAGGGACCGCTGTGGTCCATGGTGCCGGCGTTCAGCAGGGCGCGGTAGCAGAGCCGTTCATATCCTTCAAAGCGGGTGGGAATCTGCGGCAGATAATCCTCCGGGCATTCACTCCCCTGCAAAGTGGCGTCGCTGTCGATATAGAGTTCGGTGCCGCTGTGCAGATTCAGTGCGCCGGTCAGATATACGCCGGCCGGGAAGTAGACGGTTCCGCCTTCCGGGCAGTCGTCCAGCGCGCGCTGGATGGCTTCGGTAGACAGGGTCTTCCCGTCCGGAACCGCGCAATAGGGCGCGGCTGTTACATCGATCCGGCGGCGGCGCGCGGCGGTGGTGACGGTCAATTCCTCGGGCTGACCGAAGGGGTTCCCGTTCAGAAAAGTCCTGACCGAGACGGTGTGGGTCGTTTCGGGTTGAAGACCCACAAATTCCCGGTGGGTTTTTTCGGTCATGCCGGCGTCTTCTCCGTCAAAGGACAAAAGGTAATGCAGTTTGCCTTCAAGACCAAAGGTATGTTCCCAATAAAAATCCAGTTCGTCTTCAAAAATAACCGCTTTCAGCATTTTGTTGCTCCGTTTCTTTATCCGGCTCCCGTATACGGGCGGATTTTTTTCTCAACCCATTATAGACGCTTTGCTCCGAAAAAGTCAAGAGAAAACGTCGGCCGCGCGGGAAAAGACGGGAAAAGGGAACGGAGCGGCGGGAAAAGAGCGAGAGCGGGGAGAGAAAAGGGCGGATGGAAAAGGGAAAAAGGCGGGAAAAGGGCGCGGGCGGGCGGAAAAGGGAAAAAGGCGGGAAAAGGGAGAAGGGCGAGGGCGGACGGAAAAGGAAGAGGGCGGGAAAAGGGCGAGGGCGGATGGAAAAGGGAAAAAGGCGGGAAAAGGGCGCGGGCGGGCGGAAGAGGGAAAAAATACAGGGGAAGGGCGCGGGCGGGCGGAAGAGGAAAAAAACAGGGGAAGGGCGCGGGCGGGCGGAAGGGGCGAGAATTTCGTCAGGGTTTGTCCGATGAAGCCCGGGGGATATGGCTGCCGGGGCTTGACATCGGGCTTTCCCGGGAATATAATGAAAATACCAACGAAAAGCGGCTGTCCGGAAGAGCGGAAAAGGCACCGGGGAGCGAGAAAGCCCGGGTAAACAGGATACGAACAGGAGAATATCATGCTGAAAGAAATACTTGCCGAACGCGGCGTACCCGCCGTCTGGGATGGGGAGAGGGATTGGGAGAGCCGCCGCCGTGAAATCCTTGACACGCTTCTCAAAGAAGAATACGGATATCTTCCCGCGGCCCCGGGAAACCTGCGGTTTGATGAACAGAAGGAAGATTATTTTTCCGTCAATTTCTGCGCGGGGCATGCTTGCCTGCGGAACGTAAGCTGCATTTTCACCCTGAACGGAAAGGAATTCAAATTCCCCTTCCGGGCGGTTATCCCGCGGAACAAGGAGAAGATTCCCTTTTTCATCCACATCAATTTCTCGCCGGACGTACCGGACAAATATCTGCCGGCCGAAGAACTGGTGGATAACGGCTTTGCCGTTCTCTCTTTCGGGTATAAGGATATCACGAGCGATGACGAAGACATGACGACCGGATTGGCCGGGGTGGTGTTTGACGGAAAAAAGCCCGAGGGGAGCGACCCCGGGAAGATCGCGCTCTGGGCTTATGCCGCGCAGCGGGTCATGGATTACGCGATGACCCTGCCCGAGCTTGATCCGGCCCACAGCGCCGTCTGCGGACATTCCCGCCTCGGAAAGACCGCTCTGCTCTGCGGCGCGACCGACACGCGATTCGCCTGTGCCATTTCCAACGATTCCGGTTGTTGCGGCGCCGCGATTTTCCGTGACAAGGAAGGGGAGACCATAGAGAACATAACCCAAAGGTTCCCCTATTGGTTCTGCCCCGGTTTTTCCCGATACAGCGGACGAGAAAAAGAACTTTCCTTTGACCAGCATTTCCTGGTGGCGGCCATGGCTCCCCGGCGGGTCTTTGTCGGCTCGGCGATGGAAGATACCTGGGCGGATCCTTCCAGTGAATTTTTGTCCTGTGTGGCGGCCGGCGGCGTATGGGAGAAGCTCGGGCTTCCCGGTTTCCCGTGTGAAGACGCACTCCCGAAACAGCCGACTGCGGTCTTCGGCGGATATGTCGGATACCATCTGCGGGAAGGAAGGCATTTCTTCTCGCGGAACGACTGGCACCGGTATATGGAATTTCTCCGGAGTTTCTGATTCCGGAAATGTCCGGCTTTTTGGGGCGGACAGAGTGCAGACCGGCAGAAGATGCCAAAGCGACAGAGGGCCGGTCTCCCGGAAAGAGCCGGAACGAAAAAAGCCGGGCAGGAAGGCGTATGGCCGACCGGCAGAAAACAGACGCGCCACGCGCGAAGAACGGAGAAAGTATGAAAATATTGGTAGTAGACGCGCAGGGGGGCGGGATTGGCCGCACCGTGATTGCCTCGTTACGGGAAAAATATCCCGAAGCCGATCTGACCGCCGTCGGAACCAATGCGGCGGCAACGGCGGCTATGCTCCGCGCGGGGGCCGATCGCGCCGCCACGGGTGAAAATGCCGTGGTGGTTTGTGCGCGCCGGGCGGATGTCATTATCGGCCCGCTCGGGATCGTGATCGCAGACGCATTGCTGGGGGAGATTACGCCGCGCATGGCGACCGCCATCGGAGAAAGCGGAGCGGTGCGTCTTCTGATCCCCGTGAATCAATGCAATAACATTGTGGTCGGAGTACCCGACACCGGGCTTTCGGTACTGGTCGCGGCGGCGGTCGCGCAGGTCGGGGCGCTCCTTGCAAAAAAAGAAGAAAACTGTTGACAAACGGGCGACGACGGTGTAAAATAAAGGCAGATACGGTGACAGGAAGTCGCCGCCCGCGCCGAAGCGCACCGAGAAGACAGGCAATCAAAAAGACAGAGATATCATGAAGGTATAGGCTCCCGGTAGGGGACATATGCCTTTTTTGATTGCCGGGAAAAGGAGTTTTTTATGGCTTGTTTTGCAGTTCCGGCCGCGGAGGCGGTCATCACCACCGTGACGCAACTCGTTGTGCGTTCCCAGGAAAAAAAGACCGAGGCGAAAGAAGCGGAAAGCGGAGAGAAAGCGCTGACCGTTCGTTCTGAAAAGACCCCGTTCTCGCGTAAACTCGGTTGGCTGAATCGCCTGCTGTTCGGCGGTTCGTTCCTGCTGTTGTTTGAACATATCTGGCACGGGGAAGTCGTTCCCTTCTTCCCGTTCCTCACGGCTGCATCCAATCCGGAAGACGCGGCAGAAATGCTGCATGAAATGGCAACCTCCGGCGTGGGCATGGCGGTCATCGTGACGCTCTTCTGGCTCGGAATGCTGGGCATTTCCGCCTTGGCCGAGCGCCGGAACCGCGCCGCGCGCCGCGTGAAAAAGGAGGGTTCGGTATGACGTTGCTCGTTACAGTCCTTGCGGCGATTGTTTCTTTTGTCCTCTGGTATCGTGCGGCCCCGCGTGATGAATGGCGGATCAGTCTCCTTTGCTGGATGTATACCGGCGCGTCGCTGATGTGGCTGGTTGACGCGATTGCGGAATATCTGGAGATCGGCGCGGCGTATTTCACCCCGGAACCTGCCGATTTGCTGAACGACCTCTTCCTCGGCCTCTCGGTCGTGGCATTGGGGCTTTGCGTGTGGGCGATCTGGCTGCTGATCCGTGACCCGCGCGGAGCGATTTGGAAAAAGAACGAAGAGAAAAACGCGGAAGTTTCCGCCAAAGAAGAAAAAAGCATATAAGCCCCGCGGGGTCCGAAGGAGCCGCGGCCGCCGACGGAAAGGAGAGCAAAATGAGTCCTGATGAATTCTTTGCGACCTGTCCGCAGGTAGCCGTGGCTCTTTCCGGCGGCACAGACTCGGCGTATCTGTTGTATCTGGCCGCGCGGTACGCCACGCGGGTGCGCGCGTATTTTGTCCGCAGCGCTTTTCAGACGCCGCAGGATGAAGCAGATGCCCGGGCGGTCTGCCGGGCGCTTGCGGTGGAATTATCGGTCGTGCCGGTGGATGTACTGGCCTGCCGCGAGGTGGCCGAAAACCCGAAAGACCGCTGTTATCATTGTAAAAAACTGCTTTTTACAGCCATCCGTGCGGCGGCGGAGCGCGATGGGTTCCCGGTCCTGCTTGACGGAACCAACGCTTCTGACGACCCGGCAGACAGGCCGGGTATGCGTGCGCTTGGCGAGCTTTTTGTTGTGTCTCCGCTCCGGCTTTTCGGATGGACAAAGGCGGAAATCCGCGCGCGTGCGGGAGAAGCCGGGATTCCGGTATGGGATAAACCTGCGGCCGCCTGCCTTGCCACGCGGATTCCGGCCGGGGATCCCATCACGCCTGCAAAACTGGCCGCCGTCCGATCGGCGGAAGAAAAACTGGCAGAGTTCGGTTTTTTTGATTTCCGGGTGCGGCGGAGTGCGGACGGCGGGGCAAAAATTCAGATATGCCGGGAACAGTTCCCGTTGATACAGGAAAAAAGAACACAGATCCTTCAAGCGCTCGGAGCGGATTTTTCCTCCGTGACGCTGGATCTTCGGGGGAGAGACGAATGAATCGGACGGAAGAAATTCTCCGCGCGGTGCGCGACCGGGAAATAACGCCCGAAGAAGCATTGCTGAAACTGAAAAAACAACCCTTTGAGGACATCGGATATGCAAAGGTCGATATGCACCGCGCCGTCCGGCAGGGGATGCCCGAGGTCATTTACGGAGCGGGAAAAACGCCGGAACAGATTGCCGGCATTGTCGGCGCTATGCGTCAGGCCGGGCAGGAAACCATTCTGATCACCCGTCTGGATTCGGATGCCGCCGCTTTTTTGTCCGGGAAGATTCCGCTCTCTTATCGGCCGGAGGGGAAAATCGGCCTGGTCGGAGAGATTCCGGAACCCGACGGAAACGGAACGGTTGTTGTCCTGACTGCCGGCACAAGCGATATTCCGGTGGCAGAAGAGGCCGCCGTGACGGCGCAGGTCTACGGAAACCGGGTCGTCCGCCTGTATGATGTCGGGGTGAGCGGTCTCCATCGTTTGCTTGCGCATTTGGACGAGATTATGTCCGCTTCCGTGATTATCGCCATTGCGGGAATGGAAGGCGCGTTGGCCAGCGTTGTCGGCGGATTGGCGGATTGCCCGGTTATCGCAGTGCCGACCAGCGTGGGGTACGGGGCGGCTTTCGGCGGAATGACGGCGCTTCTTTCCATGCTGAATTCCTGTGCCAGCGGCGTTTCGGTCGTCAATATCGACAACGGGTTCGGAGCCGGGTATCTTGCCGGTATGATCAATCACGGAGGAAAAAAACATGAAGACCCTTTATCTTGACTGCGGAATGGGAGCCGCCGGGGACATGCTTGCCTCGGCGCTTTTTGAGCTTTTGCCGGATCCGGAAGAGACGCTGGCGGAACTGAATCGGCTGGGGATTCCCGGGGTGCGCTACGGCTGCGAGAAGGCTGTCCGGTGCGGCATTACCGGAACTCGCCTGCGGGTCAGCGTTTACGGCCGTGAGGAAACTCCTGCCGGGCATGAACATGAACACGGGCATGAACATGAACACGGGCATGAACATGAACACGGGCATGAACATGAACACGGGCATGAACATGAACACGGGC
>CAKSAC010000011.1 GCA_934434925.1 uncultured Eubacteriales bacterium | reverse complement strand
CCCAAAAAAGAGAAAGACCCGGAACCGAAAAACGCGTTTCCATGCGGAGAAAAGGGCTGGCGCGGAGATTTTTGCCCGCAAAGGCGGCCGCTCTCTTGGCTGGCCTCTTTTTCAGACAAACACAAAAAATGTTTCACGTGAAACAAAAAGAAGAGAAAAACGGCCGTTGCGCGTATACGCAACCCGTCTCTCGGACAGAACGAAGGCAAAATGTTTCACGTGAAACATTTTTTGAACGAACGGCGAAAACTGTGCAATGGTGGCCGGGAAAGTGCGTTTAACGGCGTTGCTCTGTCGATTGACCGAGGCCCCTGGCCGCGAAAACGCCCCGGAACGGACATTTTTACCGGAATTCTCCTTCTCCCCTCTTCTCCGGCCCGGCCGCAACCTGTTCGCGACACCGCTAACCCCCGCTTTTATCCCAATGCATATCAAGCCGAAACTGGCTGTCCGGGGTCAAACGCTCCTGCTCAGAAGAAACCCCATTTGCCCTCACATGGGAGAGAGCGAACCGGCCGCGCTCCACCGTTATTTTTGCCATTTTTCACCCGTTTGTTGCTATTCGCCCCGGTTTCTGTATGTTTTTTGCCTCGCCCGGCCTTTTCTTGCTATCCCACACGCCCCGCTCCTCGTTCGCGCCCTGACCTAATCGCCACCACATCGCGCCCTGACTACCCCGCCCGGAATTCTCGACAACTTCACGCCAAACCGCCCGCGGTTTTCCCTTTTCGCTCCCTTGTTACTTCTCCTGTCTCCTCATGTCATGCGCCCGGGGATTCTCCGCCATAACATTGCACGCCCGCCATAATAATGCGCCGTTGTCACTTTTTCGGCTCACCGCACTTTTTGAGCCTTTTTGTTGCGTCCCGCCCTACCTGCCCGAATTGTTCTTTTTTTGCCGTCTTACATTCATGCTCCCCGCCCGGTTTGCCCCGCGCGCCATAGCGCCGTGCCTCGCCGTTTTTTGCTCCCCCGCCGCCACCGCGCCCGCTCTCACTTCGCGGCTCTACCTGCCCGAATCGCCATCACATCGCGCCCTGGCTACCCCGCCCGGAATTCTCGACAACTTCACGCCAAACCGTCCGCGGTTTTCCTTTTTCGCTCACTTGTTACTTCTCCTGTCTCCTCATGCCATGCGCCCGGAGATTCCCACCCCCCCTTTTTTTCTTATCGTACACCGCTGTTTTTGCCATTTTTCACCCGTTCTTTGCTATTCGCCCCGGCTTTTCGCTCTTTTTGCCTCGCCCGGCCTTTTCTTGCTATCCCCCACACTCCGTGCCCCATTCGCGCCCTGTCTGCCCCGCCATAACGCTGCCCCGGCCGAAACTTTTCTGCCACGACAATCCCCCCCCGCCCCAAAAAAGAGAAAGACCCGGAACCGAAAAACGCGTTTCCATGCGGAGAAAAGGGCTGGCGCGGAGATTTTTGCCCACAAAGGCGGCCGCTCTCTTGGTTGGCCTCTTTTCCGGACAAACACAAAAAACGTTTCACGTGAAACAAAAAGAAGAGAAAAACGGCCGTTGCGCGCATACTCAACCCGTCTCTCGGACAGAACGAAGGCAAAATGTTTCACGTGAAACATTTTTTGAACGAACGGCGAAAAGCGTGCAATGGTGGCCGGGAAAGTGCGTTTAACGGCGTTGCTCTGTCGATTGACCGAGGCCCCTGGCCGCGAAACCGCCCCGGAACAGGCATTTTACCGGAATTCTCCTTCTCCCCTCTTCTCCGGCCCGGCCGCAACCTGTTCGCGACACCGCTAACCCCCGCTTTTATCCCAATGCATATCAAGCCGAAACTGGCTGTCCGGGGTCAAACGCTTCTGCTCAGATGAACCCCCCGTTTGCCCTCACATGGGAGAGAGCGAACCGGCCGCGCTCCACCGTTGTTTTTGCCATTTTTTCGCCCGTTTCTTGCTATTCGCCCCCCGTTTCTTCGCTTTTTGCCCCCGCCCGGTCTTTTCTTGCTATTCCACACTCCCCGCTCCTCGTTCGCGCTCTGCCCTAATCGCCACCACATCGCCCCGGCCGAAACTTTTTTGCTACGACAATCCCCCCAAAAAAGAGAAAGATCCGGAACCGAAAAACGCGTTTCCATGCGGAGAAAAGGGCTGGCGCGGAGATTTTTGCCCGCAAAGGCGGCCGCTCTCTTGGCTGGCCTCTTTTCCGGGCAAATACAAAAAAATGTTTCACGTGAAACAAAAAGGAGAGAAAAACGGCCGTTGCGCGTATACTCAACCCGTCTCTCGGACAGAACGGAGGCAAAATGTTTCACGTGAAACATTTTTTGAACGAACGGCGAAAACCGTGCAATGGTGGCCGGGAAAGTGCGTTTGACGGCGTTGCTCTGTCGATCGACCGAGGCCCCTGGCCGCGAAACCGCCCCGGAACGGGCATTTTTGCTGGACTTCTCCTTCTCACCTCTTCTCCGGCCCGGCCGCGTCCTGTCGATTGGCCGACCGAAGGCTGTTTGACCTGACCGATGTCTAATGCCACACCCCCGAACGGCCAAAATTCGACGGAAAACGCCTTTGAACGAGCAAAGCATTTTCTCTTCCGGTCACACGAATAACAATAAGCGCGTTATCCGGGAGACCGCCGCCTCGATTTTTTTTCGGAACCCAAAGCGGCCTTCAAAACGCGGGGATTCCCTGTTGGCTTTCTTGTGCGTTCCCCCGCGCTTTTTCCCGGAAGCAGTTTGTGCGTTTTCATGACAAGACTCATGAACGAAAAAGAGCTTGGGGGTTGCAGACTCGCGATTTCGTGGGCGGTTTCTTCGCTTTTTAAGAAGAAAAATGTTTCACGTGAAACATTTCAGACAAAAAATGGAAAAATATGGGGATTTGCGCGCTTTTCAAAAAGTAGTGTCTGATATGACCAGCGAGCCTTACAAAATTTGCAGAAAGATTCGCCCTGAAATGCATATTGATATTGTTACACGGAGAGATACTGTGCAGGGGCAGGATCCCTGCGTACTTTGGCCCGAAGAGAAGGAAGATCAAAGCAAGACGAAAATAAAGGGGGCGAGGAGAAATAAAAAACTGCGGCAAAAAGCAGAAGGGCGGCGGAAATAGAAGAAAAAGGAGAGAAGTACGGAGGCATTGAACGACCGCATTGATTGAGTTTTTGTTAATTTAAGGGGGGGCGGACAAGAAAAAGCATAAAAAGGAAATAAAAGGAAAAACAAAGAAGGGTTTTGAAAAAAGAAAGGAACCTGTCGAGCGTAGCGAAACGGACGAGGGAATGGGGCTACCGAACGCAAAAAAGAAAGGAAGAAGAACAAAAAGCAAGGCGGGAAAGCGCGCAGGCGGGAGCCAAACGGGAAAAAACAAGGAGAAGGAGAAAGTGCGAAAACGTTTTCGCGCCTTTTCCGGGGTTTTTGTCTTCTTTTTTCCTGAAAAAGGAAAAACTGAAGGAAAACGGTTTCGCATTTTGCGAAAATGCCGCAGTGCCACCGATGGAATGTTTGTTTTTTCTTGTTTTTTCATGAAAGTTTATGCTTTTTGAAAATCTTGGCACATGGACAAAGAAAATTTTTTTGTATGCTTGACAAGCGTTAATCGATGTGCTATAATTATTCGCGCAGAGGGGGAGGTTCCCTTCTGTTTCTTATATTTCTTCGGGGCGTGGCACAGCTTGGTAGTGCGCTTGGTTCGGGACCAAGAGGCCGCAGGTTCGAATCCTGTCGCTCCGACCAACAAAGGGGGGTTCCAATCGGGGCCTTCTTTTTTTGTTTTTTTGCGAGTACGAATCTGGTAATTGCAAGGGCGTTCCGGCGAACCACACGACAGGCCCCGGAACGAGACTCAAGCAAGGGAAACGGTTCCGGCATGCAAAAAAGAAAAAAGAAACAGACGAGCCTGATATCCCGGCGGGCAGGAAATGGGTGCGACAGGAAAAAACGCAAGGGGCGATGCGTTCTCCCAAAGCACTTCAAAGGACTTTTTATTCGCCTTTTCGTCGGCCTTTACGGGCATTTGCGCTTTGCGCGGAGATTCTTCACGTGGGAACGGAGAAAAAGGATCTCGGGGCGGCGCGGGGGGAGGGGCGCAGAGAACGCTTTTAGCGCAGTTGTCAACGGGGGGCGAGGAAACACAGGGAAACACAGGGAAACCAAGGAAAAGCAAAGGATAAGACGGAAAAATTGCTTTGAAGGGAACGAAAAATTCGCGAAAAAAGGGGGTATGCATGGGGATCTGAATGGAGCAACCAAACAGCCCGGTGAAGTATCGAGCATTATACGAAAGCGGTTTTTGCCGACAATACAGCACCGGCGAAAGAAAACAACCTCTCGGGTGCAGGGGTGCGCGCCGGTTGACAGGCGAAAAACCGACGTGCTATAATATTAAGAGAAAAAGTTTGCTCGCAAGGACTTTTTCTCGCCATATTTCAACGAACGGCTGTTCTTTGCGTTCCGCAAAGAACCTGTTGCGAATGCAATACAAAAATTTATTTTTGTAAGCCGTTGTAATGTTATAATATAAGAGAAAAAGTTTGCTCGCAAGGACTTTTTCTCGCCATATTTCAACGAACGGCTGTTCTTTGCGTTCCGCAAAGAACATATTGCGAATGCGATACAAAAATTTATTTTTGTAAGCCGTTGTAATGTTATAATACAAGCGAGAAAACTTACTTGCAAGGGATTTGGAACGCCCCTTTCAACAGAAACGGCGTTTTGCCACAGCAAAGCGCGAAGGCAACGGGAGTTGCCGACAACATTCAGGTTTGCCGCGGCTTTGCGGTATAATAAAAAAGAAATCTCCGCCACCGCCACCGCCACCGCCACCGCCACCGCCACCGCCACCACCGCCACCGCCGGCCGAAGTCGGCCGATTGCCGTTCGGAAAATACACCTTGCATTGCTTTGGGATTTGACGGTCGCTTGCGGTTCCCGCCTGTTTTGTAAGCCGGTTTCCCGGGTGCTTCTGCCAAGGCTTGCAAGATTCTTTGTCCTGAAAAGAACGGTAGAGAAACCCCGAAGGAAAAAAGCGCGGCAAGCCAAAATCTAAAAGCAAAAAACCGTTGAAAAAGGGAAGAAAACCATACACATATCCGGCAAAACCGATAAAATGTAAACAAAACATTATATACAGGAGAAGAATATGAAAATTACAGAGCTGACCATGCAGGAAAAAGCACGGCTTTTGTGCGGAGACGGACCATGGTATACGGCAGACCTTGGCGGAAAACTCCCCCGTGTACGCGTGGCGGACGGGCCTTGCGGATTGCGCTGTCCGGAGGAAAACGAAGGCGGCGGCGCACCTCGCCCTTCGGTCGGGTATCCGGCACCGCAATGCCTGGCGAATAGCTGGAGCCGTGAGGTTGCCGGCGCGGTGGGCGAATGTCTGGCTGATGACGCAAAGGACATGGGGGCGGACGTTCTGCTTGCCCCGGGCGTCAACATCAAACGACTCCCGCTTTGCGGGCGGAATTTTGAATATTTCTCCGAAGATCCGCTTTTGACCGGAGAGCTTGCCGCCGCTTATATAAACGGATTACAAAACAACGGCGTTGCGGCCTGCATCAAGCATTTTTTCGCAAATAACAGTGAATATAACCGCCATGAGTGTTCCAGCGAAGTAGATGAACGGACGCTTCGCGAAATCTACCTGCGCCCCTTTGAGATTGCGATACGGAAGGCGCAACCGCTGGCACTGATGTGTGCCTATAACCGGATCAACGGGGTGCGGGCATCGGAAAACGGCAAGTACTTCGACCTGCTTCGCCGGGAATTTGGTTTTACCGGACTTATCATGTCGGACTGGCGTGCCGTTTATGACCGCGCGGCTTCGGCACGTGCCGGGCTGGATCTCGAAATGCCTTTTTCCGAACCCAACTATAATAAGTTCCTGGAAGATTGCGAAAACGGTTTCCTTGATGAAAAAACGCTGGATGAATGCGCCGGCCGCGTCCTTACATTCCTGGAACGCGTTGCCGCGATACAAAAACCCGAACGCCGCCGCACGGTAGAAGAGAGGCTCCGCGTGGCGGAGGATGCGGCCGCCGAAGGGATCGTGCTGTTGAAAAACAACGGGGTGCTTCCGCTTTCGCCCGAGAAAGCTCTTTCGGTCTGCGGCGGGTTCGCACAACCCGACCCCACGTATCTTTGCGGAGGAGGCTCGGCGGTGGTGACATGGTTGCGGGGCGCGGGTTCTCTCCCCCGGATTCTCGCCGATTGGAGCCGGGCGCACGTGGCGTATGAATGCGGTATCCGCAAGGATTTCCCGGAATTTCTCCAAACGCCTCATAAGGCGGTGGAAAATGCCCTTCTTTCGGATGTGAATATCGTATGCGTCGGAACCGGGTCCCCGACGGAGGCCGAATGCTATAACCGCGCTTCCATGAAACTTTCGGAACCGAGTGTGGCGCTCATCCGTGAGACGGCGGCCGCCAATCCGAATACGGTCGTTTTGCTTTTTGCCGGGTCGGCCATCGATGTGTCTGAGTGGGCGGACGATGTGGCGGCAATCGTATATGCCGGGTTTTGCGGCGAGGGAGGCATTCGCGCCGTGGCGAAAATTCTGACAGGGCAGGCAAACCCTTCCGGAAAATTGAGCGAGACCTTTCCGCTTTCGGCGGAGCAGAGCGTGGGGTACGGAAGCTACTCGTCTCTGTATGTGACGCGGTACGAAGAAGGCCTGCATGTCGGATATCGCTATTATGACAGTTACGGCTGTCCGGTGGCCTACCCGTTCGGGTTCGGACTCAGTTATTCCTCGTTTGAATATGACCCGATCGAGACGCAGGAAGAAGAGGACGGCGGGCTGACGCTTTCTTACCGGATACGGAATTTGTCCGAGCGCGACGGCAAGGAAATCAGCCAGCTTTATCGTCATGCGGAAAACGGTTTCATCTATCGCCCCGCAAAGGAACTCTGCGCTTTTTCCAAGGATCTGATCCCGGCCGGAGGCTCGAAGGAAATCAAGCTGAAACTGATGCCGGAGGACTTTACTTATTATGCGGTGGCGCATGATCGCGAAGAGGTGGGCGAAGGTATTTACACCCTCTTTCTCGGCGCGTCATGCGAAGATATACGGCAACAGGTGCGGGTCGCGGTATCGGCAGAGGGAGTGAAACCTTTGCGTTGACAGGCGGCAGCCTGCCGCCTGACCTGCTCTGAAATTTTACGCCCCGGACTTTCCCGCGAAATTTTGCGCCCCGGCTTGCTTCGGAGATTTACGCCCCGGAAAAATCCCCGGAAGGGCGTTATAAAAGCCGACCCTGCAAAAGGCCGACCCCTGCAAAAAAAGACGGCCCTGCAAAAGGCCGCCCCTGCAAAAAAGCCTGACCCTGCAAAAGGCCGGCCCTGCAAAAAAAGACGGCCCTGCAAAAAAGACGACCTCTGCAAAAAAGGCCGGCCCTGTAAAAAAGCCTGCCCCCTGCAAAAGGCCAACCCTGCAAAAAAGGCCGACCCTGCAAAAAAGGCTGCCCCCTGCAAAAGGCCAACCCTGCAAAAAAGGCTGCCCCCTGCAAAAGGCCAACCCTGCAAAAAAGGCCGGCCCTGTAAAAAAGCCTGCCCCCTGCAAAAAAGGCCGACCCTGCAAAAAAGACGACCTCTGCAAAAAAAGGCCGGCCCTTTTTACAAGGGCCGACCGAGGGAAAGAAAAAGGAAAAATCAAAGAACGCGCAAAAGGAGAGGCCGCGGTGCCGGGGGTTCTTCGGACAGGACCACCGCGGAGAGAAAACGTTTTTCCGATTCTGAAAAGAGCGAGGGGGAAGAAGCGTACAGCGTGGCGAGCGGTTCCCCGGCGCGGACGTATTCCCCGGGACTCTTGTGCAGGATCAGCCCGGCGGCCGGATCGATCGGGTCGCCTTTTTTCTGTCGGCCTGCGCCGAGAAGAAGAGAAGAAACGCCGACTTCCCCGGCATCCAGCTCTGCGAGATATCCGTCGCGCGGCGCACATACCGTTTGGCAGTAAGCCGCCACAGGGAGCCGGGTGGGGTCATAGATGGCGCGCGGGTCGCCCCCCTGCCATTCGACCATCTCGGCAAAACGTTCCAGCGCATGGCCGGATTGTAAAGTATTCTTTACTAAATCTTCGGATTCTTCCACGCTTTTGTGCAGAGAAAGAGAAACCATCCGGGAAGCCAGTGCGACGGAAACCTCAAAAAGCGCCCCTTCGGCGATCTCCCCGCGCAGAACCGCCAGAGCTTCCCGCATTTCGGTGGCGTTTCCGACAGCCCGACCCAAAGGAATGTTCATATCGGTGACAAGCGCGCTGACGCGCCGCCCGCAGGATTCACCGATTTTTTTCATGAGAGCGGCCAGTTCCGTGGCGGCCTCGGGCGTTTTCATGAAGGCCCCGCGCCCGGCTTTGACATCAAGCACCAGTGAGCGGGCGCCGGTTGCCAATTTTTTGCACATGACGCTTGAAGCGATCAGCGGCAGGCTTTCCACCGTGGCGGTGCTATCCCGCAAAGCGTAAAGTTTTTTGTCGGCGGGAACAAAATTCCCGCTTTGCCCTGCGATTGCCAGTCCGATGGCATGTAGCTGTTTTCGGAAGGCTTCCGGCGCTAACTCCGTGCAAAACCCCGGAACGGATTCAAGTTTATCAACGGTTCCGCCGGTGTGCCCGAGCCCGCGCCCCGAAAGTTTGGCGACCGTTGCACCGAGGGATGAAGCAACCGGCGCAATGATCAGTGTGGTCTTGTCACCGACCCCGCCGGTGGAATGCTTATCGACGGTCGTATCGCCGAATTCCGAAAGATCGACCGTATCGCCCGAGACCGTCATCAGCGAAGTGAGATCGATGGTCTCGCGTTCGTCCATTCCGCGAAGACAGATCGCCATAGTCAGCGCCGCGGCCTGGTAATCGGGAATCTCTCCTTTGACATATCGATCCACAAAAAAAGCAAGTTCTTCCCGGGAAAGGCTTCCGCCATCCCGTTTTTTTGCAATAATATCATAGATTCGCACGATATTTTCTCCTTACGGTCGATCGCTGAGGACGTTTTCAAGGTTTCCGGGGCCGAATGCATCAGGGAACAGATCGGAAAATGTCCGGCAGAGAAACTCCCCGTCCGGCAGGACAGAAAGCACGCGGAAATCCGGAGCGCAAAACTCCGCCATGACTTGACGGCAGACGCCGCAGGGCGCGATCGGAGCGCATTCCTGCCCTTCCGGCCCGCCGCAAACGGCGATGGCGGCAAAATGACGTTCGCCTTCCGAAATTGCCCGGAAAAAGGCGACCCGTTCTGCGCAGACGGTCGGCGTGTAGGCCGCGTTTTCAATATTGCAACCAAAAAAACATTTTCCGTTTTCCGTCAGGAGCGCGGCTCCGACCGTGAAATGAGAGTACGGCGCGTAGGAAATTGCGCGTGCCCGGCGCGCCGCCGCGCATAGCTCCCGGTCAGTCATGGGAGATGCCGCGCTCGATGGCCACAGCGGTACGGAGCGCCAGTTCAATCATCGCCGTGAAGTTGTTCTGCCGCTCTTCGGCGGTGAGTCGCTCTCCGCGCAGGAGCTGGTCGGAAACCGTGCAGACAGCCAACGCTTTTTTCCCGAACCGGGCGGCGTTCATATAGAGGGCGGCCGCTTCCATTTCGATGGCCGCAACGCCCATTTTCCCGAATGCGGAGACGGGGGTCAGCGACTCGGGCAGACCTTCCACATCGTCATAAAAGGTATCGGACGAGAGAAGATTGCCGACATGGAAAGGCAGAGACATCTCTTCCGCTTCCGATACGCAGGCGGAAAGCAGGCGGTAGTCGCAGATCGGGGCAAAAGTGCCGGGCAGATGGAATTGTGCGGCGAAGGCGGAATTCGTGCAGGCACCCATTCCGATCACAATGTCGGAAAGCGCGATATCTTCACGGATGGCACCGGCCGACCCGATCCGCAAAATGTTTTCGACTCCGAAAAAACGATAGAGTTCATGGGAATAAATGCCCATGGAAGGGATTCCCATGCCGCTGGCCATGACCGAAACGCGACATCCGGCGTAAAACCCGGTATAGCCCTGCACGCCGCGCACATTGTTGACAAGGCGGGCGTCGGTAAGAAACCGGCGGGCGATGAATTCCGAGCGCAACGGGTCGCCCGGCATGAGGACGGTTTTGGCAAAGTCACCTTCTTCGGCATGGATATGCGGGGTAGGACAGAAGCTCATAGCATTTCTCCTTTTTGCCAATTCTGCCAACGGGCATGAAATGAGGCGATTGTGATTGGAAAAGAAAACGTTTTCGCAACGATTATAAAAGGGTTTTGACGAGGTTGATAATCCGGCTGGTACCGAGCCGGTCGGCTCCCAGAGAGAGAAAATCCTCTGCGTCCTGCAAGGAAGAAATGCCGCCGGCGGCTTTGATCTTCTTCCCCTTTATATGCGCGGCAAAGAGGCGGATGTCTTCCCGGGTGGCTCCGCCGGACGAAAAGCCGGTGGAGGTTTTCACATAGTCTGCCCCGGAAGCCGATATAATCTCGCACATCCGGATTTTTTCTTCCTCTGTGAGCAGGCAGGTCTCGATGATGACTTTCAGGATCCGGCCGTCACAGGCTTCTTTCACGGCGTTGATTTCGGAAAGAAGAGCGTCGTATCGCCGATCCTTCAAGGCGCCGAGGTCAATGACCATGTCGATCTCGTCCGCGCCGTTTTTGACGGCATCGGCCGCTTCAAAACATTTGGCGGCGGGAGAGGAATACCCGTTCGGAAATCCGATGACGGTGCAGATCGGGATCAGTCCTTTGGCAAATTCACCGGCCCTTTTGACATAGGAAGGCGGCAGACAGACCGAGGCGGTGGAAAAGGCGATTCCGTCTTCAATGGCGGAACGGATGTCTTCCCACGTTGCGGTGGGAGAGAGCAGCGTATGGTCAACGTGCGACAAAAGTTCGCTGAGAGGCTTGTCGATTTTCATAAAATTCCCCTTTCTCCGCGGCAAGGATGCCCGGACGGTGTTTTTTCGGTTCCAGTATAGCAGAAAGGAGAGACGGTGTCAAGCAACCGGCGCAGACGGAAAGCGCGCGAAAGAGCGGTGCGGAAAAAGGAAGAGAGGAGAAAGCCCGGCGAAAGAGGGGATACGTTCCGGCGGGGCGCGAAGGGGAAACTCCGGGCAGAGGAGCAAACAGCGACCCGGGCAAGAGACCGGCGCGCCGGTTGACAGCGCGGGAAAGAAATGCTATACTGGACGGGTAGCGAACGCCTTCGGGCGAAAAGAGAAAGGACGGAGAAATCCGATGGGCGAACAGAACGACCGGATTCCCGGGCGGGAAGAAGAAACCGGGCAAGAAGAAAGGCCTGGGCGGGCAGAAGAAAAAACTCCCGGACGGAATCCCGCGCAAAACGACGCGCAAGCGAAGAGAAACGCCGGCGAAGAAAAAGTTTCTGCGTCGCCGCGCACGCCGGACCTTTTTGACAAGCTCTTCACTTTGCCGGGGCTTCGGTGGGCGGCACCGTTCTTTGCGCGGTACAGAGAGGTTCTGCTTTATCTGTTTTTCGGTGCGGTCACGACCTTTGTGAGTTTCGCGGTCTTTTGGCTTTTTCACGAAAAAATCGGGTGGAACGAGCATCCGGCCAACCTTGTGGCCTGGGTGAGCGCGGTGCTGGTTGCTTTCTTCACCAATCGCGCCTGGGTCTTTTCGGCCGGGCGTGAAGTGCGGGGGCGGTCATTTTTCCTGCAAATCGGGGAATTTTACCTCAGCCGGGTGGCCAGTTTCGGGGTGGAGGAAGCCATTATCGCGGTTTTTGTTACATGGCTGGGGCTTTCCGCCATGTGGGTGAAGGCGGTGGCCAGCGTGGTCGTCGTTTTGCTTAATTATATTCTCAGCAAATTTATTGTTTTCCGCAAAAAATCAAAAAATGAAAACAAAACTTGACAAAACGCGGACAAAAAAGAGAAAACCCCGCGCCCGGAAGGTGACATCCTCTCCATAGAGCAGCCGCATGAAAAACAAAAGGAGTTCAGGGCTGCACGGCGGAGCGTATCGGAGAGGACCCCGGGAACAGGGTTTTTTCTTTTTGCGGGGAAGCCAAAGGCTTGCCTGCGCGGCAGGTATTTGCGGGGCATTCCCCGCAACTGCGGCAATTATTTTCGGGGCATTCCCCGCAACTGTGGCAATTATTTCCTGGGCATTCCCCGCAACGGATTTGACAAGAGAGGAGACTTGCCCGCGGCGGTTATTTTCCCGGCGGGGGAAATCAGAAACGGATACGCTCCTCGATATAGGCGCGCACGTCGGAAATCGGAATCCGCACCTGTTGCATGCTGTCGCGTTCCCGCACCGTAACGCAACGGTCGGTTTCGCTGTCGAAATCGTAGGTGATGCAGAAGGGCGTACCGATCTCGTCTTCGCGGCGGTAACGCTTGCCGATCGAACCGGCATCGTCAAAATCCACGCTGAAGTATGCGGAAAGTTCTTCGTAAAGCGGGGTGGCTGCTTCCGAGAGTTTTTTGGAAAGAGGAAGGACGGCCGCTTTCATCGGCGCAAGGGCGGGGTGCAGATGCAGGACGACGCGCGTATCGTTTTCGGCCAGTTCTTCTTCGTCGTAAGCGTCGCAGAGAACCGAGAGGACCGTCCGTTCCACACCGAGACTCGGCTCGACCACGTAGGGGATATAGCGCTCGTTGGTTTCCTGGTCGAAATAAGTGAGGTCCTTGCCGGAGACGGACTGGTGCTGGGTAAGGTCATAGTCGGTACGGTCGGCAACGCCCCAAAGTTCTCCCCATCCGAACGGGAAGAGAAACTCAAAGTCGGTCGTCGCTTTGGAATAGAAGCAGAGTTCTTCGGGGCTGTGGTCGCGCAGGCGGATGTTTTCTTCGCGCAGGCCGATGGAAAGCAGCCATTTGCGGCAGAATTCACGCCAGTAGGAGAACCATTCGAGGTCGGTTCCCGGTTTGCAGAAGAATTCCAGTTCCATCTGCTCAAATTCACGAACGCGGAAAATGAAGTTGCCGGGGGTGATCTCATTCCGGAAAGACTTTCCGATCTGTCCGATCCCGAAAGGAAGTTTGCGGCGCGTCGTGCGCTGGACATTGGCAAAGTTCGTGAAGATTCCCTGCGCGGTTTCGGGGCGGAGATACACGGTGTTCCGAGCGTCTTCGGTCACGCCCTGAAAGGTCTTGAACATGAGATTGAACTGACGGATGTCGGTAAAATTGTGCTTGCCGCAACTCGGGCAGGGGATGGCTTTTTCTTCGACGAAGGCTTTCATTTCTGCCTGTGTGAAGGAGTCGATCGGCTTTTCCGTTGTCAGGGAATGCGTCGCGCAGTAATCTTCAATCAGCTTGTCCGCCCGGAAGCGCTCATGGCATTCGCGGCAGTCCATCAGCGGATCGGAGAACCCGGCGAGGTGACCGCTGGCCACCCAGGTCTGCGGGTTCATCAGAATGGCGGCGTCCAGTCCGACGTTGTAACGGTTTTCCTGGATGAATTTCTTCCACCAGGCGCGCTTGATATTGTTTTTCAGTTCAACGCCCAAAGGGCCGTAATCCCAGGTGTTGGCCAGCCCGCCGTAAATCTCGGAGCCGGCGTAAATAAAACCGCGCGTTTTGCACAGGGCAACAATCCTGTCCATTGTTTTTTCCGTGTTTTTCATTTCCTTAAACCACTTTCTCTATATATTTTTGCATAACCGAAGAAAATTGTATAAACGAAGAATAACGGCTCATTCCGCGTTTTGGCCGCAAAGAGGCCCGGACTGCTCCCGTACGCCCGGCCCTTCGACAAGGCGGCCGCTCAGGCATTCGCCGAGGATGCCGGTTGGCAGGACGGGAAGAATCAGGCCGTGCAGATCTGCGTCGGTCTTCACGCGGACTTCCAGAAAGGATGGCGTATGCCCGGTGGAAAACCCGCCTTCCGACGTTTCAAAAAGAACCGTCAGCGCATCTCCCGCTGTCACGCAATCCGCAAGAATTTCACGGCGCATCCGGGCGGCCACGGCCGAGAGTTCCCGGCAACGCGCCCGTTTTTCTTCCGTGGAGAGTTGGTCCGGATAATGGGCGGCCGGCGTGCCGGAACGGGGGGAGTATGGAAAGATGTGCATATGTAAAAAGTGTGCATATTCCGAAAAACGCAGCGTTTTTGCAAAGTCTTCTTTACTTTCTCCGGGGAACCCGACCAGCATATCGCAGGTGAACTGCACCCCGGGGATCTGGGCGCGCGCCCGGTCAACGGCGGCATAGAGCCACGCGGCATTATAGCGGCGTTTCATGGCGGCAAGGACCGGGTCGGCCGCGCTTTGCACCGACAGATGAAAGTGCGGGGAGAGGCGGGACAGACGTGCGGCGCGGGTGAGAAAATCCTCGGTCAGCACTTCGGGAGAGAGCGAGCCGAGACGGATACGGTCAACCGGGAGCGCGTCGGCTTCTTCCAAAAGGTCGATCAGGCGGTAGGAACCGAGGTCGCGGCCATAGGCGGCGGTTTCAATCCCCGTGAGAACGACCTCGCGGGTACCCCCGGCGGCAAGGCGGCGTATTTCCGCAAAAATCTCTTCCTTCGGGCGGGAGCGGACGGCCCCGCGCGCACCCGAGATAGCGCAGTAGGTACAGTGGCAGTCACAGCCGTCGGCGATCTTGATATAGGCGCGGGTGCGCGGAGCCGAAGAGACCGACATAGGCTCATAGCCCGCACCGGCAAGCGGCAGAACGGAAATTTCCGGCGGGCGGGGAGGCAGGTCGGCGGCACGCTCCCCGAGCAGGCGGAGCGCAACAAAAACGCAGGCCATTTTATTGACGGTACCGCTGATATAGGATACCCCGGGAATCCGTGCGATTTCCGCCGCCGAGCGCTCGGCATAACAGCCGATAACGAGCAGAACAGCCCCGGGGTTTTCACGGATGGCCCGGCGGATGGCTTTGGCGGATTTGCGGTCGCTCTCCGCGGTGACGGTACAGGTGTTGATGACGACTGCGTCGGCCGGTTCTCCCTCGGCGGCAAGCCGGAACCCGGCGGACAGAAAGGATTCCCGCACGGCTTCGGTCTCGTATTGCGAAACGCGGCAGCCGAGCGTCAGAAATGCGGCGCGGTAACGCTTCTCCATGCGGCTCCTTTCCCCGCCCCCCGGAGACATGGTACGCACGCGCGGGGAGGTTTTTTATAGGATTATTACAAGATACAACATTAAGAAAGTATAACATAGATTTCGGCGGAAGTAAAGATTTGGCGTGAATTTTCTTTCCGGAAGAAAGAAAAAGTGAATTCCCAAAGGAAATTCCACCGTGGAATTTGAAGAGGAATTTAGTGTGGGAAAGAATTTGCGGCAGAATTTAGTCTGGGAAAAGAAAGAAAAAAAGCGTGAAATTTCCGGTTCCGGCTTGACCGTCGCAGGCGAAAAGATTATAATATACGAAAACGATTGAAGCCGCCGGACAGCGTTCCGACAGGCAAGAGCGCGGAAAGAAGAAAGACGGCCGCGAAACGCCCGGAAAAGGCTGCGGGACGTGATGGCTCCGGCAGGACAAAAAGCGGGAGAGCGCGGGGAAAAGAAGAACGAAAGGAGAAGCGGATGGACGGGCAGGCGATTCACAAAAATCACAGGGAAAGATTGCGTGAGCGGTATCTTGCCGAGGGGGCGGACGGCTTTCAGCCGCACAATCTGCTGGAACTGCTGCTCTTTTACGCAATTCCCCGTCGGGACACCAATCCGACGGCGCACGGTCTGCTTTCGGCCTTCGGTTCGCCGGAAAACGTACTGACGGCAGGCAGGGAAGAGCTTTGCCGCGTTTTCGGTGTGGCGGAACATACGGCCGACTTCCTTCTCTGCTTCGGAGAAACGATGAGGCGGGCGGCCAATGAAATGCCGTGCCGGGAAGCGCTCTGCCTGGATGCCGCAACGTTCGGAAAACGTTTTCTCGACTATTATGCAGGGGATTTTCGGGAAGGGCTGACCATGCTCCTGCTGGATAATAACGGCCGCCGGATCGCAACGGAATTCTTTTTCCCCGGTTCTTTGCATTCGCCGGGGTTTTCCGCGGAAGAGGCGGTGCGCACCGCCTTGCTTTTCCGGGCGACTGCCTGTGTGCTGGCGCACAGTCATCCGGGGAAGAAAATGGCGTTGCCGACGCAGGAAGACCTCTATGAAACCCGCCGTCTTTATGAGCTTTTCTCGGGCGCCGGAATCGGGATGCTGGAACACTTCCTTGTGCAGGAAAACGGGTATTGTACCTTGCTCCGCCGCTCTTCTGCCGGGGCATTCCGAAAGAACGGGGTCCTGCAAACCGACCCGGAGCAGAAAACAACCGGACAGGATTCTTTGACGCCGAAAAACGAAGGCGGCGAAAACTCCCCCTGCAAGAAAGAGGAAGAGAAGACGACAAAGGCCGTTTTTCAACTTGCGAAACTGTTTTCGCTGGCGGGTTGCCCGGAAAAAGAGGCCGTTTCGATAGGCGAAACTTTCGGCGGGCTTCGCCCGGCCGCATCGGCAGAGGCCGGCACACTTATGCGGCGGGCAAAAATCGGCCGGCGCGCGGCGATTCTGGTTTCTCTGCTCGGGCAGTGTCACCGGTATATCATGCGGAGCCGACCGGTTCCGCCTCCCGAAAAGGAAGAGGACATGGCGGTCTATCTTTCGGGAATTTACCGACTGACGGGCGAAGAAAGACCGTTTTTACTTTTCTTTGATAAAAAAGGAAGGGTTGTCGGACAGTGGAGCCAGCCCGGCGGAACGGTCAACGCCGCTTCCTTTTCACCGCGAACCATGGTGGAACGCGCAATCTCTCTCCATGCCGACGCGGTGCTGCTTTCGCACAATCATCCGGACGGTCCGGCGTTTGCATCGCGTGAAGACCATGACGCCACGCTTTCGGTTCTCCGTGCGCTGGACGGGGTGGGGATGCGGTTTCTCGGCCATTATATTATCGGACTGGACGGATACAGCGTCATCACACGACAAGACTTGGAAACCGCTGACGAGTGAAACGGCCAACGAGCGAAACAGGCCGACCGATGAAACAGGCCAACGGGTGAAACCGCCGATGAGTGAAACAGGCTGACGAGTGAAACAGACCGACGGGCGAAACAGGCCGACGGGTGAAACAGGCCGACAGATGAAAAAAACCAACGAGCGAAACAGGATGACGAGCGAAACAGGCCGACGAGTGAAACAGACCGACGGGGCGAAACAGGCCAACGGGTGAAACCGCCGCCGGGCGAAACAGGCTGAAATTTTCGCTTGATGCAGCCCACGTAAAAGAAATCGGCCCCGCGCCGGGCGGGTCGTCTATGCTCCCTGTGCAAAGAAAGGTTCCCTGCGCCCGGATTTTCTCCCTATGCCCGGCGGGTTCCTGCGCTCCCCGGTTCGATTTTACCCCGCCGCGCCGGGCGTTTCCTATGCCCAGCGGGTTCCCTGCGCCCGTTTTTTCTTCTTCTGCCCGGCGGGGGTTCCTTCCCCCTGTCCGATTTTGCCCCGCCGCCGCGCCGGGCGTTTCGTCTGCGCTCCCTGCGCAAAGAAAGGTTTCCTTGCCCGGCTTTTCTTCTTCTGCCCGGTGGGTTCCCTGCGCCCGGTTTTTCTTCTTCTGCCCGGCGGGGGTTCCTTTTCTCCCTGTCCGATTTTGCCCCGCCGCGCCGGGCGGGTCGTCTATGCTCCTGCGCAAAGAAAGGTTCCCTGCGCCCGGTTTTTCTTCTTCTGCCCGGCGGGGGTTCCTTCTCCCCCCCCTGTCCGGTTTTGCCCCGCCGCGCCGGGGTTCCCTATGCCCGGCGGGTTCCCTGCGCCCGGATTTTCTCCCTATGCCCGGCAAGGAAGTTCTTTTCACCCCGCCACGCCGGGGTTCCCTGCGCTCGGTTTTTCTCCCTATGCCCGGCGGGGGTTCCTTCTCCCCCCTGTCCGATTTTGCCCCGCCGCGCCGGGGTTCCCTATGCCCAGCGGGTTCCCTGCGCCCGGATTTTCTCCCTATGCCCGGCAAGGAAGTTCTTTTCACCCCGCCACCTCGGGGTTTGCAAATAAAAAGAGGCAATCCGGAGCGAATTGCCTTTTTCTTTACGCGGACTCTGCCGAACATGGCCCTTTTTTCGGCTTAACGCCGCCCCACCGTGCCGGGGTTCCCTATGCCCAGCGGGTTCCCTGCGCCCGGATTTTCTCCCTATGCCCGGCGGGGGTTCCTTCTCCCCCCCTGTCCGGTTTTGCCCCGCCGCGCCGGGGTTTCCTATGCCCGGCGGGTTCCTGCGCTCCCCTGTTCGATTTTACCCCGCCGCCTCGGGGTTCCCTATGCCCAACGGGTTCCCCTGCGCCCGGATTTTCTCCCTATGCCCGGCAAGGAAGTTCTTTTCACCCCGCCACCTCGGGGTTTGCAAATAAAAAGAGGCAATCCGGAGTGAATTGCCTTTTTCTTTACGCGGACTCTGCCGAACATGGCCCTTTTTTCGGCTTAACGCCGCCCCACCGTGCCGGGTTTCCCTATGCCCGGCGGGGTTCCTGCTCCCGGTTTTTCTTCTTCTGCCCGGCGGGGTTCCTTCTCCCCCCTGTCCGATTTTGCCCCGCCGCGCCCGGCTTTTGCCCTACCTATGCCCGGCCGGATTCGCCGGGTTCCTGTGCTCCCCTGTTCGATTTTACCCCGCCGCGCCGGGGTTTGCAAATAAAAAGAGGCAATCCGGAGCGAATTGCCTTTTTCTTTACGCGGACTCTGCGGAACATGGCCCTTTTTTCGGCTTAACGCCGCCCCACCGTGCCGGGGTTCCCTATGCCCGGCCGGATTCGCCGGGTTCATGCGCTCCCCTATCCGATTTTGCCCTGTCGCGCCGGGGTTTGCAAATAAAAAGAGGCAATCCGGAGTGAATTGCCTTTTTCTTTACGCGGACTCTGCGGAACATTTCCCTCGTTTTCGTCTTAACGCCGACCCACCGTCTAAACCCTTTCCATGCCCGGCACTTTCTTGCACCCGGCTTTCCTCAATTCACCAAAAGCGGTTTTTCCTATACCAGACGGCTTCCCATGCCCGGTTTTTCTCCCTATGCCAAGCGGAAAATCGGCCCCGCTTTTTCGAAAAGCGGTAAAAAATATGCATGCCATGTGAGCTTGGAAGGAGACGGGTTGGTTGGACGGAGATGGGTTGGTCGGGCGGAGAAGGGCGCGGAGGAGAAGAGGCTTTCGGGAGAAAAGAGCATTTTCGCAAAGAGAAAACGTTTTCCCGGCGTTCTTGAAAAGATCATTCCGCCCTTTCGGCACAGTCCTCTTTCCCGAGAGATTTCCGGTATTCGGACGGAGAGATTCCGTAAACGCGGCGGTGTGCGCGGGTGAAGTTGGCAGGGGAAGAGAATCCGCATTCGGCGGCAATATCAGAAACAGAAGTGTTCCCGTCACGCAAAAGTTTTCGGGCTTTTTTGAGACGAAAGGTTGTCAGATATTCGGTGAAACGACAACCGACCAGCCGGGAAAAGAGGTCGGAAAGGTAGCAGGGGGAAATATGGATAGCTGCGGCCAATTCGGAAAGAGAAAGCGGTTGACGGGAGTTTTCGTTCAGGTAAACAAGCGCGCACCGGATATAATGGTAACCCCGTGCTTCTTCGGTTCCGGCTTCCAGCGGGTGGCCTTCTTCGCAAAGCAGGGAGAGCAGGAGCAGGGAAAGAGCCAGAATTTTTTCGCGCGCATAGGGTGACGAGCTGATAATCGCCTCGGAAAGTTCTTCGGAAATACGGATGGCCTTTTCCACTTTTTCGGGAGAAAGATGGCCGGCGAGAGGGAGCTTGAGAGAGGAAAGCAGATGTAAAACGGCCGGGTCGGCTTCGGCGGGCGAAACCCCGAGCGTCAACAGCATCGGAGACTTCCCCGGAGCCGGCGGAGAAGGACACAGAATGCGCTGGGTCGATCGCAGGTCCATCAGGACAAAATCTCCGACAACGCCATCAAGCGGCGCGCCGTTGATCTTTTGCGGGACGGTTCCGGCCGTGACCAGCTCCATCTCAAAAAAATCATGCAAATGCAACCGCACCTCGCCGAGAAGCGGATGATGCGCACAACGAATTCCTTCCCGGCTGGGAGAGGTTTGTTTGAGGTATCGGCTTGTATAAAAATCCAGACTCTGCGGCATGGCGGTTCCTTTCTGCTTTTTGGTTTGGCTTGCGTACCGGAAATATTCTCATTTGCGGGTTTTTGTCTATTATATCACAAAATTCAAAGAAATGCACGTAATCTGTAAAAAACATCAAAAAAAGCAGGAAAGAAACCAAAAAGACGCACGGTTTTCCGGGTAGCTCGTTTTTTACAAAAGAGGTGCGCCGACGAAGGCGAGCATTCGGAAAAAGACGGGCATGACCGGGGTTTGGATGGCGGGGCGGCGCGAAGATGGGCAAAATCAACCGCCCGGCATAGAAAAAGTCGGCAAAATCAACCGCCGGGCGCAAGAAAGTGCCGGACATGACCGGGGTTCAGGTGGCGGGGCGGCGCGAAGACGGGCAAAATCAACCGCCGGGCAAGGGAAAAAGTCGAGCGTTCGGAAAAAGCCTGGCGTTCGGAAAAAGCAGGGCGTAAGAAAATCGCCGTGCATTCGGGAAAAAGACCCCGTCTGACAGGAAACCCGTCGCGCAAAATCAACAGCCGGGCATGGGGGCAAACAGGGCAAAATCAACCGCCTGGCAAGGGAAAAAGTCGAGCATTCGGAAAAAGACCCTGTCTGACAGGAAACCCGCCGGGAAAAATCAACTGCCGGGCGCAAGAAAGTGCCGGGTATGGCCGGGGCTTGGATGGCGGGGCGGCGCGAAGATGGGCAAAATCAACCGCCGAGCAAGGGAAAGCCCGCCCGGCACGAGGGGCAAGAGCAACCGTCTGGCATTCGGGGAAAAGACCCCGTCTGACAGGAAACCCGTCGCGCAAAATCAACAGCCGGGCGCAAGAAAGTGCCGGACATAGCTGGGGTTCAGGTGGCGGGGTCGGCGAGAAGACGGGCAAAATCAACCGCCGGGCAAGGGAAAAAGTCGAGCGTTCGGAAAAAGCCGGGCATTCGGAAAAAGCAGGGCGTAAGAAAATCGCCGGGCTTTTGGAAAAAAGACCCCGCCTGACAGGAAACCCGTCGCGCAAAATCAACCGCCGGGCGCAAGAAAGTGCCGGGCATGACCGGGGTTTGGATGGCGGGGTCGGCGCGAAGATGGGCAAAATCAACCGCCCGGCATAGAAAAAGTCGGCAAAATCAACCGCCTGGCGTTCGGAAAAAGCCGGGCATTCGGAAAAAGCCGGATATGACCGGGGTTCAGGTGGCGGCTCGGCGCGAAGATGGGCAAAATCAACAGCCGGGCGCAAGAAAGAGCCGGGTATGGCCGGGGTTCAGGTGGCGGGTCGGCGAGAAGACGGGCAAAGGGCAGTCGCCCGGCATGGGGGCAAAGCAGGGCAAAATCAACCGCCGGGCGTAAGAAAGTGCCGGGTATGGCCGGGGCTTGGATGGCGGGGCGGCGCGAAGATGGGCAAAATCAACCGCCGAGCAAGGGAAAGCCCGCCCGGCACGAGGGGCAAGAGCAACCGTCTGGCATTCGGGGAAAAGACCCCGTCTGACAGGAAACCCGTCGCGCAAAATCAACAGCCGGGCGCAAGAAAGTGCCGGACATAGCTGGGGTTCAGGTGGCGGGGTCGGCGAGAAGACGGGCAAAATCAACCGTCCGGCATGGGGGCAAAACAGGGCAAAAGCAACCGCCGGGCGTTCGGAAAAAGCCGGGCGTTCGGAAAAAGCCGGGCATTCGGAAAAAGCCGGGCATTCGGAAAAAGCCGGACATGACCGGGGTTCAGGTGGCGGGGCGGCGCGAAGACGGGCAAAAGGTAACCGCCGGACAAGGGAAACCCGCCCGGCATGGGGCAAAGCAGGGCAAAATCAACCGCCCGGCAGTCGGGGCAAAGCCGGGCAAAGGGAAAAATCGTGAAATTTGCCGCGTTTCTCTTGCAATAGGAACAAATGTTTGCTATACTGTCTTTTGTATATATTTTTACGTTCCCGCCTGCGGGAGTGAAAGGAAGAAAAAAATGAAAAGCAAGATACAGGCATTGCGTGAAGATTTTGAAGCGCGTCTTGCCACGGTTGCGGTTCCCGAAGCGCTGGAAGAAATGAGAGTTTCCTTCCTCGGGAAGAAAGGGGCCGTTACCGACCTTTTGAAAAGTCTGCGCGAGTTGCCCGGCGAAGAGAGGAAAGAAGCCGGTCAGGAGATCAACGGGTTCCGTGACGAGGTGGAAAAGAGACTGGCAGAGGCCGGTCGCCGCTTGTCCGAAGCCTCTTTGGTCGCCGCCATCCGCTCGGCCAAGCGTTACAATCCCACCCTGCCGCGGCGCGAGGAAAAAGGTTCCTACCATCCGATCACGCTCGTCCAGCGCGAACTGGAAGAGATTTTTACCGGTATGGGTTTTACGGTCGAAGATTATGCCGAAGTCGTCAATGACTACCAGTGCTTTGAGTCTCTGAACATTCCGAAACACCACCCTGCCCGCGATATGCAGGATACCTATTACCTTGAAAACGGGCAGTTGCTTAAAACCCAGACATCTGCCGCGCAGAATGCCATTATGAAAAAATACGGGGTTCCGCTCCGCGCAATCTTCCCCGGCCGGTGTTTCCGGAACGAGGCGACAGACGCTTGCCATGAAAACACCTTCTTCCAGATGGAAGGGATGATGATCGATAAAAATATTTCCATATCCAACCTCATCTATTTCATGAAAACGATGCTGAGCGAGGTCTTTTGCCGGCCGATCAATGTCCGTTTGCGCCCCGGCTTTTTCCCGTTTACCGAACCGGGTTTTGAGCTGGATATCAACTGCCTGATCTGCGGCGGCAAGGGATGCCCTTCCTGCAAGAACAGCGGCTGGCTGGAGTTATGCCCCTGCGGCATGATTCATCCGAACGTTCTGCGCGAGGGAGGGATCGACCCCGAAGAATATACCGGCTTTGCTTTCGGCCTTGGGTTGACGCGGCTGGCCATGATGAAATACGGCGTGAAGGATATCCGTGATTTCAATTCCGGCGATCTTGCGGCGCTTTCACAATTCGTGAGCGAATAAGGAGGACGGGAAAATGTTACTTTCAATGAACTGGATCGGGGATTTTGTGGATCTTTCCGGGCTGGACAGAACCGCGCTGATCCGGCGTTTTACCCTCTCCACGGCAGAAGTGGAAGAAATCATCGTCAAGGGAGAAGACACCCGCGGCGTGATAGCGGCGCGTATCGCTTCGGTCGCGGCGCACCCCACGTCGGAAAAACTCCATCTTCTGAAAATCGATACCGGACACGGGCTGGTGGACTGCGTATGCGGCGCTCCCAACGTGCGCGAAGGCATGACGGTGGCTTTTGCCCCGGCCGGCGGCAGCGTTTGCGGCCATGAAATCAAAGACGCGATTGTGGCCGGCTATCCTTCGCACGGGATGTGCTGTTCCGAAGCTGAACTCGGGATCGGAGCCGATAATGCCGGGATTTTTGATATTCCGGACGCAATCGCCCCCGGAACCGACCTCAAATCGGTCTATGATATTGACGATATTCTTTTTGAAGTGGATAACAAATCCCTGACCAACCGCCCGGATCTTTGGGGGCATTACGGGATTGCGCGGGAATTTGCCGCGATGACGGGCAGAGAGCTCAGCCCGGTTCCGATGGCGGATACCGAGGCATACCGCGACCTGCCGGCGGTGGATATTTCTATCCGTGACCCGGAACACGCCTACCGGTATGTCGGGGTGAAGGTTGAAAACATCCGGCGGCATGAAAGCCCCGTGAATATGCGTATCCGCCTCTATTACTGCGGTTCGCGCGCCATCAATCTCCTGGCCGACCTCACGAATTACGTGATGCTCGAACTCGGCCAGCCGATGCACGCTTTTGACCTGCGCCGCGTTGACCGCGTGGAAGTCCGGTGTCCGACGGAGGCATCAGAATTCCGTACGCTGGACGGGCAGGACAGAAAGATCGACGAAAACACGTTGATGATTACATCGGGCGGAGAGCCGGTGGCGATAGCCGGGATTATGGGCGGGCTGGCTTCCGAGATCGAAGAGGACACGACCTCGTTGCTGTTGGAGAGCGCCTGCTTTGACGGCGTATGCGTCCGTAAGACTTCGGCACGGCTCGGGCTTCGCACCGACGCCAGCATGCGGTATGAGAAGATGCTGGACCCCGAACTTTGCCCGGTGGCAACCGGTCGTTTTCTCTCTCTCCTTTTTGATATAGACCCCGGCGCTTGTGTGGTCAGCGCGGTGACAGACGTTTATGTTTATCATTATCCCTCCGTGACGCTGACCATCGATAAAGCCTATGTGGACCGGTATACCGGTATCGATATTTCGGCGGACCGGATCTGTAAGACGTTGACCGGCCTCGGCTTCGGCGTGGAGCGGAGCGGGAACAGCTTCACCGTAACGGTTCCTTCTTTCCGCGCGACAAAGGATGTGACCATCCGTGCCGACCTGATTGAAGAGATTACCCGGATATACGGATACGATAATTTCTCGCTCTTCACCGCGCGCGGAGAACTCCGCCCGGTGCGACGTGACCGGCAGGCCGCCGATGACGCGCGGGCAAAGGATTTGCTTGTCAGCCGGTTTGCCATGCACGAGGTACATTCCTATATCTGGTGCGACGTGCCGAAATATCGCGAGATCGGCATTACCGCGGAAGAAAACGTGCGCGTAATCAGTCCGCAGACTCCCGACCATGCCATCCTGCGCAACTCCATGGCACCGACTCAACTCCGTTTCCTTTCCGAGAACCGGGGAAAGAGCGAACGCTTCGGCCTGTTTGAGATCGGACGCGTGATCCACGGCCTGCGCGAAAACGGCGAATGCGACGAACGCAAAATCCTCGGGATCGCGTTTTATGACCGCACGACCGGGGAAGAGGCAGCGTTTCTTCATGTGCGGGATATGATCGTCTCGCTGGCCGAAACGCTGAAACATCGTCCGGCGGTCTTCCGCTCCGTGCAACCGGCACACGCCTGGGAGCATCCTGCCAACACATTTGAAATCGCAATCGACGACAAGATTTGCGGCCGGCTCTCCGTTCCGCATCCGACCGTGCGGAACGCTATCGACAAAAAGGCCGGAATCGCCTTTGCCGAGATCGACATGGGGGCGTTCTCCGCGATCGATCCTTCCCCGATCCGGTACCGCGAGGCTTCGCGATTCCCGGGCATCGACATGGATCTCTCGTTTGATGTCGCTTTGGAAAGTCTTGTTTACACAGAAATTACGGCGGCGGCGCAAAAAGCAGCCGGAGAATTGCTTGACCGGGTCGAAATGCTCGATATTTACGAAAAGGACGGAACAGCCTCTGTCACGCTCCGCCTCTTCTTCCTCTCTCCCGACCGCACCCTCACAAAAGCCGAAGTACAGACAGCTGCCGACGCGGTTGTCCGGGCGTTGGAACCTCTCGGAATGCATCTGCGCACCCTTTCCTGAATGACCGGGGCGCGCCAAAGAGCGCAAAGAACCCCGGGTTTTCTCCGGGGCGCGCCGAAGAGCATATCTTCATCAAAAGAAAAGGACTGCCCGGCAGAACGGACAGTCTTTTTTTCCGGGGGCAGACGAGCTGCCAGGCAGAACGGACAGTCTTTTTTTCGGGAGCGGAGGAGCTACCCGGCAGAAAAGAGGTTGCAAGCCCGGTCAGCGCACAGACAAAAAGGCCGAGGATCGGCAGGGAGAAAGCGCGGCGGGAATTATTTGCCTTGCAGGGGCGACGTGCGGAGCGGGTCGCTTTTTTTCAATTTCCGGCGCAGGAGAAAAAGGACAAGCACCCCGGCGAGAGGGAAAAGAGAGGCCGAAAGCATGCCGGCTTTCAGGGCAAGCTGACCGACCGGGATGGAGAGCCGCCCGGCAAGAGAAGCGGCAAAAGGCGCGGCGGCTACCTTGTCCGCCAGCAGGCCGACCAGTTGCGGGGCAACGGCCGCGCCGCAATCCCCGCCCGCGGCCATCAGGGCGTAAACGGCAATACCGGTGCGGGGAGATTTTTCCCCGAGCAGGAGCAGGCTTCCCGGCCAGAGCATCGAGGTTGCAAGACCGGTCAGCGCACAGGCAAAAAGGCCGAGGATCGGCAGGGGAGACAGCGCGGCGGTCAGATAGAGGAAAAAGGCGGCCGTCATTCCGGAAAAAAGAACCGGGAAAATCTGCGTTCTGCGCCGGCTGTACAGGCTTCGCCCCATCCCGAGCATAAGGGCAAAAAGCGCCATGCCGAAAATATCCCCGTACAGTTTCGGGATACCGAGCGCCGCTTCAAGATACCCCGAGCACCACTGCGACATCGTGCATTCCGCCGCCCCGCCGCAGAAGATACAGGCGACAAAAAGGCAAAGGAGCCGACCACCGGAAAGAGAACCGCCTGCTTTTGTTTTTTCCTGCTCGCTCTGGATTTGTGGCAGGTGCGCCGTAAGAAATAAGAAGAAAGAGAAGAGAGGAACAACCGCCCAAAGGAGCGCAAGAATATACCAGCGGTCGCGTCCGGCCAGGGCGAGAAAGAGGGTGCTGAGCAGAACGACCAGAACCGTTCCCCACGCGTATGTCGAATGCAGTCGGCTGATTTCGCGCGCCGGGTCGTCGGTCGGGATTGCCGCAATCACCGGGTTGACAAGGACCTCTGCAAGCCCTCCGGCCGCCGAAAAGAGAAGGGTGCCGGCAACCAGCGGCAGATAAGCCGCCGAAGGAAAGAGAGGCGGGAAGACCGCAAAAATGACCATACCCGTAAAAGAGAGCGCGGGCATCAGACGCAGAGCGCGCCGGGCATCGAACCGGTAAGAGAAAAAGGAAAAGAGAAGGTCCATGCCGAGTTGCGTACAGAAATTGAGCAGAACCAGCAACCCCAGCAGGGTGAACGATATGCCGTAACAGGCGCGGAAGGTGAGGAAAAGAAGCGGCGGCAGGTTGGCCGAAGCCGCCATCGTGAGATTGGTGAGATAGCAGGCATACCGCGCACGCCGGTAGCGGGGGTCGGTGTAATGTGCGGACATAGAGGCTCCTTTTTGCTTATATGCAAAGTTTTCTTTACTTTTTGTTCGAGATCGCGCTCAGGAAAGAGAAAGAAGATCGGGCGTGACGGTGTCGCCGAGGGGGAGAGAATAGAGAAGCGTTTCGCCGGGCGGGGTGCCGTACATCTGTTCCACGGCGGCGGCGTAATAGGAAAGCTGTTCCCGGTGTCGGGCGGAGAGAAAAGCGCATGCGGCGGCGCGGTCGCGGAGCATTTCACCCGTGAGGCGGTCGGTTTTGTAATCCACGAGAACCGGCGCGCCCCCCGGCTCTTCCAGAATGCAGTCAATGACTCCCTGCACAAGGATTTTTTCTCCGGCGAGGGCGGCGCGGCGTTCTTCGTCAGTTGTGAAGGCGGCGGCCGGTAAAAAGACATGAAAGCGCAGTTCCCGCCGTACCCGCGCGGCTTTCTGCATTCTTGCAAACAAAGCGGAACGGCAAAACAGAGAGATCTCGTCAAGCCGCACCCGGGCGGCTTCTTCTTCGGAAAGAAAAGCCTTGGCGCGGAGACGTTCCAGCTCAGCCGCCGGTCCTGCGGCCGCGAGATTTTCAAAGTCGCAGAATTGTAAAAAGAGATGGGTGGCGGTGCCGCGCAGGGCGGCTTCGTCTTCTGCGCGGGGAGAAATAAAGGAAGGCACATAGGGGGTGATGGGCGAAAGATTGCCGTCTTTTTGTCCGTGCAGCTCTTTGAGAGGATGGAAGGATTCATCGGTCGCGCCGGACATGTTGCCGGAACTCTCCCCGGGGCGCTTTTCCGGCGCGCGGAAAATCCCGCCGGGGCCTTCGGCATTGTCTTTGCCGGGAAAGAGGGGCGTTTCTTCCTCGGTCCGGTCCAGCAGTGCGGGAAAAAGACGGGAGACAGACAGTTTTTCGGGCAGGGATACGAGCGCCTCCGCAGGATAACGGAACGAAAAACGCGAGAGAAAAAGGCGGCGCAGGCGTTCTTCCTCCGGCATAGTTTCCTGCGGGGTATTTTCCGGCATGTTTCCCGGCATATTTTCCTGCGGGGGATTTGCCTGCGGCGCGGAAAAGTCTTCGGAGCCGCGGCGGGCGAAGGGGGCGCAGGCGTTCTCTGTTTTCGCCGGGAGCCGGTAGTCTTCGCCCGAGGATTGAACCAGCGTGATGGCGGAGCGATCCCCCCGGAGAGCGGCCGTAATCCAGGGAAGCCAGCCGGTCGCGGATAAAAGTTCCTTCCGACCGAAATTCTCAAGCCCGAAGGCACTGGTTTCCATCAGCTTTTCCGGGTTGCGGTGACTGCCGGTGACATAAAGCCGTTCGCGGGCGCGGGTCAGGGCAACATAGAGAATCCGCAGTTCTTCCTCCGCGGCCTTTTCGAGGGTCTTTTCGGAGAGAAGGGAGTAGACCGGGTTTTCGGCGCGGGCGGAGCCGTCTCCTTGTGAGAAGCGCATCGAAAGGCCGTATTCGTCAGAAAAAAGAAGAGGGAGAGAGGCGTCCTTCCGGTTGAAACTGTGGCCGACATCGCAGAGAAAACAGACCGGGAATTCCAGCCCCTTGGACGCATGTATCGTCATCAGGCGAACAGCGTCGATCTTCCCGGAAACCGGACGGGGAGGAACGATCGTATATCCCGAATTGACGACCCGGCTGATGTAAGAAATGAAGTTATACAGGCCGCGGTAAGAAGAGGACTCAAAGGTACGGGCATAGTTGTAAAGGAGAAGGAGACTCTTATGCCCCTCTTCGCTCCCGTCTCCGTACAGGCAGAGCAGACCGCAGTCGCGCAGGATGGAAAGCAGAAGGTCGCCGACCGGTTCTCCTTCGGCCTGGTGCCGCCAGCGGGCAAGCATGTCGAGAAAGAGTTTTCCTTTTTCAAATTGCCCGGCCGAAACAGCGGATTGCAGGGAATCAAAGAGACAGACATCGGGGAAAGACCGCCGCAGAAAAATCAGCTCTTCAAGATTCACGCCGAAGACCGGCGAACGGAGAACGGCGGCCAGATGCACATCCCGGCGGGGATTATCGACGGTGTTCAGGAGAGATAGGGCAAGCAGGACCTCGGGATTCTGAAAGAAGTCGGAGCTTTCCTGCGAAACCGTGGGGATGCGCTCGGAAAGAATCTTTTCAAAGGCGCGCATCGAGGGCTTGGAGCGGAAGAGGAGGGCGATATCTCCGGGGCGTATCGGTTCGCCGTTCGCCCGTTTTTCCCCGTTCAGCAAGCGCATAATCTCGTCCGCCACCCATTCGGCTTCTCCCGGCGCGATATTTTCTTTGGAATCTTCCTCTTCGTCATCCTCTTCGGGGATATTCGCGGAAGCTCTTTGGAAGAGAAGCGTACGGACCGGAAAATTCCCTTGCTCGGCGGTCTTGGAAAAGCGAAGATCATCTTCATCCGTATAAAGGACCACATCTCCGATCTTGCGGAAAAGAGAGCCGGTGACTGTATTGACATAGTTGACAATCGCGCGGTCACAGCGGAAATTTTCCGAAAAGAAGAGAGAGGCCGGCCCGGAATCCGAGCGGTTCAGCGGCGGGTACGATTGCCGCAGACGGGAAAAAATGCGCGGATCGGCATGGCGGAAAGAGTAAATGCTTTGTTTCACATCCCCGACCATAAACAAGCGGTCTTCGGGCGAGAGGGCAGAAAAAATCGCGTATTGCAGGGCGTTCACGTCTTGAAATTCGTCGATATACACGGCATCCAGTTCCTTCCGGAGAGAAAGAGCCAGCGGGGTCGGGTTTTTGTCCGGTGTGAGTAAAAGACAAAGGGTTATGCGTTCCAGGTCGGAAAATTCCAGGATGCCCCGGACCTTCTTCTGCTCGGAGAAGCGTTCCGAGAAGACCGAAAGAAAAGAAGAGAGGAAGGCATTCAGCTCCCTATGAGCGCGCCCGAGCGAGGCAAGCTCTTCTTCCCGGCAGGAAAAAAAGCGATCCGAAAGGCCGGAAACGGTTTTTTTCAACGTCGCGTGTAACTCTTTACAGCGGCTGTCTCCCGGGATTTGTTCGGAGAGTTCGGACGACAAAGAGGGAAGCGACGTAGGGGAGAACTCCCGGAGAAGGCGCGCCAGTTCTTCCGGGGTACGGGCGGCGGCGGCCGAAGAGAGAAACCCGGCTTCTTCGGCAAAAAACGCGCGCCGGTTCCGGAGAGCGGTCAGGGCTTTCGGGGAGAGGGACGGGGGCAACCGGTCTTCGGCCGGGCCGGCCTCTTGCGGAAGGACTTCGGGGCCGGAAATATCTCCGGGGAGGACGTAGGATTTCAGCGCGGACAGAAATTGTTCGGCCTTTTCGGAAAGCAGACGGGTAACATGCAGAAAGACCGCCTGCCCGACCGGGGTATCGTAAAAGGGGAGAGCCGAGGCTTTTTGCCACGCATCGCCGGACGCGGAAAGACAACCAATCCCTTCCGGGAGACTTTCCAGACGGCGGAAAAGAGAAAGGAAGAGAGCGCCCATATTGTTTTCGGACTTCGGCGGGAAGAGAGAATCGGCAAACGCGGCAAACGCGGCCGCCGACCCGACTTTCGGCACTTTCCCGGCATAGCAGTCTTCAATCAGTTCTTCCATCAGGGCGGCCGCCAGCAACTCTCCTTCGGTCGGGTCGGCAATCCGGTAGGAGGGGGAAACGCCGGCCTCTTCCGCGTGGCGGCGCACCAGTTTGTTGCAGAGGGAATCGATGGTGCAGAAAGAAGCCGAGGGAACCAGCAAAAGAGCTTCGCTGAGGCGGTGGTTTTCCGGGTGAGCGGCACTCTCTCGGCGCAGGGCGGAAGCGATTTTGGCGCGCACATCGGCGGCCGAGGCTTCGGTAAAGGTGACGACCAGAATCCGGGAGAGATCGGCCGGGTGAACGGGGTCAAGCAGAGAGGACAGAATCCGTTCCGTGAGGGCAGCGGTCTTTCCGGAACCGGCCGCCGCGCTTACCAGCAATGTGCGGTCTCGGGTTGTGATGGCGTCAGATTGCGCCTTCGTCCAGGAAACGGCCATACATATCTCCTTTCATCGCGTTTTTGTAAACAAAACCATTCAAAACTGGCGGATGGATTTGACGGCGGGGCCGTCCGGATAGTCGCGCACTTCCCCGACGGCGAAAAAGCCGTTTTCATCACAGAGCCGGAGACGCGTACCGATCGGCGCTTGCAAACCAATCTTTTTCAGATAGAGTTCACAGCCGCTGTGAGCAAGGTGAGAAAAGAAGGGGGAAAGGAAAACGGCAGGCAAGGTTTCAAAGAGGCGTTCGACCGGCAAAAGGAGAGAGAGGCGGTCTTCTTCCGGCAAAGACGCAAGGGAGGAGAGGGTGACGGCATCCCGGAGAAGAAAACCGGCGGCCCCGGTACGGCAGAGAGAGGCCATGACCGCCCCGGTGCCGAGGCGTTCGCCGATCGATGCGCAGAGTGTGCGGATATAGGTTCCGCCCGAGCAGGAAACCTCCAACGTATAATCGGTTTCGCTGATCGGTGTGACGATGAGCCGGCGGATGGTAACGCTGCGCGGCTCGCGTTCCACCGTGATACCGCGGCGCGCCAGATCTACCAGCTTCTGCCCGCCGCGTTTGAGGGCGCTGTACATCGGCGGAATCTGGCGGATCTCTCCGCAGAAAGTATCGGCCGCGGCCATGACATCGGCGGCCGACGGGAACGCCCCTTCGTGACGGCTGAGGATCCGCCCGCCGATATCCTCGGTATCGCTGGTCAGCCCGAGGCGCATAACGGCCCGGTACTGCTTGTCCTTCCCGAGGAGAAATTCGCTGGCTTTGACCGCCCGCCCGATAAGAATCGGCAAGACCCCGGTCGCGTCAGGGTCGAGCGTGCCGGTGTGTCCTGCTTTTTCCGCGCCGAAGAGATGTTTTACCCGGGTGACGGCGGTTTGGGAGGTCATGCCGGCCTCTTTGTCAAGGAGAAAGAGGCCGTTCGGTGCTTTTTCCATAGATGTACTTCCTGTATATTCGTTTTCCGAGTTTTGCAAGGATTTCATAAGAAATGGTGCCGCAATGCGCGGCAAGAGAGAAGAGTTCCCCCGGTTCTTTGCCGAAGATACGGACAGAGGAGGGCGATACCCCGTCCGGCAGGCCGGAAAGAAGGCAGGCGGCGCTGTCCATCGAGATACGCCCGACGATCTGTAAGGGCCGCTCCCCGGCGTACACAAAGGCTCCGCTCGCCGCACGGGGCAGGCCGTCCGCATAGCCGAGGGAGAAGATCCCCACCCGTTCCGGTTTGTCGGAAGAAAAAAGACCGCCGTAGCCCACGCGTTCACCGGCCGGCAGGGAGAAAGACTGGATCAGAGAAGCGTCCAGCACGGCCACCGGAGCAAGCCCGGCAAGGCAAGCGCCGTCGGACGCCGGATAACCGAAGAGAGAAAGCCCCGCCCGGCAGAGCGGGAACCCGCCGCCCCCATCCCGCAAAAGAGAGGCCGAGGCACCGATGTGCGGGGAAGCCCGGATTCCGCGCCGGGAAAGAAGGGAAAGCGCCGCGCGAAAGCGGAAAAGCTGCTCGGCATACAGAGGGTCGCGCATATCGTCGGCTGTGGCAAAATGCGAGTAGATACCGGTGAGGCGAAGCCCGGAAAGAGCCGTGATGGAGGCGATCTCGGAAAGAGTGGAGGAAAGAGCGCCGCCCGTCAGGGGAAACCCCGTGCGGTTCATGCCGGTGTTCAGTTTGATCTGTACGGAAAGCGGCCGTCCGCCTGTCTGCTGTGAAAGCGCCACGGCATAGCGGAAAGAAGGAACGCTCAGTGAAAAACCGCCTTCGGCCGCTTCGAGTGCGTCCTGCGGGGGAACATAACCGAGAATCAGAATATCGGCGTCCGGCATAAAGGGGCGCAATTCTTCGGCTTCCCCGAGGGAAGAGACGGCAAAAGAGCGCGCGCCGGCCGCATAGAGAGCGGCTCCGCAGGCGGTGGCTCCGTGTCCGTAGGCATCGGCTTTCAATACGGCTATCAACCCGGCGCGCGGGTTGCCCCGGGCCCGGAGCGCCGATACAAGCAGGCGATAGTTATTTTGCAGGGCGGCGAGGTTGATTGTCAGCACGGCGCGCGCGGTCACGGCAGACGCTCCTTGACCGTGAGAGAAAAGCCGGGACCGGAAAACCCGAGAAGTTCGCCGGACGACGAAAAGCGGGCGCAGCAATCTCCCTCTGGCGTTTCTCCCCGCAGGAGCCACCCGTCTTCGTTCCGAACGGGAGAAAGAGAGCCGCCTGCGGCACCCATGAAGCAATCCGCCGACGAAAAGAAGGGATGCCCTCCGGGAAGCGGAACAATCTGCCCGTCTCTCTCGGCAAAGACCCGGCCGTCTTCACGCCGGATAAAAGCCGTGCCGGCAAGAGACGCAGGGTACAGGATGACGAAGCGACTCCCACCGGAAGCAGAAAGACGTACTTCCGCCCGGACGGGCGTATCGGATAGAATCGCTTCTGCGAAAAAGGCCGTCTCGGACGGAAAAGAAACGGCAGGCCCCCGCCGGCAGCCCGGGAGAAAAAGAGACAGGAGAAGAAAAAAGCAGGGGAGAAAGAAAATCTTTTTTTTCATAACGGAACGGCTCCTTCCGGAATAACCCGAAACCCGGCCGGTCGCCGGGGTACTTTACCGTTACTATATGAAAGAAAGAGCCGGTTCAGAAGTGCCGGCGCAGGATTTCTTCAAAGACATTGTAACACAGGACGCGGCGTTTTGCAAGGCGGCTTTTTCTTTTCTCGCGTTTTTTTGCGTGGCTTTTCCGCGCTTTTTCCCGGTTCGTCTTTTTTTGCGGGCGGCCGTCATAAAAAATTTTCTTTCTCCCCGGGAAAGCGACAGGTTCCACGTGCGCGGGGCGGTACAATAAGAAAAAACGGCGCGGAGAAACAAATCCCGCGCGCCGAAGGCGGAACCGCGAAACAGACACAAAAAAAGACAGAAAACGGAGGAAAAAGAATGGAAGCGGAACTGACAAAAACCCGAAGAACCACAGGGGGAGGATGGCGACGGCAACTCTTCCCCGAATTATGCGAGACCGGGCGGAACCCGGGAGCCGAGATTCTGATTGACGCCGGGGCGTTCGGGGTTTCCTATCTGTTTGCCGTCACGCACTTTGCGTTTGGGGTCTACCCTTTCGCGCTCGCCTATTGTGCGGCGCATCGCCGCAGAGCGGTTCCGGTTTTCCTCGGGGCGGCTTTCGGGATGGGAACGCTCGGTCGCGCCGCGCCGGTCTATCTGCTCGCGCTGTTGCTTCTTTTCACGCTCCGGCTCTTTTTTTCCATGCCTTTTGAAAAAAGATGGATAATCCCGAAAACAGCGACCCTTTTTTCCGAAGCGCCTGAATTGCGGGTCAGCGCCGCCTGCCTTGTCGGACTGGGGCTGGCGGTTTATGAAGTCGCTGTGGCGGGGGTCGAAACCTATACGCTCCTTTTTGCGGCGGCCGCCCTGCTTGCCCCGCCGCTTCTTTCGTTCTTGTTTTCCGGAATTTACGAGACCCGCGTCCGGGTGCAGGATTTCTTTTCGACGGTTCCCGAACGGGGAGGGAAACTTTTGCGCCGTACGTCGCCGCTGCTGGCCTCTTTGTCGGTCCTTTCGCTCCTGTTTGTTTTTTGTTACGCGCTCAGTGGATTTTCGCTTTTCGGATTGGAGTTGCGGACGGTCTTTTTGATCTTCGCGGTCTTCTTTATCGCGCGGCGGCTCGGTCCTCTCCGCGCAGGGGCGGCGGGCCTGCTCCTCGGCTTGACCGGAGGGGTTCTTTATGCCCCGGGGTATGCGCTCCTGGGTCTGATTTCAGGCGCGCTTTTTCCGCATGGAGCGATCTACGCGCTGTTGCTCGGTTCTTCGGTCGCTTCGGCCTTTGCGGCGTATGTCGGGGGCATTTCCGGCTTCCTTTCGGTGGCGCCGGAAGCCGCCGTGACGGCACTGCTTTCCTGGCCGGTCCTCTTGCGTCTTCGCGCGGCGACCGACCCCGCAGGGCAGGAACTTTCCGAACTGCGTCTGCTGGAAGCGACAGGCGCGGCCGCCCGTCAGGATCCGGGAACAAGCACCCGTCTCGGACGGCTGAGTACGGCTTTCTCCGACCTTTCCGGGGAGTTTTACCGTCTCTCCGATGTGAGCCGCCGCCCGGCCGCGGCAGAATATTTTGTGGAATGTGAAAAGGTCTGCGCCAGGCACTGCGCCAGTTGTTCAAACCGCGTTTATTGCTGGGAACGCGGGGAACGCGTGGCCGAAAAAGCCGTTTACGCGCTGGCCAACAAACTCCGTTCCAGCGGGGTGATCGGGCGGGAGGATCTGCCGGTGGAACTCCGGAGCGGATGTCCGAAGATCGATACCATGCTGGAAGAGATACGCGATGCCTGCGCCGATCTCGGTATGAGCCGGTACCGGGGCGACCGGAACGAATTTCTGTCGCTTGATTATGCGATGCTGGCCAAGATTCTGGAAGAAGCCGCCCGCGATGACGAGAAAGAGGCGGCCGAGGACCGGGATGCCGAACTGCGTCTGCGGCAGGCATTGCAAAACACCCCGCTTTCCGGAGCAAAGATCGCGGTTTACGGGGAGAGACGGCGGCGTGTGGCGGCCGGGAGCGCGGACGCGGCGGTATTGCAAAAAGAAGCGGCGCGCCTGCATACGGCGGCGGAAAGCGCGGTCGGATGCCGGTTGAGCGAACCCGAATTTACGGCAAAGGAGCGCGGCGGTGTGCTGACCCTGCGCGGGCAGAGACGGTACGCGGTACAGACGGCTTCCTGCGCGCTCCCCGGCTCGGCAGAAGAGAACGGCGACCGGATTCGCTTTTTTGAGACGGGAGAGGATTGTTTTTACGCAATTCTCAGCGATGGAATGGGGAGCGGCGAAGATGCCGCGGGAACAGCGGGGCTGTCCGTGACCTTTCTCGAAAAAATGCTCAGCGCCGGAAACAGCCGTACTCTGACTTTACGGATGCTGAACAACCTGATCCGCACACGGCAGAATGAATGTTCGGCTTCTGTCGATATGCTGACCTTCGATCTGCTTTCCGGCAGTGCAACCTTCGTCAAGAGCGGGGCGGCTCCCTCTTATATCAAGCGGGGCGGCGACATTTTTCGCGTGCGCGCCCGCACCATGCCGATCGGGTTGATGAAGAACCTGGACGCGGAGCAAATCAATGTGGAAATCTGCCCCGGGGATATAGTAATCATGCTTTCTGACGGTCTGGCCGAGGACGGGGAGGATCCGGCCTGGCTGATGAATCTGCTGGCCGGTGACAGCGGCGAAGACCTTGACGCTCTCGCCCGCCGCATCATTGCCGAAGCCTGCTCCCGCATGGATATTGGCAAAGAGGCCGGGGAATCCGGAACCATCATGAAAGAGAAAAACAGGAAGAATAATACGGATGATACCACCGTTGGCCTTTTCCGCATTCTGCCTTTGGAAAACGCCCGGTGACGTCGTTGCTCTCGCCTACTCCCTTGACGTAGATAACTACGCCTGCGGGAGGGCGGCTCCGGTGCGCCTCGTTACCAAACGTTTTCCTGCGGCATAAGAAAAGGGTGCGGAGCGGGCGGTGCGGTCTCCCACGGCAGGGTCTGCCTTTGGAAAACGCCCGGTGACGTCGTTGCTCTCGCCTACTCCCTTGACGTGCATCGGTTTGCCGGGGGGGAGAAAGGGGGAGAAGAGAGGGCCGGAAGAGGGCGGGGATTTCAGCGGGTTTCATGGAAGAAAAGGGGTGAAAGTTCCCCGAAAAGAGCGAAAGTTCCCCGGGAAGAAAGAGCGGGAAACAGGAAAAAGCCGGAGGGGCTTGAGACTTCCTCCGGTTTTTGATTTTCGGTTCGGTTTTTGCGCTTCGGGGCGGGGGCCGGCTTACAGAATCCCCGGCGGCGTGAAAGAAGAGAGCGCAAGACGAGCGGGAAAGAAGGAAAAAGGCGGGGGAGACGGTTATATCCTTGCAAACTGACTGGTATAGAGCGTTTCGTAAAAGCCGCCGCGGGCAAGCAGTTCTTCATGCCGCCCCTGCTCGATGACGCGGCCGTCTTTCATGACGAGAATCAGGTCGGCTTCCCGGATGGTGGAGAGGCGGTGCGCCACGATAAAAGAAGTGCGTCCGCGCATCATATGGGCGAAAGCCTGTTGAATTTTCGCCTCGGTGCGGGTATCGATTGAACTGGTGGCCTCGTCCAGAATCAGCATGGGCGGGAGCTTCAGCATGGCGCGCGCGATACAGAGCAGTTGGCGTTGCCCGGCCGAAAGATTTTCGCCGCTGCCGGTGATTTTTGTGTTATACCCGTCGGGCAGACGGCGGATAAAGGGGTCGGCATAGGCGGCGCGCGCCGCCGCAATGACTTCCTCTTCGGTGGCTTCGGGGTTGGCGTAAGCAATATTCTCCCGGATGGTTCCGTTTGAAAGCCAGGTATCCTGTAACACCATCCCGTAACGCGCACGCAGGTCGGCGCGGCGCATCTGCCGCACATCGGCCCCGTCCACCGTGATAGAGCCGCTGTCCACATCATAAAACCGCATCAACAGATTGATGAGCGTGGTTTTCCCGCATCCGGTCGGGCCGACAATGGCAATCCGCCGCCCGGGCTGTACCTGAAGATTCATCTCTTCAATCAGGGGGCGCTCGGGCGTATACCGGAAGGAAACATCCGAAAAAACAACTTCTCCGCAGGCAGGCGGGCAGAGAGGGGTTGCCGGGTCGGGAACCCGGTCCCGGGCTTCCAGCACGTCAAAGACCCGCGCGGCGCAGGCAAAGGAGTTTTGCAGTTCGGTAATGACCCCGCTGATCTCGTTAAAGGGTTTGGCATACTGCCCGGCATAGCTGAGAAAGACGCTGAGTTGCCCGACCGACATATCCCCGCGCACGGCAAAAATTGCGCCCGTCACCGCAATGACCGCATAGATGAGGTTGTTGATCAGGCGGGTGCTGGGGTTGGTGAGACTGGAGAAGAAGGTCGCCTTCAAGCCGGTTGATTGCAAAGTATTGTTTACTTTATCAAAGGAATCAAGCGTGCGTTCTTCCGCGCCGAAAGCGGCAATGACGGCCTGCCCTTCGATCAATTCATGAATGAGGGCGGTCTGTTGCCCGCGCACCACGGTCATATCCCGGAAATGGCGATGGGCGTGCGAAGCGATGAAGCGCGCCACAAGGATGGAAAGAGGGGTCAGCACCAGTACGCAGAGCGCGATCAGCGGATGGAGGGAAAAAAGGATACCGAGGATGGCCGCCATGGTGAGAACACCGGTGAAAAGCTGGGAAAAACCCATCAGCAACCCGTCCGCGAAACCGTCAACGTCGGTGACCATCCGGCCGAGAAGATCCCCGGTCGAATGGCGGTCGAGATACCCGATTGGCAACGTGCCGAACTTCCCGTGTACCCGGTCGCGCAGATCGCGGCAGACCGCATAGGTGATCTTGTTGTTGCATAAGGTCATGCCGTATTGCGCCAGAGCCGCGCTGCCGGCCAGTGCCGCAATCAGAAGGACAAGCCGGAGAATGGCGGCGGAATCGACCCGGCCGGCCCCGCTCATTTCATCAATCGCGTTCCCGGTAAAGACCGGAATCAGCAGAGCGGCGGCTACCGAAATCAGCGCAAAGAGAAGGCTGAGGACGAGAAGAGAGCGGTATGGCCGGAACAAGGGGAGAATGGTGTGCAGAAGGCGGCGATTTTGGGTATTTTTAGGGTTTTTCCCGGCCGGTAGCGGTTTTTTCATGCCTCTTCTCCCTCCTTTTTCGTCTGGCTTTCATAGATTTCGCGGTAGACGGCCGAAGCAGTCAGCAGTTCTTCATGCCGCCCTTCTCCCACCAGCGCGCCGTCTTCCAGCACCAGGATGAGGTCGGCCGACGCAAGAGAGCCGACGCGTTGGCTGATCAGAAAAACCGTGATATCGTCCGGCAACGTCGAAAGGCCCCGTCGCAGGGCGGCGTCGGTGGCATAGTCGAGCGCCGAAAAACTGTCGTCCAGAATGAGGATTTTGGCACCCGCCAGCAGGGCGCGGGCGATGGTGAGACGCTGCCGTTGCCCGCCGGAGAAGTTTGCGCCGTCCTGTTCAACCGGGGCATCCAGCCCGCCGGGCTTTTCGCGCACGAAGTCGGCGGCCTGCGAAAGCGAAAGCGCATGCCAGAGCGCTTCATCGCCGGCTTCCGGGGCGGCCAGCAGAAGATTGGAGCGTATGGTTCCGCGGAAAAGACGCGGCCGCTGGGGAACGATGGTCACGGTGCGCCGGAGCGCGTTTTCGGAGAGGGTGCGGATATCACGGCCGAACAATTCGATCTTTCCGTCCGTGGTATCGTAATAGCGCAGGATCAGATTGGCAAGCGTCGTCTTCCCGCTCCCGGTTCCGCCGATAATGCCGACGGTCTGCCCACGGCGCACGGTGAAAGAAAGACGGCTGACGGCTTCTTCCCCGGCCCCGCCATAGCGGAACCCCACCCCGTCAAAACGCACGGCAATCCCGGAATCCGGGTCGGGTTCGTCTTCGCCGTAGTGCAGGGAATTTTCGGTGTCCAGCACCTGCCCGATCCGTTTCATGCCGGCCGCCGACCGCCCGAGCAGAGTGATCAGGTTGGCCAGCTTGACAAGTTCCACAAGAATCTGCGAGATATAGTTGATGAGCGCGATAACGCTCCCGGAAAGCAACAGTCCGGCATCGGTCCTGGCCGCGCCGAACCAAAGGACCAGCACAATGACCGCATTGACGGTCATATAGGTGAGAGGGTTCATGGCGGCGGCAATCCGTCCGACCCGAAGCTGGGAATCGAGCAGGCGGCCGTCTCTTTCCCGGAAGGCCTCGTTCTGTTTTTCTTCCCGGGAGAAAGCCCGGATGACCCGTACTCCGGTCAGCGTTTCGCGGGTTTTTTCGGTCACGCCGTCCAGTTCCTGCTGTACGCGCCGGTATCCGGAAGACGAGAGTTTCATCACGCCGAACACGATGACAAAAAGCAGAGCGATTGCCGAAACAAACAAAAGCGCCAGGGAAGAGTCAATGGTAAAGGCGAGAATCATCGAACCGAACACGATGAACGGACTGCGGATGAAGAGCCGCAGAAACATATTCAGCCCGTTCTGCACCTGGGTGATGTCGCTGGTCATGCGCGTGATGAGAGAGGAAGACCCCGCCCGGTCGATCTCGGCACGGCTGAGCGTTCCGATTTTTTTCATCATATCATGGCGCATAGCGGCACACATCCCGACCGCGGCACGCGCGGCAAAAAACTGCGCCGCCACCGTACAGCCGAATCCGAGCAGGGCCATGATGAGCAGGAGAAGAAAACGCCGGATGATATACGGGGTATCTCCGGTCGCAATGCCGCGGTCGATCATATCGGCGACAATCAACGGAACAGCCAGGTCGAAACAGGCTTCCAGCACCTTGAAGAGTGGCGAGAGAAGGCTGTCTTTCCGATATTTTCGGAAATAGGTGAGCAGATGACGCATTTTGTCTCTTTCCTTTTTATGCGGAGAACTCTTTTTAAGAAGAGTCTTTCCGTTTTTCTCTTTTATCAGTATAATCTTTCTTTTTCCACTTGTAAAATATATATTTCATGCTATAATCATATAAAAAACATATAGGAAGGGATGCGTATGGATATACGGCAATTAAAATACTTTATCACGGTGGTAGAAGAAAAGACGGTCACGGCGGCCGCCGTGAAACTGCACATGACGCAGCCTCCGCTCAGCCAACAGTTGCATCAGTTGGAAAGAGAACTCGGTTGCCGCCTTTTCCGGCAGGAGGGGAGACGGCTTTCCCTCACCGATGCCGGGCGGCGGTTGTATAGCCGGGCGCTGGAAATCTGCGGGATGTGCGAACGTACGCAGGAAGAAATGGCAGAATACCGGCGGGGCGCGGTCGGCACACTGAAAGTGGGGGTCATTTCTTCGGTACAGGGGCCGGTTTTTTCGGGCTGGATGCAGGCGTATCATGCCCTCTATCCCGAAGTGCGGCTCTCGGTGTACAGCGCCAATACCTATCAGTTGCTGGAAAAACTGCGGAACCGCGAGACGGACATTGCCATTACGCGCACGCCTTTCCCGGCGGAAGAACTGGAAGTGCGCTCTTTGTGGGAAGAGCCGATTCATGCAGTGGGTGCGGCCGGCTTTTTCCCGGAGGGGGCGGGGGAACTGTCTTTGGAAGCGCTTTCTTCTTTGCCGCTGATTCTTTACCGCCGATGGCAGAAGATTGTGGAGGCGCGGTTTGAGGCGGCCGGCGTTGTGCCGCATATCCTCTGCGTCAATGACGATGCCCGCATGACGCTCTCGCTTTCTCTCGCCGGAATCGGGGTCGGGCTTCTGCACCCCTCGGCATTTTTGCGTGAACTGCCCGAAGGGATACGGGCATGCCCGGTGGCGGACGCGGCGCTTTCTTCCCGGATCGCGCTGGTCTTTCGGGCGGGGGAACGTCTCCCGGAGCCGGCCGCGTTTTTCTGCCGGCTGGCAGAAGAAACGGGGAATCCTCTCGACCCTCTCCGGCCGGCTTGTCTCCGCCCGCAAAACGGCTGATTTTCCCGCAAAGCCGGTCTTTTCCAACGGTCGCGCTCTTTGCGCGCGCTTTCCCGGCCCTCTCCGGCCGGTTTCTGCCGATAAAAAACCCCGGCAATCGCCGGGGAAGTGGATATAGGAGGCGGAATGGGTGCGGGCAAGGGCGCTTTCGATTGGCGGCGCGGGTCAGAACCGGACGCGTTCCAGAGCGGTCGTTGCGCCGCGCACGGGGTCAACGGTGAAGAGGACGGCATCTGCCGCGATCTCGCCTTCTGCGGGGGAGAGTTTGCGGTTCACGCCGGTCAGATAGCGTTCCAGCAATTCGTCGGCGCGGATGCCGAGGATTCCGTCTTGCGCGCCGCACATCCCAAGGTCGGTGACATAACCGGTGCCGTTCGGCAAAACGGTCAGATCGGCACTCGGAACATGGGTGTGTGTTCCCGAAAAACAAGCCACCCGCCCGTCCAGATGTCGCGCCAGAGCCAATTTTTCTCCGGAGGCCTCGGCGTGAAAGTCTACAATGGCAATGTCATATTTCCCGCTCTCGCGTGAGAGAATCTCGTCGGCGGCCTCAAAAGGGGAGCCGAGCGGCGGATCCATATGCACTCGGCCGAGCAGGCTCAGAACCAGAATCCGCGCTCCGCCTGCCGAAAGGATGGCGTATCCGCGCCCCGGCGCGGCGGAGGGATAATTGGCCGGACGGAGCGCGCGCGGCATGGTTGAAATCCGATCGGCCAGCGCGAAATTTTGCAGGGTGTGGTTGCCGCCGGTAATCACGTCGGCTCCCGCGCGGAGCAGAGCTTCCGCCGTTTCGGGGGAAGGGCCGAAAATGAAAGAAGCGTTCTCGGCATTCACCGTGATAAAGTCTGCCCCGTATTTGTGCCGGATTTTCGGGAGCATACCGGTCAGCCAGAGCGCGGAACGAGGGGAAGTCACATCCCCGATCATCAGTATTTTCATGAGATTCCTTTCCGAAAAGAGCGGCAGGGTCAACCGACCCTGCCGTCAGCAGTTTATTTTGCGTAATCGGCTACCCGGCTCTCGCGGATCAGGTTGACCTTGATCTGCCCCGGATAATCCATGGTTTCTTCGATTTTTTTGGCAATGTCATGCGCGAGGATTGTCATGCGGTCATCACTGATCTCTTCGGGCTTGACCATCACGCGGACTTCGCGCCCCGCCTGAATGGCGAAGGTCTTTTCCACCCCGTCAAACTCATTCGCAATCTCTTCCAGTTTTTGCAGGCGCTTGATATAATTTTCAACATCCTCGCGCCGTGCTCCCGGCCGCGCCGCCGAAATGGCATCCGCCGCCTGCACGATAAAGGCAACGGCTGTGGTCGGCTCCACGTCTCCGTGATGCGCTTCGATTGCGTGGATCACCTCGCGGCTTTCACGATATTTTTTGGCGACTTCCACCCCGAGCTGAATGTGCGAGCCTTCAGCTTCCTGGGTCAGGGCCTTTCCGATATCATGCAAAAGACCCGCGCGGCGCGCCAGCGTAGCGTCCGCTCCCAGTTCGTCCGCCAGAATGCCGGAAAGAAGAGAAACTTCCACAGAATGCCGCAGAACATTCTGCCCGAAACTGGTGCGGAACCGGAGCCGCCCGAGCAGGCGAATCTCTTCGGGGTTCAATCCGTGTACCCCGGTCTCAAAGACCGCCTTTTCACCGGCTTGCCGGATGGCGGTATCGACTTCCTTCTGCGCCTTTTCCACAACCTCTTCGATGCGGGCAGGGTGGATGCGGCCGTCGGCAATCAGTTTTTCAAGAGCGAGGCGCGCCACTTCGCGGCGGGCGGGATCAAAGCCCGAGATTGTGATGGCCTCGGGGGTGTCGTCAATAATCAATTCAACGCCCGTGAGGTTTTCAATGGCGCGGATGTTGCGCCCTTCGCGCCCGATGATGCGCCCTTTCATTTCTTCATTCGGCAACGGAACGACCGAAATGGCAATCTCTGCCACATGGTCGGCGGCGCAACGCTGGATGGCGATAGAAAGCAACTCGCGCGCTTTTTCCGCGGCTTCATCCTTGAAACGCTCTTGATATTCCGCGAGTTTCATGGCGGTTTCGTGTTGCAGTTCACTGTCAAGCCGGCTGATGAGTTCGGCTTTGGCTTCTTCGGCTGTCACGCCGGAGATCTTCTCCAGCGCGGCGCGTTGCTCGGCCAGCGTTTCGTTGATCTGATCGCGCAGTGCGTCATTTTCTTTTTCCCGGGCAGACAGCGCGCTCTCCTTTTTTTCAAAGTTTTCGAGCTTGCGGTCGAGCGTTTCTTCTTTTTGGGTGACGCGGTGTTCCATGCGCGCCACTTCTTTGCGGCGCTCTTTCAGATCTCTGTCAGTGTCGTTCTTGATGGCAAGGGCTTCTTCTTTGGCCTCTACGAGGATCTCTTTTTTGCGCGACTCCGCCGAGTGCATAGCGTCCTCCAGCAACTGGCGGGCCTGCAATTCTGCCGAGCCGATCTTTTTTTCGGAAAGATAGCGGCGTGAAAGATAACCGATGAATACGCCGAGCAACAGCCCGGCTGCGATCAGAACGACGGCGAGAATCAGGTCCATAGGGTTCCTCCTCAATTCTTTAGTCGTTTTATGGGTCAGAAATATAAATTATGTATCCGGAAGCGGAAAATGAGCGCTCCGCCCGCCCCCTCTGCGGAGAAGACGGCTCCGGTCGCATTATTCATACATTCTTTCATATTATACATGATGGGAAATCGCCTGTCAAGGTTTTTTCCGTGAAGATCGGACTTCCTTTTTTCCCGCCGGCCGGGCAGAGAGAAGAGAAGAGGCCGAAACGCCGAAACGACGACCGATCGGAAAAAGCAAAATGTTAACAAAAAGTTCACAATTTGGGCGGCGTACCCCCTTGACAATTCCGGGAGAGTGTGGTAATTTATAGACAGACAAAATTAGCACTCTCAACGTTCAAGTGCTAATTCGTCCTGCCGGAAGGAGGTGAGAGGTATGGAAGAGAGAAGCGTGGAGAGTTATGTATTAAGCGAAAGAAAAAAGATCATATTAAAAGCGATCATCGACGCGCACATCACTTTCGGGGAGCCGGTCGGCTCAAAGTACCTCTCGGAAAATCAGCAGTTGAACTGTTCTTCTGCTACCATCCGGAATGAAATGGCGGAACTGGAAGCGCTCGGCTTTCTGGAACAGCCGCATACCTCTGCCGGGCGGATCCCGAGTGAATTAGGGTATCGCTTTTATGTAAACTCGCTTTTACATCAATACCGGATGAGCGCGGGAGAAATCGAGGCCATCAACAGCTCGTTACAGACGAAACTGGCCGAGATGGATCAGCTCCTGCGGGAAGCCTCGCGGATTGCCGCCGCCGTCACCAATTACGCGGGCATTGCCGTCAAACGCCGCCCCGGAGAAGCGACCGTGACGAAATTTGAGGCGGTACGGATCGACGCGCAGTCCTTTGTGCTTGTGATGTTGTTGGAAGACGGAACCGCCAGAAGCCGCAATGTCCGCACGCCTCTTCCGCTCCGGGAGGAAGAACTGGCGCTCCTGCTTCGCCTTTTCAACGAAAAGCTGGCCGGTGTGCCGGCCGCCGAATTCTCGCTCTCCCTCATCGGAAAGATTGAGGCGGCCATGGGAAGGCTCGGCGTGCTGGTTTCTCCGATTGTGCGAGCGGTATACGAGGCGCTGACCGAGGCCGACCGGCCGAACACGGCTGTGGAAGGGGTCAACCACCTGCTCCAATATCCCGAATATGCCGATATGGAAAGGTTACGGGACCTTCTCAATATTTTTGAGAGCCGGGAAAGGATCGGGGAACTGGTCCCGCTGGACGCGGCGGAGAGCGACGGGGTGAATGTCTTTATCGGCAGTGAGAACACCGTCAAGGTGATGGATAACTCCACGCTGGTCTTCCGCAAAATCCGCCGGGGAGACAACATTATCGGAGCCATCGGGGTCATCGGCCCGCGCCGGATGGATTACCCGAAGGTGATCGCCACGATCGACCAGTTAGCCGATCGGATCGACAATATGCTCAATGACCGGCCGGAAGAGCGGCCTTACCTGAAAGGATAGAACGATGGAAGAGACAGAAATGCAACGCAATACGGAAAACGAAATCGAAGAGATACAGGAAGAAACGCTTCCGGGCGAAGAACCGAAGACCCCGGAAAACCGCGAAGAAGAAACGCGGAAAGAAGAGGCGCAGGAAGAAGAGAAGCAGGAAGAAGAGAAGCAGGAAGAGCCGATCTCCCGGAAGGCCGAAAAAAAGGCCGCCCGCGAGTTACCGGAACTGCGCCGCCGTCTGGCGGAAGCGGAAGAAAAAGCCGACGCAGCCGAAAAGAAAAACGCGGAGCTTTCCGATAAATATCTGCGGCTGGCCGCCGAATACGACAACTTCCGCCGTCGCACCGCCGCCGAAAGGCAGGGTGCGTACACCGACGGTATGGGAGACACCCTTGAAAAAATCCTGCCGCTCGTTGACAACCTCGACCGCGCCGCCCTCTATGAGGATGCGGACAAAGTGGCAAAGGGAGTCGCGATGATCTCCCGCGCCGCCGCCGACGCGCTGACCGCGCTCGGAGTGGAAGAGTTCGGTGCGGTGGGAGATACCTTTGACCCGAATCTTCATAACGCGGTGATGCACGTGGAAGAAGAGGGGCGCGCGGAGGGAGAGATTACCGCCGTCCATCAGAAGGGTTATAAAAAAGGCGACCGTATCCTGCGTTACGCTATGGTGACGGTAGCCAACTGACGTAAATAAAACTTTACATCCGGCCGTACAGCATGCGGCCGGAGAGCAAAACCCCGCAAGCCGGCCGTACAACATGCGGCCGGAGAAAGATAAAATCAAAACAGATTCAAATACAGATTACGGAGGAAAGAATTATGGGAAAAATTATTGGTATTGACCTTGGCACGACCAACTCGTGCGTTGCGGTTTTTGAGGGCGGAGAGCCCAGCGTGATCCCGAACCCGGAAGGGGCGCGCACGACGCCGTCCGTCGTTGCTTTTTCCAAGACGGGTGAACGGATGATCGGACAGGTGGCCAAACGCCAGGCGATCACCAACCCCGACCGCACGGTCATGAGCATCAAGCGGAAGATGGGTTCCGATTATAAAGTGGAAATCGACGGAAAGAAGTATTCTCCGCAGGAGATCTCCGCCATGATCCTGCAAAAACTGAAAGCCGACGCAGAGGCCTTCCTCGGCTCCCCCGTGACCGAAGCGGTGATTACGGTTCCGGCTTACTTCTCGGACGCACAGCGGCAGGCCACCAAGGATGCCGGCAAAATCGCGGGATTGGATGTCAAGCGGATCATCAACGAGCCGACGGCGGCCGCGCTGGCCTACGGTATCGATAAAGAAAATCATCAGAAGATTATGGTCTTCGACCTCGGCGGCGGCACTTTCGACGTCTCGTTGCTGGAAATCGATGACGGCGTGTTTGAGGTGCTGGCTACCAACGGCGATACCATGCTCGGCGGCGATGATTTCGACCAGCGTATCATCGACTGGATGGCCGACAAATTCCAGAAGGAAAACGGCGTGGATCTGCGCGGCGACAAGATGGTGATGCAGCGGCTGAAAGACGCGGCCGAAAAGGCAAAGATCGAACTTTCCGGCATGACTTCCGCCAATATCAATCTGCCCTTCATCACGGCAACCGCCGCAGGGCCTCTCCACTTTGAAGCGACGCTGACCCGTGCCGAATTTGAAAAACTGACCGCTGACCTTGTGGAACGCACCATGGGGCCGACCCGGAAAGCGCTGGAAGACGCGGGATTGACCGTTTCGCAGATCGATAAGGTTCTGCTTGTCGGCGGTTCGACCCGTATTCCCGCCGTGCAGGACGCGGTCAAACGCTTCACCGGCAAGGACCCCTTCAAGGGGATCAACCCCGATGAGTGCGTGGCGCTCGGCGCGGCTATTCAGGGCGGCGTTCTCGGCGGTGACGTGAAGGATCTGCTCCTGCTCGACGTTACGCCGCTTTCCCTCGGGATTGAAACGCTGGGCGGCGTCTTCAACCGTATCATCGACCGCAACACCACCATCCCGGTCAAGAAGAGCCAGATTTATTCGACCGCCGCAGACGGGCAGACCTCGGTGGAGATTCATGTTCTGCAAGGCGAACGCGACATGGCCGCCGGGAACACGACGCTCGGCCGGTTCGTGCTGGACGGCATTCCCGCCGCACCCCGCGGCGTACCGCAGATCGAAGTCACCTTCGATATCGATGCCAACGGGATTGTGAACGTGACGGCGACCGATAAGGGAACCGGGAAAGAACAGCATATCACCATTACTTCTTCTACCAATATGAGTAAAGAAGATATTGACCGCGCGGTTCGCGACGCCGAAAAATTTGCCGAAGAGGATAAAAAGCAGAAGGAAGCGGTTGAAGTCCGCAACCATGCCGAATCCCTGATCTTCCAGAGCGAGAAAGCGCTCGGAGAAGTCGGAGACAAGGTCGGCGAATCCGAAAAGAGCGCCGTGACCGCCGCAATCGAAAAACTCAAAGAGACCGTCAAGGGGAGCGACACCGAGGCCATCAAGGCCGATACGGAAGCGCTCGAAAAAGCCTTCTATGCCCTTTCCGAACAGCTCTATAAGCAGAGCGGCGCGCAGGGCGCAGACCAAAACGCCGGGGAAGACGGCCATGAAGGCGGAGCCTATAACGCTGACTTTGAGGATAAGACCGGAAAATAAGAATTGACCGGCTGTCTCCCCCTTCGCGTGTGCGAAGGGGGAGGTTTCGGTCTATCCCCGCTCCGGCGGGGCAGGAGAGATTATGGCAGACAAGAGAGACTATTACGAAGTACTTGGCGTATCAAAAAGCGCTACCGAAGACGAGATCAAAAAAGCCTACCGTTCACTCGCCAAGAAATACCACCCCGACATGAACCCCGGCGATAAGGCGGCCGAGCAGAAGTTCAAGGAAGTCAACGAAGCCTACGGCGTTCTTTCGGATGCCGAAAAACGGCAGAAATACGACCAGTACGGCCATGCGGCCTTCGATCCTTCGGCCGGCGGGTTCGGCGGGTTCGGCGGCGAGGGCTTCTCGGGCTTCGGCGATTTCGGCGGGTTCGGAGACATTTTTTCCTCGTTTTTCGGCGGGGGAGGATCCTCTTCGGCCCGGCGGAATATGCCGCAGGACGGAGACGATCTGGCTGTCCGGATTACGCTGGATTTTGAAGAAGCCGTGTTCGGATGTAAAAAAGACGTTACATTCAATCGTGTGGAAGCCTGTTCGGAATGCCATGGGAGCGGGGCAGAGGCCGGGTCAAAGCCCGAAACATGCCAGACCTGCCACGGAACCGGCCAGGTGACGGTACAGCAAAATACGCCCTTCGGCACGATGCGTTCTTCCCGCGCCTGCTCGGCCTGCCGGGGAACCGGACAGATTATCAAGAATCCCTGCCGCAACTGCGCGGGCAAGGGATATGTCAAAGTGACGAAAAAACTGAGCGTGACCATCCCGGAAGGAATAGACAACGGCGAACAGATCTGCCTGCACGGGCAGGGGGATGCCGGGCGGCGGGGCGGTAACCCCGGCGCTCTGTACATTGAAGTACGGGTGCGGCCGCACAGCTTTTTCGAGCGGCGGGGGAACGATGTTTTTTGCGAGATTCCGCTGAGCTTTTCCGAAGCGGCTCTCGGCGCGGAGATCGATGTGCCGATGCTGGACGGAAAAACCGAGAAATATACCATTCCCGAAGGAACACAGCCGGGCACGACCTTTACCATGCGCGGCAAGGGGATCAAAGAAGTGCGCACATCGCGCCGGGGCAACCTCTCTTTCCGTGTGACGGTCGAGGTGCCGAAGAGCCTGAACACCGAGCAGAAGCAACTGCTTTCGGCGTTTGCGCGGAGCCTCGGCGAAGGAGAAAAGACCAAACGCGCTTCCTTTCTGAAAAAAATCCTGAAAAAATAAAAGAAGATGCCGGCGCGCCGGAAACGATATGCACCTCCGAAAGTGTCTGACTTTTGAGGGTCACTTCCAAAAAAGACGCACGGCATTTTTCTTTTTGCAAAAAGACGGTGAGAAAATCCGCCGGCGCGTTGACAGAGACGGGATTTTCTGTTATACTTGCATTGGAAACGACGGGCCCCGGCACAAAACCGGGAAAAACGCCGGAGACACGGATGATGTTCCGGCCGGTATAAAAAGAAAACGGAGGAAAAGTATGTTTTTTGAAAGACTTGCGGAATTTGATCCGGAGGTGGCTGCCGCCTGCTCCCGGGAGTTGACGCGCCAGAGGGAGAATATCGAGCTGATTGCCTCCGAGAACATCGTGTCCGAGGCGGTCCTGCTGGCCGCCGGAGGCGTACTGACCAACAAATACGCCGAGGGCTATCCCGGCAAACGCTATTACGGCGGGTGCGCTTATGTGGACGAGGTGGAGGAACTGGCGCGGCGGCGCGCCTGCGCTCTCTTCGGGGCCGAACATGCAAACGTCCAGCCGCACAGCGGGGCCAATGCGAATTTTGCCGTCTTTTTTGCCTTTCTGAAGCCCGGTGATACGGTGCTTTCGATGAATCTTTCCGAGGGCGGGCATCTCTCGCACGGCTCCCCGGTCAATATTTCGGGCAGTTATTTCAAGATCGTTCCGTATGGGGTCGATCCGGTTTCGCACAGAATCAATTATGAAGAAGTACGCCGGCTGGCCGAAGAACATCGCCCCCGGATGATTATTGCCGGGGCGAGCGCCTATCCGCGCGTTATTGATTTTGCCAAATTCCGCGAAATCGCCGACGAAGTCGGCGCGGTTCTTGTGGTCGATATGGCGCATATCGCGGGGCTGGTCGCGGCCGGGGTACATCCCAACCCGGTTCCTTACGCCGATGTGGTGACGACCACCACGCACAAAACCCTGCGCGGCCCGCGCGGGGGGATGATTCTTTGCCGGGAGGAATACGCGAAAGCAATCGATAAAGCGATTTTCCCGGGAACGCAGGGCGGGCCGCTGGAGCATATCATTGCCGCCAAGGCGGTGGCGCTCGGCGAGGCGATGACCCCGGCGTTTCGTGCGTACGGACAAGCGGTGGTTGAAAATGCCGCCGTCCTTGCCGGGGAACTGACCGATGCCGGATTTTCGCTGGTTTCGGGCGGAACCGATAACCATCTGCTTCTTTTGGATCTGCGCGAGACCGAAATTACGGGCAAAGAATTGGAATCCCGGCTTGACAGTGTCCATATCACCGTGAACAAAAATACGGTTCCGGGAGATCCGCGCAGTCCCTTTATCACCAGCGGCGTACGCATCGGAACTCCGGCTGTCACGACCCGCGGTTTCGGCCGGGAGGAAATGAAGGAGATTGCGTCCTTCATCCGCCGCGCCACTTTCGGGAGCGAGAGCGAACGTGCCGGCCTTTCCGAAGAGGTGATGGCGCTCTGCGCCCGTTTCCCGATTTATCGCGGATAAACCGGGCATTTGAATAATCAATCTGAATAATTAATAATTAAAGAAGATACGCGCCCCAGAGGCTGAACGAAGCTTTTGGCGGTGCGTATTTTTTATGGACGGGGAAGAATGAGCCGAAAGCGAAAAGAGCCGCCGGCGCGCCGTGCAGAAAAAAAGAAAACCGGCGGCCGGGAAAAAGGCCGCCGGTGGAGGCGGGAAGAAGGAAAAGAAATCAGCGCCCGGCAGAATCCTCGCCCGCAGATTCACGGACGACCGTCACGGGAGAAGAGAACCCGCCGTAACCCGCCGTGCAGAGGACGGGAGAAGAGGGGGCGGCCGTTTGCTTGACGGAGGCCGTTTGCCCGGCGGGCCGGCGCGGGATGGATGAAAGAAAGAGGAGGGTATTATATTCGACCGTGCGGCTTCGGACCGACCGGACGGAAGAAATCCAGAGAGCCAGAACAAGAAGGGCGAGAACCCCGCCGACCGCCATCCATATACCGCGCGGGCGGAAGGAGAGGATCAGCGCAGTTCCGGTCACTGCGGTGAGAAGCAGACGGAGGAACCCCGCGCCCCAGCTCCGCAGGCAAAAGCGGTCGAGGCCCAGCGCGCCGCCGAAAAAGATCGTCAAAAGGAGCATCAGCAGGGGAGAACGGTAATGCCGGGAAGAGACAGAAAGAGCCGCTTCATAATCAAACCCGGCGGAACGCTTGCGAAGAAGCGCAAGATTATCCCCGAAGGCATCGGGGTGCGCGTCCAGCGGGGAACGCGGTAATTCCGGGGCAGGCCCGGCCGGTTTGGTCACCGGGGCCGGTACGGCTGTCGAGAATTGCGTTCCCGCGCAGGAAGAACAGGAGCCTGTGCAGGAAGAGGACGTGGCCGGGAGACCGTTTGCGGAGCAGGCAGGCATTCCCGAAAGATTGACCCGCAGGGGCTGAGGTTCACCGAAGAATTTTTCACGCGGGGTCACGGTTGTTTTCCCGCCGGGGGTCAGGGGGGAGGCCTTGGTCAGCGGTTGTTCCTGCAGGAGTTGCAGATCCTGCGGCAAGGCCGCCATCGGACAACCGCTGGTGTTACGCAACCGGATGGGTTGCGGCTTTCCGAAATACGGCGCGCGGACGCGCTGATACAGGTCGCCCTCTCCGCCGTAGAGAACCGCAGACGTTCCGCCCGCCTTTTCGGAATCCTCGCGGGAGGGGGTTTGCGGAGTTTCTTCCTCTTTCGGAAGGGAGGGGGCAAAAGAAATGCCGATCTCTTCCGGCGTAGCCGATGCGGCCGTATGGAAGGTCACGGGGCGCGTATGATTGGTCGGGATAGCGGAAGAGGCAATTTCGATATGCATACAGGTCTCCTCTCTGTTTCGGACGATACGATACAGGTACAAAATCAGTATACCATGCAGGCGGTTTTTTGTCAAGAAGTGCCGTAAAAGCCACGCGGTTTTTCAAAAAAGACGAACGGCGGCATGCCAAAAAGGGTTTTCCTTGACTTCCGGCCGGCGGTGGTGTATAATGACAAAGAAAAAAGGAAGGGAGAGAACGATGCGTATCATCGGCAAAAACGGGCGATATGCCGCAGCACCGCAACGTTCGGTTACGGCGCTCGGCTTTTTTGACGGAATGCACCGCGGGCATGCGGCGCTCTTTCGGGAAGCGCGGCGGCTGGCCGACGGGATGGGTCTCCCTTTTTTTGTTTTCAGTTTTGCGTCCGACCGGGGGCCGAAACGCGCCTGCCTTCTGCAAAGCGACCGGGAGAGGGTCGCCGCGTTTTTTGCGGCCGGTGCGGATTTTTGTACGCTGGCCCCTTTCCCGGAATATGCCGGATTCGGCCCTTGCGAATTTGTGAACGATATCCTTTGCAATCGTCTCGGAACGGTCGTTGCCGTGGCCGGAGAGAATTTTTGTTTCGGAGCCGGCGCAAGCGGAGACATGCCGTTGCTGACCGCTTTGATGGCGGAGAGGGGCGGAAGCGCAAGAACCGTTCCCTCCGTGTCTTTTGAAGGAATCCCGATCTCTTCGGAACTGATCCGCCGGGCGTTATTCCGGGGGGATTGCGCCCGTGCCGCGCAGATGCTCGGCCGTCCCTATTCCTTCACGCTCCCGGTCCTGCATGGACAGTCGCGCGGACGCGGGCTGGGATTCCCCACTGCCAACCAACTTCCGCCGCCCTGGCGCGCCCTGCCGGGAGACGGGGTTTACCGCACGGTTTGCCGCACGGCAGACGGCCGCACCTACGACGCGGTCACGGACATCGGTCTCCGGCCTACTTTCGGCGGGGAGGAGAGAAGAGCGGAAAGCCATCTGATCGGGTTTTCCGGTAATCTGTACGGCCGCCGCCTGACGGTCGCCTTCTTTGAAAAACTGCGGGATGAAGAAAAGTTTGATAGCGTCGCGGAACTGATTGCGCGCGTACAAAAAGATAAGGAGAGGGTGCTTGCATGGAAGAGAAAGAATGGAACAAACTGACTCTGCGGGGGAAAACGGCGGACGGCGAAAATCTGTGCGCAATTTTATCCATGCTGGACCCCGGCCTGCTGATTGAAGATTACAGCGATCTGACCGGCGACAGTCCTTATGGCGAAGTCCTTTGCGGCGAAATGGCCGAAAAAGACCCCACCCTGTTTGCGGTGTCGGTCTTTCTCCCGGCGGAGCGTCCGTTGATTGAAGCCACGTCCTTTGTGCGTGAGAGGCTCTCTGACAGCGGGATCACGGCCTCGGTGGAGGTAGAAGGCGTACGGGAAGAGGACTGGGCGGAGAACTGGAAGAAGTACTATCATCCCATCCGCGTCGGCCGGGTGACGGTCGTGCCGGCCTGGCAGGAATATCAGGCGTCGCCCGGTGAACGCATCCTGCGCATGGATCCCGGCACGGCGTTCGGCACGGCGACGCATGAGAGTACGCGCATGGTCATGGAATTTCTGGACGAGGAGATTCACGGCGGAGAGCGTTTTTTGGATATCGGGTGCGGGAGCGGAATTCTTTCCCTGGCGGCTTCCCGGCTCGGCGCGGCCTTTTGCGCGGCCTACGATCTCGACCCGGAGGCCGTGCGCGTGACAGCCCGGAACATCGAAGCCGACGGAGCCGGGAACATCCTTTGCGGCGTTTCCGATCTTTTGCAATCGGTTGATCGCTCGGGCGGGGCTTACGATTTCATGGCTGCCAATATTGTGGCGGACGTTCTTTTGCGGATGGCGCCTTCTGCCAAAGAGGTGTTGCGCTCCGGGGGATTGATGGCGGTTTCCGGCGTATTGTCCGCCCGCGCCGAAGAAGTACGGAACGGGATATGTAAAGAAAACTTCACATTTATACGGGAAAAGCGGGAAAACGACTGGGTTGCCATGCTTTTCCGGAGGAATTGAGATGCCGCGCTTCTTTTTGCCGGGGGCGGCCGGGTTTACCGTGGGGGGAGAATTGACGCTCCTGCCCGAAGATGCCCGCCATATCGCGCTTTCGTTGCGGATGGCGGTCGGAGACGCGCTGATTGTTTCGGACGGGGAGGGGAATGACGCATGCTGCCGCTTGGAATCGATCAGCCCCTCTTCGGTCAGCGCCCGTGTGACAGAGGTCCGACGAGGGGAAGGAGAGCCACCTCTTCCTATATATTTATATATGGGATACGCGAAGGGCGATAAAATCGAAACCGTGATACAGAAAGCGGTAGAACTCGGCGTTTCCGAAGTAATTCCTTTCTTTTCCTCGCGGTGTATACGTCGCCCGGCCGGGGAAAAGAACGCCCGCCTCGGCGAACGGTACAACAAGATCGCGCGGGAAGCGGCCGGGCAGTGCGGACGTTCGCGGTTGCCGAAGGTCGCGGAACCGCTCTCTTTTCCGGACATGCTGAAAGCCGCGACGACTGCCGATCTTGCGCTGTTTTGCTATGAAGGCGAGGGAACAGAACCGCTTTCCCGCCTTCTTCCGGCCGGCCGGATGCCCGGCTCGGTTGCGGTCGTCGTCGGGAGCGAGGGGGGCTTCTCCCCGGAAGAAGCGGCCGCGGCCGCGGCCGCCGGATGCCGGTTGACCGGCCTCGGGAAACGCATTTTGCGTTGTGAAACAGCGCCGCTTTTTGCGCTTTCCTGTCTTGCTTATGTTTATGATTTAGGCAATATAGGTAAAATTGAATAAACAAACAAAAATAATTTTGTGAATTTTTCATTTTTCTATTGAAAAAATACAAAAGTTGCGTTAAAATATAGGTCAGTATTTACAAGTGAGGGAAAAGTATGTCAAACCGTTTGTTTCAAGGGGTCATACAACAGATGAAGGACGCCATCGGTTGCACGGTCGGTGTGATTGATGAAACGGGGATTGTTTCCGCGTGCAGTGACCTCTCCCGGATTGGTGAGGTCCGCGGCAATATACAAGAGGAACTGGCTTTCTCCTCTGACTGCGCGGTGCTTGACGGCGTTACCTACCGCTTTATCAATCCCGCGGTGAAAAACGGCGGGATCGTATTTGCCGAACGAGATGACAAAGAGGCGGCCAAGGATACGCTTTTGCTGGCCGTGGCGCTCTCCAATATCAAAAATCTGTATGATGAAAAGTACGATAAAGGTTCCTTTATCAAAAACATCATGCTGGATAACATCCTGCCGAGCGACATATATATCAAAAGTAAAGAGCTGCATTTCACTTCCGAAGAACATCACGCCGTCCTGGTCATCAAGTTCTCCGACAAGGTGGATATGATGCCCTATGATATTATTCAGGGGATGTTCCCGGACAAGACGCGCGATTATGTGCTGAACATCGGGGAGCAGGATATTGTGCTGGTGAAAGAGGTCGAGGCCGGAACCGAAGCCCGCGAACTGGAGACGCTGGCCGGCGCGATCGTGGAGACCCTGACGACCGAATCCTATCCGCGCCGCGTTTATGTCGGGATCGGAACGGTGGTGGACAGCCTCAAGGATCTGGCGCGCGCATACAAAGAAGCGCGTATCGCGCTGGAAGTCGGGAAGGTCTTTGATACCGAACGCACCGTTATCAGTTACGAAAATCTCGGGATCGGGCGGCTGATCTATCAGCTTCCGACCACGCTTTGCGAGGCGTTTTTGCAGGAAGTATTCAAAAAAGGCTCGCTGGAGTCGCTGGAATCGCGTGACGACGACACCCAAATGAAGACCGTCCGCGCTTTCTTTGAAAACAATCTGAACGTATCCAAAACGGCGGAAAGTCTGTATGTCCACCGGAATACGCTGGTCTACCGTCTGGAAAAAATCAGAAAGATGACCGGGCTGGATTTGCGGGAATTTGACCACGCGGTGACTTTCAAGGTGGCGTTGATGGTCAAAAAATACCTCGCTTCCAAACCCGCCAAATTCTGATATGCCATGTTCAAGGAGAAAAAAGTGAAAAAGTCGCTTTCCCGCCTTTCTTTACTCTGTTTTCTGATTCTTACGCTTTTGTGCGGTTCGTTCGTGTCCTGCCGCGTTCTTTTTCCCGACCTGCCGGGGAACAGCACCACAGGAACAACGGCCGCCCCCACCGAGGATGAGATCGCGGAATTACGCGCGTTGGCTCTTTCCGAGCTGCGCGCCTTTTATGTCGAAAAGGCCGAAAAACCGCCGGTGACCGGCCAAGAAGAGACAACGCCCGCGCATACGGTGACGGAAGAAGAGATGATTGCCTTTACCGGGCTTGTCGATTTTGAAGCCGCCCTTTTGGCGGAAGGGATGTACCGGGAGTATTATGTGGGTGAATTCCGCCCGGTGGCAAAGAGCCTGCGGGCATTATACGAAAGAGCCGAGGCCGCATATTATGTGGAACGTGTGCAGGATAGCGAGGCGGCCACGGCAATCTTCATCAATGCGTATATCGATGTGTCCGGCGACCGGTTCGGGTCCTATTATCCGCCGTCTTCTTCCGAGGATTACGTCGGAAAACTGGAAGGCGAATATTCGGGCATCGGCGTGTCGGTCACGCTGAACGACGAGAACTATATCGATATTCTGACCGTTTTTCCGGATTCCCCGGCCGAGAAAGCCGGGATTTTGCCGGGAGATCTGCTGGTCGCCATCAATGGCGAAGATGTTGCCGAAATCGGCTATCAGGAAGCCGTCAGCCGCGTCCGCGGCGAAATCGGCACGTCGGTCCGCGTGACCGTTTTGCGGGACGGGGTGCGCTTAGAAAAGGAAGTCACGCGTGCAAAAGTCACCGAAGTTACCGTGACGGGAAAACTGCTTTCCGGCGGGGTCGGGTATATGCAGATCACGTCTTTTGACGACAAGACGTACGACCAGTTTGCGGAAGTGTATGAATGGCTGGTGAAAAACGGAGCGACCTCGCTGATTTTTGACCTGCGCAACAACCCGGGCGGAACCCTGACCTCGGTTCTGGCAACGCTGGAATATATCCTGCCGGATACCTCGGAGAACGGAATTGTCCATATGCGATACAAGGACGCGACCGTCACGCTCAAAGGAATCCGCGATTACAGCCCGGCATATATGGTCAACCGCACGTATTATCCGAATCATGCAATCAATCTGCCGATGGCGGTGCTTGCCAACGGACGTACCGCTTCGGCCGGAGAACTTTTCACGTCGGCTTTGCAGGATTACGGCGTGGCGCTTGTCATCGGGGAAACGACCTACGGCAAGGGCGTCGGACAGAGCAGTATGCCGCTGTATGTCGGAACGGGAGAGAAATATGCCATCCTCTCGCTGACGACTTTCTATTACGACCCGCCGACATCGAAAAACTATAACGGTGTCGGAATTGTTCCGAATCGCATGGTCGAATTGCCCGAGTCGGCAAAGAACAAACCCGTTTTCCGCATGACCCCGGAGGAAGACACACAACTGGCGGCCGCGTATGAAGAGATGAAAAGCGCCGGCAGTGCGGCGCTTCCCGCCGCGTGACGCGAAGAAAATTACAATATAATACAATATAATTATATACCGTAAGGAGAAAAGGCAATGTCCAACGAAAGAATCTATACCAAAAGCGGCTATGAGGCGCTTCTCAAGGAAATGGAGGACCTCGAAGTTGCGATTGAAAAAAATAAAAAGGATATTTCCACCGCCCGTGCGTTCGGAGACCTTTCCGAAAACAGCGAGTATACCGAGGCGAAGGACGAACAGACGAAACTGGCCTACCGCAAGGCCGAGTTGCAGGAGATGATCAAAAACGCCGTGGTGGCGGAAGAGAGCGAGGCGGACGCTTCGGTAATCGGGATCGGTTCTCTCGTCAGGGCCTCCAACCTGACAAAGGGAAAGGAAGTCAATTACCACATTGTCGGATCGTATGAAGCCGATCCTTTTTCCGGAAAGATTTCGGATTTGTCTCCGATCGGGGCGGCTCTTGCCGGAAAGCGCGCCGGAGATGAGGTCACCGTCACATTGCCGAACGGGAACGATATCCGTATCCGGATCGAAGATGTCCGCCGCGCGTGAGGAGAAGAATATGGCAGAAATCGTGACAGAAGAAAACTATTCCGGGGAACTGGCGATCCGGCGCGAAAAACTGGCCGCTTTACAGGCGGCGGGGCAGGATCCTTTTCAGTTGACAAAATACCCGGTCAGCGCTTTGTCTTCCGAGATTCTTTCGGCGTACGAACAGTATGAAGGAAAGACCGTGACGATTGCCGGGCGTATGGTCAGCCGGCGCGTGATGGGCAAAGCGTCTTTTTTGCACCTTTTCGATAACGGCGGGCATATACAGGTTTATGTCCGGCGCGAAGATGTCGGCGAAGAGCTGTACGCCTCTTTCAAAAAGTGGGATATCGGAGACATCCTCGGGATTGAAGGATTTGTTTTCCGCACACAGACCGGAGAGATATCGGTCCATGCCACGGGGATGACCCTGCTTGCCAAGGCGCTCCTGCCGCTCCCCGAAAAGTTCCACGGTCTGACCAATACCGACCTGCGTTACCGGCAACGGTATGTGGACCTGATCATGAACCCCGAGGTGCGCGACACGTTCTATAAGCGTTCCCGTATCCTCCGTCTCATCCGCGCATATCTGGACGCACGCGGCTTTCTGGAAGTCGATACGCCGATCCTCGTTCCGCTGGAGATCGGTGCCGCGGCCCGGCCCTTCATCACCCATCACAATACGCTGGATATGGATATGTATCTGCGGATTGAAACCGAACTCTATCTCAAACGCCTGATTGTCGGCGGATTGCACCGCGTCTATGAGGTCGGCCGGATTTTCCGGAATGAGGGGATGGACCCCAAGCACAACCCCGAGTTCACGACCATCGAGCTGTATCAGGCTTTCACCGATTATCGCGGAATCATGGACCTTGTGGAAGACCTTTACCGGACGCTGGCCGAAGAGGTCTGCGGCGGCACGAAGATCGTTTATCAGGGGAAAGAGATCGACATGGGCCACTGGGAACGCCTGACGATGGTGGAGGCGGTCAAAAAGTATGCCGGGGTCGATTATTACGACTGGAAGAGCGACGAAGAAGCGCGCGCCGTCGCCAAGGAAAAAAAGGTGGAAGTGGCGGCCGATGCCACGCGCGGACGGGTCCTTTTGGAGTTCTTTGACGCATATGTGGAAGAACAGCTTATCCAGCCGACCTTTATTTACGATTATCCGGTCGAAAACAGCCCGCTGGCCAAGCGCAAGCCCGATGAACCGCAATTCACCGAGCGGTTTGAATATTTCATCAACGCGACCGAGTACGGCAATGCGTTCAGCGAACTGAATGACCCGATCGACCAGAAAAAACGCTTTGAACGTCAAGTGGCCGACAAACGGGCGGAGGAACCCGGCAGCCGCGCCGAGGTCGATTACGACTATGTGACGGCGCTGGAATACGGCATGCCGCCGACGGGTGGCCTCGGGTTCGGGGTGGACCGGTTGGTCATGCTCCTGACAGACAGCGCGTCGATCCGCGACGTTCTCCTTTTCCCCACCATGAAGCCGCTCGACGCTCCCAAGCCGGAGAAAAAGCCCGAGGAAGCCGGCATCATCGGCGGTGCTGAGGGAATGGCCGAGATTGAGAGCAAGGACGAGCCGATTGATTTTTCCAATGTGGAGATCGAGCCGTTGTTTGCGGATTTTGTGGATTTTGACACCTTTTCCAAGAGTGATTTCCGCGCGGTGAAGGTCAAAGCCTGCGAAGCCGTGAAGAAGTCCAAGAAGCTCTTAAAGTTTGTTTTGGACGACGGAAGCGGCACAGATCGGGTCATTTTGAGCGGTATTCACGAATATTATGAGCCGGAAGAACTGGTGGGTAAGACCTGCATTGCAATCACAAATCTGCCTCCGAGAGCGATGATGGGTATCGACTCCTGCGGTATGCTCATCTCTGCTGTGCATCACGAAAACGGCGAGGAAAAGCTTCATTTGCTGATGGTCGATCCGCACATTCCGGCAGGCGCGAAAATGTACTGAAAAGCCGCGCGCTTTCCGGCAGGACCGGGAGCCGATCCCGGAGAGAACGGGCAATCCCTGCAAGCCGCCCGTTTTTAGAGAGTGCCGAACCGTGCCGGGAGCACGGAGAAAGAGGACAGGATGGACGATGAGAAGAAAAGAGGTACGCCGGGAGAACCGGAGCGCGGAGAAAAATTCCGCGGGGATGTCCGCGTCCGCTCCCCTTTTCTGAAAAAACTGGAGAATTATTGGTATCATTACAAGTGGCCGACGTTGATCGGCGTTTTTGCGCTGATTGTGGCGATTGTTTCGATTTCCCAATGCGCCGCCAAAGGGAAGGGCGACGACGCTTATATCATGTACGCCGGAAATCGCTATCTTTCACCGGTGGATCGGCGCGCCATGGAAAAGACGGTTGCAGGACAGACGAAAGACCGCAACGGCGACGGCAAGGTAGTGGTGGCGATCAACTCCTACCTGATTTATACGGGGGCGGAGCTTGGAGAAGGAACCGATGCCGGACATCGCGCCGAGGAGAGTGCCAAGGCGCACGACCAATTTACCCAGGAGATTCTTTCCGGAGAAGCGACGATCTGCCTTTTGTCGCCGGCGCTGTTTGAAGAGGTGGCCAAAGAAGGCGGTTTTCTTCCGGTTTCGGAATATGCGCCCGAGATGGCGGACGGCGAGGGAGCCGTCAGATACAGGGGAACCGTGTACGGAATCCGGCTTTCTTCCCTGAACCTTTCAGAATACGGCGGGTTTTCTTGCCTGCCAGAAGACACGATCCTTTGCGCACGCCGGGTCAGCACCATGGCCTCCCTTTTCGGGAAGCGGCGGGCGGAAGAACTGCACAAAGCCAATCTGGAAGTGATAGCCCGCCTGATTCGTCTCCCCGCTCTGCCGGACGAAAAACAACCGTAAAAAAGAAAACGCTGACCGATGGGTTCGTTTCAGGGCCGCCGGTTCGGCGTTTTTCTTCTCTTGCTCCGGCGGAGAGCGCGCGACAATCCTCCTTTTTATTATATACGTGAGACAGGAGGCCCTTTTGCGCGGTTTGCAGAGGGTGGTTTCTGCAAAGTGCAAGGGAAAAAACGGTATGCCGCGCGGCGCGGGCTTTTGGGGTGGGCGGCCGGCGCGGAAGAAGCCGAGCGGGTTCGGCGTCAGAGAGGGTTCGACGTCAGAGAGGGTTCGGCATTTTTCGGAGGCAGCGGCTTTCGGGGTGAGCGGCCGGCGCGGAAGAAGCCGAGCGGGTTCGGCGTCAGAGAGGATTCGGCGTTTTTCGGAGGCAGCGATTTTCGGGGTGGGCGGCCGGCGCGATGCGCATCGGTTTTTTCTTTTCGGGAGGAAAAAGGCGGAAAAAAGAGAAAAAACTTAAAAAACCCCCTTGACAAAAGGAAAAATGGGTGGTATACTACAAAAG
>CAKSAC010000010.1 GCA_934434925.1 uncultured Eubacteriales bacterium | reverse complement strand
GGTGCAGGTATAGGTCTTCACTCCCTCGGAAGTCTCGGTGGCGGCGGTGGTAATGACTCCTTCATTCCATACGTGCGGCGCAATCGAATCTCTCTCGTCGGTGTGTGCGCAGGTGGCGGGATGCCAGTGATTTTCGCTGTCAAAGCTCCACTTGGCGGTATCAAACGTATGCACATGGTCGAGCTTGCCGATTGTGGAGTTTTTGGTCTTTCCGCACTTGGTGCAGGTATAGGTCTTCACTCCCTCGGAAGTCTCGGTGGCGGCGGTGGTAATGACTCCTTCATTCCATACGTGCGTTTCAAGTGACTCTTTTTGGTCTGTGTGCGCACAGGTGGCGGGATGCCAGTGATGGGTGTCGTCCTTTTCCCAAATGTTGTTATTGAAGGTATGCACGTGAGCAACCTTATCAATGGACTTGGTTTTTTGATATCCGCATACCGTACAGGTAAAGGTCAACACGCCGGTTTCGGTTTCGGTGGGAGCGGCGGTGACGATGCCCGCGTCAAACGTGTGCTCGGCTTTATCCGCCACATCCGTATGCTTTTTGGTCATACACGCGTGCCAGTGATAGGTTTCGTCGCGTTCCCATTCGCTTGAAAAATCATGCTTTTTGTCGCCGCATGCGGTGAGTACCGACAGCGACAAGACAAACATCATGGCCATGGCCATCATTGCGATAAGTGACTTTTTCCTCATAATTCTCTCCTTATTTAATATTTTGTTTGCATATATTCCAAATCGCGATTGTGATTTGCGATGTGAAACCTTCCCGGCGTTTGTGTATCGTGTTTTTTGCCAAACGGCTTTTTCATGGCCGTTACGGCATCTGAGCATGATAAGTATAACAAGAACACAATTGTTTTTCCCCCACCCAAACCGTCAAAAGGTGGGGAAAACCTAAAAATAATCGGATTTTTTTCAAAATAACAAAGAAAAAAAAGGACGAACAACCAAATGATGGGAAATTTGAGCGAAGCAGAACGCCGCCATATTCCGGGAAGTTATCCTGCGTCCGCAGACCCAAGCGCAACGAACCGAAAAAAACAAAAAGCAGTCCGTAAAGACTGCCTGCTATAAAAACGTAAATTCAAACGAACGCCTTCCCTTCCGTCAATCAGAGCATCCGGCATCAGGTATCTTTTGCTTTTTCGGGTTCAGAAAGCCGCCCATCCTCCGGTTCGGGCGGCTGTGCGTTTCAAGGCTGTTTGTTCGTTTTTTTGTCTTCCTCCTTTTGTTCTGACAGCGTTTTTGCCATTTGAGCCTGCTTCGCAAGGAGCGCGTTCACCTTATCGTAAAGGTCCTCGATCATGATCTCGGTTTTCAGATTTACTTTATAGTCGTTTTCCGCGCGACGACGGTCTTTTTCTTCCTGCCGGTTCTGACTCATCATAATCAGCGGTGCCTGAACGGCCGCCACGCAGGAAAGAACCAGGTTCAGAAGAATAAACGGGTATGGATCGAAGGCTTTTGTCGCAAGGATGATATTCACAACCATCCATACGATCAGTACGCCGATAAATGAAAAAATAAACGCCCAGCTACCCGCAAATCGGGCAATGGCGTCGGCGGCCCGCTGTCCGAGCGTGTATTTTTCTTTCTCTTTTTCCGGGCTGACGGAAATTTTGCTGTCCGCCAAAAGAGTCAGAACTTCCTCATCCGTCATATCGTGGCGAATATCCTTCAATACTTCTTTCAATAATTTTCTGTTTTCCTTCATCATGTTTCCCTCGCATTTGACATTTTTATACAGGGTCTTCCCGGAGCATGGCTTGCAAACGAAGCGGTATCAGATGCATGACGCACCTCAATTTTGTTACAATCGTTGAATCTGTTGTTTTTCGCGTTGCCGGCGGTAAAAACCATTCGTTTCTGCCGGGAAACGGAAGGCGGCCGACTGATAAAGGCGCGCTCAAACGGTTTTTTTTGCATCGTCATGCCCGGGGAACCGCCTGCCGCCGGAAGGTGTATAACCCATCAGTTTTTTGTAGGTTTTTGAAAAATAGGAAACGCTGTCAAAACCGCATTCGCCCGCCGCCTGGGTGACTGTCATCCCCTGCCGGATACACTGTTCGGCTTTTTTGCAGCGGACTGTATTGATATAGGTGAAAAGCGTTTGACCGATACAGCGTTTCACTTCCCTGTCCAGGTGATATTTGGTCACGCCGCACAGATCGGCCAAAGAATCCAGCGTGATTTTCTCGCTGATGTGTTCGTTGATATACCGCATGACTTTTTTCACGTACTCCTCGGAAGAGACGCGGGCATCCGGAACCGTTGCCGAAATGGTGTGCTTTTCGCACAGGTCGATCACGACGTTCAGCACGGAAAGACGAAGTTTTGCGGCGTTCAGCGGCGTTTTCTCCTGCCGGTATATCGCAAAACAATCCTTGACGGCCATACAGAGTTTTTCGGTCTCTTCATCGCGGAAAAAAACGTCAAAACAATATTGTCGCGGATCGATCCCGTTCTCTTCAAAAAAACCGTCATCAATAATCATGCAATAAAACCGAAGCCCGGTATCGCTGCGGAGCCGATGCAGGACTTCTGAATTGACGACCACGATATCCCGCGCGGAAAAGGGATAATTTTCCCGGCCGCACTGCACATATCCGTTCCCGCTTACTCCGATCAGAATTTCAATATTGCGGTGCCAGTTGCACATCCCTTCAAACCCCGCGTTCGGGTTCCCGGAAGCGGCAAAACTGAATGGACAGAATTTATTCTCCGCCAGCTCCATGTGATGCTCATATGTCTGCATCGGTCTTTCCTCCGAATATCAATATTATGCAATTACATGTCAAGATTATTGTTGTGTTTCCCCATACATTATTATATACTGATGGCAGAGGAAAGTCAAATACTTTTCGCCGGCCGCAGGTCTGTCAGCGAAGAATCAAACCGTGAGAAGAGATGAAAGTCGCGATTTCCGGATGATTTATCGGTAAAACACACGCAGGACCCGCGAAGGAGCCGGCCTATTGATTCGTCTGCAAAAAAATGTACAGGTGGAGAGAAAATGAAAGTTGGATTACTTGTTGACATCACCCATGATTATGAAGGCAGTCTCCGAAAAGCCAAAGCCCTCGGATTCGATCTCGGGCAACTGGCGATATGGGATATGAATTTCTACACGGAGGAAAACCTGACCGCACTGAAAAACCTTTTGCAGGAACTCGACTTTACCGCGACCGACCTTTGGTGCGGCTGGAGCGGCCCGATAAACTGGCGTTACCCGGAAATGTACAATACCATCGGTCTGGTTCCGGAAGCCTACCGGGAACAGCGGACGAAGGAATTGTTGCGCGGGGCGCGTTTTGCGCATGAACTCGGGGTGAAAAACGTCATCACCCACCTTGGCTACGTTCCCGACAATCCCTGCGACAAAGACCATCGCGGCGTGGTAGAAGCTCTTCGGGTTATCGGCTCCGAACTCGGCGCGCGCGGACAGACCTTCGCGCTGGAGACAGGTGACAATATCCCGCTGACGCTCGGCGTCATGATCCGGGAGACCGGAATGGACAACATCGGTATCAATCTTGACCCGGCCAACCTTCTGATAGACGGACGCGCCAATCCCGTTGACGCGCTGGAGCTGTTCGGTTCACATGTGTACGGCATGCATGCCAAAGACGCGATCCCTGCAAAATTCGGTGAATTGTGCGGCTCCGAAAGACCGATCGGCAAAGGGAATGTCGATTTTGAAACACTGATCCGGAAACTGAAAGAAATCGGGTATGCCGGCCATATTTCGATTGAGCATGAGATCCACAAAAGCCCCGACCGTGACCAGGATATCCGGAAGGCAAAGGTCTATCTGGAATCGCTGATTGCAAAAACTTATAACGATTGACGGTGGTTGCTTTATGAAAGCCTGTATCAGTCTTTACAGTTACTGGAAGCTCGTCAAGGTCGGAAAAATGACCCATTATGACGCCTTGGACGAGATGAAACGAATCGGCGCGGAGGCGGTGGAATTGCAGGTTTTCTCCTCCTCTGTTCCCAAAGGAAAAAGTATTTCGGATTATATCCGTGATTTGCATGCATATGCCGTGAAAATCGGCCTGGAAGTTCCGATGCTCACCATGTGTGCCAACCTCTACGGACCGACGGCCGACAAGGATCTCGCGTTTCTTTGTGAACTGACGGACATCCTCTCGGAATGCGGTGTCGGATTTCTCCGCTCCGATGTGACATACAGTTTTTTGTGGAATGAGCCGTGCCGCTCCTATAAAACAATCATCCGGTCGGTGGCTCCGTACATCCGGAAGCTGGCGGATTACGCGCAGAAAAAAGGCGTTGTTCTCTGCACTGAAAACCACGGGTTGATTATGCAGGACAGCGGCCGGTTAGAGGAACTCTTCTCTGCGGTCAATCACGAGAATTTCCGGTTTCTCTGCGATATGGGAAACTTCACCGACGCAGACGAGGATTGTGCCGCGGCCGTTTCTGCCCTGCTCCCTCACATCTGCTATGTCCACGCGAAGGATTTTTTCCTGCGAAGCGGGATGGCCTACAATCCAGGCACGGGTTTTTCCCGTACCCGCGGCGGGAACTACACCCGCGCAACGATTTTCGGTCACGGGGACGTGCCGACCTATCAGATTTTGCGCGCGCTCCGGTCTTTCGGCTATGACGGCTATGTTTCGCTGGAGTTTGAGGGGATTGAAGACCCGATTATGGCCAACGAGATCGGTCTTGCAAACCTTTGCCGCATGATCGGCGATCTTGAAAAATAAATCTTTTCTGTAAAAACGCCCGGTTTTGATATGCATTTTCAAAAACGTCTATGTTTTTGGTGTGCGGAAGAAGCCGGGCTTTTTACGGCTTTTCGGGCTTTTTTACGAGGCTTTTCGTGACTGTTGCGGGGCTTTTCGGACTTTTATATTTTGCATATGAAAGGGGGCGGACGCGAGGTTGACGCGCTTGACCGCCCTGCCGGGGAGACGGTTAAGGGGCGGCGGAGATAGTTTCAAGGGGAGGCGGAACCGGTGGCGAGGGGCAAGCAAAAAAGCCCCGCTCTGCCAGAACGGCGAAAGCGGGGTTTGCATAAGGGATTATCCGACGATACCGGAACGTTCAATCCCCTGTACCAGGTATTTCTGGCAGAAGAGATAAACGATAACCAGCGGGAAGATGATCATCAGCCCGGCCGTATTTCGGATGGCAGAGTAATAGAGACTCTGCCCTGCATAGTTGGTTTGTAACGATTTGGGGATGTTTTGCACGATGTCGGGCATCAACGTAATTCTGTTGGAACCCGGGAAGAAGAGCCGTGTATAGAACTCATCCGTCCACTGCCACGAGAAGGCGAACAGGAACACCGTGATCATCATCGGGATCGAAAGCGGAAGAATGATGGAGAAGAAGGTGCGCATGACCGAAGAGCCGTCCACATAGGCGGATTCCTCCAATTCGTCCGGAACGCCGTGGAAAAACTGGCGCAACATGAAGATATACAGGCCGTTCTTGAATGCAAGTCCTGTCGCGGAAATAATCAGCATCGGCCAGAAGGTGTTCAACAGGTCAAGGTCCATAATGTTCACGCCGAGAAGCTGTAAAAGCCCCGGGATGATGCGTGTGCCTTTGTCCGTGGTGAAACCGGCCAGACCGCCGATGTCAAAATACCGGAAATGCATGGTGAACGACAGTCTCAGCGTTTCGTGCGGGACAATCATCGTCAAGATCACGCAAATGAGAATCAGTTTGTTCCCCTTGAATTTGAATTTCGCAAGGCCGTATCCGATCATACAGCAGACAAAGGTCTGCAATAGTGCGGCGGAAAAGGAGAGGAGCAATGTATTCAGAAAAGCATCCAGATAATTGTTCTCCAGGAATATCGCCTTGTACGTATCAAATGTGAAGTGCTTCGGAATAATCCGGACGGTCACATCCACGAAATCCTCCATGCCCATAAAAGAACCGGCAATTTTGGAGAAGAACGGGAAGAGGATAACGTAGGAGATTCCCAGCATGATGATAAACCGGAAAACATGCCATACCACCTGCGTCAGGAAATAGGTGGAGAAGACTTTCAGACGGAGTCTTTTCCAGAAAGACATTTTGCCTTCATAATCCACTCGAATGCGGTTTTTGGTCACTTTTTTGACCTGTACCGTATTTTGTGCGTTTTCAGTACTCATTTCTCCACCTCCTTAATCGCGTTTTTGGTAAAATACGAATGCAGACGCTATCGCCACGAAAATTCCGATAATCAGCATGATGGAAAAGAAATATATCCATGACATTGCCGTTGCCAGTTCACCCATATCCGTATCTGTTTTAGACGAAATATACGTCATAACGATGTTGGACGAGCTGGTGAAGGAGTCGATAATCGTGTAGATGGCGTTAACAAGAATCATCGGGCTGATCATCGGGAAGGTAATCTTCCAGAAGGTTTCCCACGCCGTTGCGCCTTCGATCGTACATGCCTCATAGATGGCGGGCGAAATCGATTGCAGGCCGGCCAGGAAGATCAGCATCTGTACGCCGGATCGGTTGATGATATTGTAAATGTCATTGACCAATCCCGTGACGTACACGACGATCTCGTTTCCGATCTTCATGTTTTCAAACAAGGCAGCGATATCCATGGCAGAAATGATCTGCCCGGTCGCATCGCCCTTTGCCCCGGTGGAGATACCGCCTTCCGATCCCATATAATCCGACAGCGTATCGGATACGTTGATCGAATCCATAAGACCGGTCGCGATGATAACGGGAACAAAGAAGATCGCGCGGAAGGCTGCACGCCCCAGCATTTTCTGGTTCAGAATCACGGCGATGAACAAGGAGAAAATGACGATGGCGGGCACGTCGAATACCAGCTGTTTGATTCCTTCAAGTAACTTCTGTGCAAAGGACGGGTCTGTAAGGAGCGCGTCCTGGTAATGCTTGATCCCGGCAAAGGACATGGTAAGACCGCCGCCCTTCACGCTGGTGATTGTAGCAAAACTGAACCAAAGAGAGTCGAGGATGACCGGGAAATACAAGAAGATCATCCCGATTACAAACGGAAGGACAAACATCCAGCCCGAGCGCGCCTTTCTCTTGTCAAGAGAGGCGGGGCGGATCACTTTGGAAAGACCGGTCTTTTCATTGAATTTCCCGACCGCCGTTCCGACGCTTTTGGCTCCTTTGGCAATCGCTCCGGTCACGGGGGCCGTTTTCTCTTTGATGAATTTGCCGGCACCGGCCAGTTTTTCTCTGGCCGAGCCGCAAAAATCTTTGAACTTAGACATAACGGTAATTTCCTCCTTCGATGCGAATGCCCTGATACGGTTGGAGCGTAACCGGGTTGCCGCCGTTGATTCCGTTGATGCGGACTTTCACAGCGAAGATGTTGTAGTTGAGGACAAAACTGACCTGTTTGCCGTCGCGTCCTTCATAGGTGACCATGACGATATTTCCGTCGTCCAGCGTGTAATCGGTGCGGATATAGGCATATCCGTCTCCGGCAAAGGAATCGGTCTGATTGAAGTTGAACCGGTTGTTGACCTGCGCGGAAAGATCGCTCCCGTCAATCGTGGAGAAGACGAAACCGTTCTGCTGGCAGTATCTGACCACGTTCCAGTATGCGGCTCCCTGCTCCGCAACGACCGTCGCTTCGCTCTTTCCGGAAACGACATAGGAGTTGAACAGGTTGATTTGTTCTTTCGTCAGCGCACCGGTCTGCCCGAGCACCGCTTTCAGGCTCTTGTACATGGTGAAGTACTCGGACGGATTTTCGGCCGCATGATCGGCAAGAATCTTGCGGACGGCCGCTTCCAACGCTTTCCACTCGGGGTCGGTGTTGTCCTGAGAAGCATAATACTGCGAATAAACCGAGGAAAGAATCTCCCTGATGGCGGTCACGATCATTTCGTTTTCCGTAAACACGCACACATCCTTGTAGCCGAGGTTGACGCGGAGATCTTCAAGGCCGTTTCCTTCTGCGTATGCATGCTGTACGGCATCGCGCCATTCTTGCGAGAATTCAACAAACTTGCCGATTTTTTCGGATTCCGACAACGCGTCGGGGTTACCGTTTATGAACTTGGAGAGTTTCATTCCGGTAGGATTCAGCTCATCGGCGAGAGCGGCACTGCGAAGTTCTCCGTCAAGCGTTTTTGCTTTTTCGTACACCGCAACGCCGATACGGAATCTTTCGATCTGTTCGTTTCCGGCGTTCAGAATGCTTTCACGCAAAGCATCTCCGACAGCCGCGTTCAGCTGATTGCGGTTGGTGGAAACTTCTGTATCTTTCAGAACGCGTTCGCCTTTCAGGAAACTGTGATGAACGATCAGGTATTCCTGCAAATCGCCGATCGCGTTGTTCAGCCGACGGTAATGACCGATCAGCGTGTTGGCATCAGCGGTATCTTCATCGGTACCGCGCCAGATGTCATAACGGATCGAATAATATTTGCTGAGGTCCTCGTCCTTCTTCAGGAGCAGAATGTTTTCATTCCGGTACGAAAGCATATAGTAGGGTGACGCACCGCTTTCGATGGATTTGAGAAGGTTGTACTGCGTGTCGCCGGAACTGTTCAGCGCGGCCCCGGTATAGTTGACAGCACCGTGGAGCACCATGGACATGAAGGGAACCGACGCACTTTGAAAACGATAATTACTGGCGCTCAGCGGTACATCAAGCAGGTGCTTGACATATCCGAGAGAGTACAGGTTACCGCCGGATGTCATGACGGACTTGTAGTTCTCCTTCACGGAGACGAACACGCCGGTCACATCCTTCTTCGCGTCTTCGCGGTTAATCAGATTGTCCTTGTTGAAGTTGGAGTTGAGATCGGAACCGAGCGTAGATACAGAAAGCCCGAAACTGCCGTCCTTTGTATACTTGGAAAGTTTGCCGGAGAACTTATCGAAGTACTTTCCGATAACATTCGTCGCGACGCACATATTGTAGTAGCTGTCAAATGACTGATAGACGGCGTTGTAAATCTGCTTGCTGCAATAGCGGTTATCCACCGCGCGGGAACCGGCCGATTTCAGCGAAATCCCGTCAAAGGCTTTTTCGTTGTTGATATAGACGAAATCAAAGTCGGGATACACGCCGAAGCCCTTTTCGGAAGCATATGCAATCAGCTTTGAGAAGCCGGCGGAACCGCCTGCGTTCCTTTCCCATTTCAAGCCGGTCGGATAGGTCGCCGCCATACCGCCGTTCGCATACCCCGTCAGCTTGAAGTTGATGTTGGTGATGCCGGCCTTACAGAGGTCGTCATAGATGGTGGCAACATCCTCAAACGAAGTCAGCGGGTCATGAACGGTGACGGGAATCGAAAGGAACTGTTTGGTCGTCTTGATGGTACCGAACGTCTCAACATACAGCGGAATGCTGTCTTTGGTGTCGGTGAGACGGCTGAGCGTTCCGTTCGCATACAGATAGTCACGGTAGGTCTTCGCCATGCCCAGCCAGTCGGCGGAGGCAAGCCCTTGCGCCTTTCCGGCCTCGGAATCCGAGAGCATCCTGATGCGGGTCGAATAGTTGCCGGTGTATTTCCGGTCGGCCACGACCGTCCATTCCGTGTTTCCGCTGACCGAGATCGTATCGGCCAGGTCGTACGTATCCTTCGGGCGCGGATAGTAGGTGCAGTACGCGGAAGCGTAATTGTGTGCCGTTGCGCCGAAAGACGCGTTGAGCGTTGTCATGGCGTCTCCCTCTTCCAGGATTGCCACGTATCCGGTCCTGACCGGCGTCAGATCGTAGAGATATTCCCCTCTTTCGTTCTGCAGATGATTTCCTTCGGCATCCCGCATCGGGGATTCAAGTACCTTCGTAGTCCCGACAACGCCGTATACCGGCATCCGGACGACTTCCTGGTTCTGACCGCCGATGGTATAATAGGCATAGTCCTGCCCGTAGACTTTGCCGCTCCAGATAACGGCGGCCTTCACATTTTTGGTGTAAAGATCGCTGTACCGGAAGATTGTGCCGGCACCGTCCGGGAAGAAGACATATCCGTCATGCAGGATGTTGTTGGTCGCGTTCCCGCCGTAAACGCCGGCCGGAAGCGTCTCTGTTTCCGTGACGCGGTATTCGCCAAACGTTTCGGTACTCATATGCCCGACCCCGAAATAATTCAGGACGCTGACATATTCAAGCCGGAAGAGCGTCGCGTCATACCGGAACCCGTTGGCAGGCAACCGAATCTGCAAGCTGCCGTCTTTCGGGTCAAGCGTGTATTCCAGCGAAACCTTGAACAGCGGCGGAGTTTCTTCCTTGGAGACATATCCGGTTTCCGCATGGTCCAGTTCAAGGTCGTCATACCCGTATTCGGGGCAGAACAACTTCACGAAAGACTCAAGAGAAACAAGTTGCTTATCCGTATAGGTCTCGTCACGGGTATAGATTGTCTGGAATCTGCTGTTCCCTTCTTCATCCGTAATTTTCTTTGCGGTGACGGGATACTTGGCCTGCATCTGCTGGAGTTTCCTTCTGTCGGTGATTTCGTTCGGATTCTGATACGTATATCCGGCAAAAATCTTGCCGAGCTGTATCAGCGCTTTTCCGTGTACGTTGGTATCATAGTCAGACGACTGTCTCGCAAATGCATTGGCGCATTCTTTGGCAAAATAAGCGGTGTACTTATTGGCTTTCGGGTCGGTCGGGAATTCGATTTTGCTGAGATCGACCCCGAGTTCCTGCGCCATTTTCTCGACATACGCTCTCGCCGGCTTGACGATTTTTTCGTAAAAAGATTCTTCGGTGATCCAGCCGGGGAGCAGATATTCGGCATTTTCACGGCCGATGGAGTACGACATACGGATGCCGTTTTTGATGTGCTTCATCTGGATCTGCCCGCGCTGAGCCGCGTCGGTGAAACTGTACATATATTTGATATTGCCGTCGTTTCCGCGATAAGCGATTGAGACCTGCGAAAGAAGCTGTTCACGCACGGTTTTGGAAATCTTATCGTTGTCGGCAAAATCATAGGGATTTGTGGAGAGAGATTCTCCGGTCACGGTATTGTAGTAAATGACCTCGCCGGTATACCGGGATGCCCAAAGCTGATAATCGCCCATGGTCAAAACAAGCGCCAGTTTATCAATACCGGTCTTGTTTCCTTCGGCATCGGTAACCTTTCCGTCGCGCCGTTCTTCAAAACTGGCGTAGGCGGTATTCAACGCGGCAGAGGTCGCGCGATCATAAGCGATCCCGTCGATTTTATCGACAATCGCCGCGCGCGATTCCACCGCGGTGAAAGGAAACAGCGGGAAGGCAACCCCTGCAAGCATCAAAACGGCAAGGAATACAGATATTATTTTTTTCATTCTTTTTTCCTCCTTACCGTTATGCTCTGTATGCAAGTTCCGTAATGATCGAAGAGATGAAGGAAACCATCTTCGCAATCAGACCGGAGAACAAGAGCGCGATGAAAATAATGATTGCCATACCGATTATGGTGAAAATGCAGATCAACAGGTTCTTCCCCATAGTATAGTCGTGCGTTACCATCAAGCCGAAGAAGATCAGAAATCCGGCCCAGATGAACCCGACGGTGGAAAGAAGTGTGACCAGCGATGCCTCTTCCATTGTCACAACGTTGGAAAGCAAAGTGGATATAATCAGGAAGAAAATCATCGGAGAAACCGCATATCCGACAGTCACGGTAATATCCTTGAACGAACCTTCTCCGTCAAAGAGCGTGGTCAGACACCAGTTGGCCAGCACCCACAGGAAGAGCGGTATCGCCACGGAAATGATTTGCGTCAGGAACGTGGAATATTCGTTCCGGGGGTTCATGATATAGCCGACGCCGACAGACTGGTAGTAGAAACAGACAATCACCAGGCCGACGATTGTCAGCGCCGCGCGGAGAGACCCGCGTTTTTCGTGTTTCAGATCCCAGAAACCGTCAAACGGATGGAAGGCCGTGTGGAAACTGTACATCAGTTCTTCCCAATAAGAGGTCTTGCGTTCCGGCCGGACGGCCACTGCGGCATTCAGGCGGGAGGCGTATTTCAGCAATCTGGAAAGAAGGAAGCAGAAGGCCACCACGACCACCGGAATGACAAGCAGATACTTGGATATCCATTGTTTCCGTACTTCACGGTAGGCGTCGGAGTAATCGGTCCCGTCATATGCCGCCTTGAAGTTCTGCATGGCCAGCTCGTAATTTCCCTCACGGTAATAGGCTTTACCGACGCCGATATAGGCAGTATCGAAGTTGTTGTTATACTTCAGGACTTCCTGCCAGGCTTTGGCCGCATTGCCGTATTCCCGGTTGTTTTCCTGGCGGATTGCATTGATCAGCAGGTCGGCATACGGTGTGCGTTTATATACGGTGAAAGAGTCGGACGTGTTGTCAAGAAGCAACATATAATCGCCTTGGTATGTGATACCGGAAAGGCTCTTGATCTGCCCCAGCATCTCTCCGGAATCGCCGAAGGCAAAGAGGAGGTTGCCGTTCTGATCATAGGTAAACACCTTGCTTCTGGACGCGTCGATAATCGACCAGGTTCCTTCCGGCCCGATTGCAACGTCTTTGATCCGGGAAGGGATAGAACCGAACTTTCCGATATCGACTTCTCCGCCCGGGTCAAAGAATCCGTTCCGCCGCATGATTTCCGTGCCGGCAGAGTTCAGTTTCTTGACCGGGGAATAGTCCGCGGATTTGCTTTTGATGGCATCCGCTTGTTTTTTGGCATCCAGTGCATCGGTCGTCACATAGATGAAGCCATCTTCGTCGATTGTGATATTGTTGAACTCCGTGGACACGAAAGCGACAGAGTTTGCAATCTGTTCATCCGACATAAAGCGCCGCCATATCATCTGAAAGACCGAATAGACAACCTTCTGCGCTCCGATGAATCCCGTAAACTCCCCGTCCTGCGTCATGACGATAACGCCCTGGTAGGTAGTGGAGGAAATCACGAAAATCCGTCCGTACTGGTCAACGGCAATCGCGACCGGTTTGTACGATGCGCTGTCGCCGAAAAGGCTGGAAACCGGGCGTTCGATGATTTTATCAAAAACCGCCGTCTCCACCCCGTCTTCAATGCGAATCTCAAACCGCACGATCTGGCTGTTCCCGGTATCGCAAACATACAGATACGGAGGAACATAATCGGCGCTTCCGGCATTTCCGCGCGGTTTTGTCACGAAAAGGCCGCGAGGAGAAGAAAATGTGAACTTTGCGCCATACTGATTGGAAAACTCGCTGATTACATACTTGAGTTTATAATACTCATTCAGCACAATCACGCGGTTATTCTTGGTATCGGTCAGATAAACGCATCCGCGATAATCGGCAAAAATGTCGCCGGGGTCATCAAACGCAAGACCGCCGTTTTCGGCATCCAGCAGGCCGATGGTGGAAGAATCCACCACGCCGTTGGTTACCGGCAGATAGCAGGACGGAGAAAGCAGGGCCTTTCCGTCAATCGAATACGTGTAGGTCTGATACGGTTCGGAGGCCGAGGCCGAAAGGCCAGGGATCACCGCGGCCAGCGTCAGCACGAGGAGAAATACCGCAAGTAATTTCTTTTTCATAGGTTTTTCTCCTTTCTTAATCTTTCATACCGCTGGTACCCATCGTTTCGATGATCTTACTCTGGTTGATAACAAAGATCACAATGGGAACGATCATCATCACGACCGTAGCGGCCGCGCCGGCACCCGCACGGGCAACACCGCCGGAAACAATCTGCTGAATCGCGTAGTTGAATGTTTTGAGCTGCTCGGAATGAATATAAATGGAAGCGCCGGTATTCCAAAGGTTTTTGAAGGTCTCAATAATCAGCGTCAGCCATGCGGGTTTAACCATCGGCATGGCGATGACCCAAAACGTGCGGAATTCCGATGCCCCGTCGAGACGGGCGCTTTCCAAAACCGCGTCGGAGACCGAACTTTCCATAAACTGCTTCATCAGGTACAGGCCGAGGGTCCCCGCCAACGCCGGCATGATAATCGCCAGATAGGTATCGACCCAGTGGAAACTGCTGAGAATGATGAAGTGCGCCACCTGGTTAACGGTGGAGTGGAACATCAGCGAAGTCATAATCATGCCGAACATGAAATTCCGACCCGGGAATTTCAGTTTGGAGAGCGCGTACGCCGCCATAGAGGCAAGCAGCAGGTTCCCTACCGTGCCGGCCGCCGTGATAAAGACCGTGTTGAAGATATACCGCGAAAAAGGCACCCAGGAGTCATTCATCAGGGCAAAAAGGTCGGTAAAGTTGGACAGCGTCGGACGGATGACATAGAAACGCGGCGGGAACATCCAGAGTTCATCCAGCGGTTTCAGCGACTGAATCACCACATAAACCATCGGAAGGAACATGAAAGCGCCCATAATGGTCAGAAGGATCGTAACGCCGACGTCGCCACCCGCAGAACGGTTGAGAACGACCTTGTGGCCTCTTGTTCTTAATTTTTTGCTCATATCACTGCCCCACCTTTGAAATTGCTTTCTTCACCAGGAAGTTGGAGCCCAACATGATGGCAAACAAAACGACCGCAATCGTAGAGGAATAACCGACCTCATATCGCTGGCCGCCGTAGTCATCCAGGTGATGCATAATGGTATGCGCCGCATAGTCAACAGAAGGAAGACCGCATAGCGTGGTAACAACAGCGCCGAAACCGAAGGACTGTGTGATGGCAAGCACCGCGCCGAACATCAGCTGCGGTTTCATCTTCGGCAGGGTGATGTACCAAAGTTCCTGCCAACGGTTCTTGATTCCATCGACCGCCGCCGCTTCATACAGGCTCTTGTCAACGGTCTGCAGACCGGCTATGAAGGCCAAGAAGGCCGTGCCCAGCGAGACCCACAACGCGACCGCGATACAAAGAGGCATGACGTAATCGGCGTTTTCAAACCAAAGTATCGGGCTGGGGATCAGGCCGAGTTCCATCAATGTACCGTTGACCCATCCGTACGCGTCACTGGAAAACAGCGTCTTCCAGATCGTGTAGACCGAGCCGGAAATCGACGGCGCATAGAAGATAAGGGTAACGATCGAACGGAGTTTCGGCCCCAGTTCATTGATAAACCACGCAATCAGGAACGACAGCAGATAGGAAGCCGGACCGGTCACGGAGGCGAAAATCAAGGTGTTTTTGACCGCGATGATGAAAATATCGTCATCGAGGAAAAGACGGATATAGTTGTCAAAGCCGACCCAGTTCGGCATTTCAAGAAGGTTGAAGTCCGTAAAGCTCAAAATCATGGAGAGAAAGACGGGAAACACAGTGAAAATCAGAAAAAGAATCATGAAGGGAGCCACCATCGCGTATGCGGCTTTGTTCCGCTTCATTTCTTTCCATGTCCACTGAGCCTTTGTCATTTCCTTACGGGCTACCGGGCGTTTTACCGCCGTTTGCTCAGACATATGTTTTCTCCTTCACTATCGGTATTTACAGATTATTTTCCCGCGTCTTTTTCCGCACGGGCCTGCTCCGGCGTCTGGCCGGGTTTCAAGGTGGAAAGGTCAAATTCCTGACGCTTTCTCGTCAGTTCCTTATCGATCGTTGAGATGTAGGAACGAAGTGCTTCGGCAGGGTCCTCTCCGTCGTTATACGCCGAGAGGAACGCGAACTGTACATACCGGGTGATGATATAACTGCCCGGATAATTCGGTATGGAAGCAAGGTTCTTGAACTGCTGTTTCAAGCTGGCAAGTTCCGAAGAAGTCCAGGAAAGATTGGAAAGAGCCTGCGTATTGGCAGTAGCATATTTGGCCGCAGGTCCGACAAGCGCAACCATACGGTTCCCGTAATTTGCCTGCGCGTCGGCCGTTGCCTGCCACATCATATAGGTCCAGCCGAGCTCCTTCTGCGCTTCGGTTCCGCCGTACAGCATGACCGTCGCGGTCACGGTAGCGACAGAGCAACTGTTGATCTCGCCCGTGGTCTCGTTTTTCCAGCCGGGGAGCTGGGTGAACGACCAGAGTCCGCGGATTTCCGTGGCGAAAACCGTAAGCGTGTTGTACATGCTGCAATAGTCGGTAATGATAATCGGCATTTCTCCGGTACGGAAACGGTTCGGCGCGTCAAAGGTCACCGGGAAAGAATAGTCCGTATACAAACGGCAGACCCATTGGAACGCGTCCAGTGCGATATCGGTTCCGTAACCGATCTGTGCGCCGGCGTATTCTTCATCGTAATACGAGCGGCGTTCGCCGGTTTCATAATCAGTGCGGTAGTCGTTTTCGTCATAGAGCCACTGCGTGCCGCCCTTCTGATAAATCAGCGTCGTCAGAGCGGAAGCGTACGTCACGCCGACTTGCTGGTTGTTCGCCTGGAAATCCGGGATGCACTCCATCAGATCATCCCATGTCCGCGGAGCGTCAACGCCGAGGTTGGCAAGCACATCCATGCGGTAGAACATCATCGGGAAGTTGGTGGTTTCGGGTACGCCGAAGGTCTGGCCGTACAACGAGATCGGCACGGTGTTTGCATAGTTGAAAACAATCGAATCGTCTTTCACACGGTATTTGGTTTTGGTGACGGTGTTGCCGTTTTGGTCTTTTGTTTCGTAGGTCTTGGTTTCACCGGTCAGGTTGGCAGGGTTGATGTAATCGGGGTCCTTTTTGTCGGTGATCTCCTTGATGTCTTCTCCTATATAATACATGCGCGTGTAGTCGCTTTCGCCGCGCTCGGTCAGTTTGAGGTCGTAACCGTATGTGCCGGTATATCCTTTTCTGGTTTCAACCGGCTCGATGGCGCCGCGGATGGCATAGTTGATCGTATCGGAAGAAGGAAGACCGATATAGACCTCCGGCCCCTGCCCGGCCAGAACAGACGGCAGAAGCGTGCCGGCGGCAACAAGTTTCAGTTTGACGGCGATGTTCGTCTCGGGGGTAAAGCCCGTGTCGATCAGGTCACGCCAGATCAGAGACTGGTCGCGGCCGTAAGCCAGCCACACATCGATCGTTCCGGAAGTTTCTTCATTCTCCTTCACGCCCATGGAGTTATAGTCAACGAAAAAGCTGACGAAGAAGGAGCGGATCTCAAACCATGCAGACTCAAAGAAATTGGCGTTGGCCCGTTCGTCTTTGATCCCGTCGGAAGAGACGGTGATATAGTCGTAGAGCAATCCCTGCTGTTTACAGGTGTTCAACCAGGTGCCGAGAGTACCGATATAGGATTTCAGATTGGAAAGGTTTTCGGCAATATTGCTTTCTTTCTTTACCATTCTTTTAATAAGGACGGAAACCTGCTCAAGCGTTGCGACCTGCGCGCCGGTGGAGCCGCACAGCTCCTTGAACCGCGCAATGACCGCGTCCAGTTCGTCCGCTTGTTTGGCCAGATTGCGGATGGTTTTGGGCATGATCTTCATGAACCCGTAGTCGCGGTATTTATCGGGGTTTGCACCCGTCAGTTTAGTAATTTCAAGGTAAGAATCATTGATGACCTGCAAAGCGTTTTGCACCTGCTGGATAGAGGAAGAAAGCGTTCCGAGACCGACTTCCAGATAGAGCGTGTAAGTCGTTCCGGCTTCAAAATAAAATTTGAAGGGACGCGCGGGATCCCCGTTGTTAAGGGGCTGAATCTGCCAGTTCTTTGAAAAATCAAAACGCGTTTCATAGGCTTCCATGAAAGGAACGGTAGGCGTATCGCCGTACTCGCCGCCCGACAGTTTGATTGTCCGGGAGACAAAAAGGCCGTCAAGGAGGTTCTGCTTATAGCGCATATTGATCTCATACCATCCCGACTTTTCGACGCGGAAAGAATAACCGGCCCACTGTCCGACCGTGTTGAAACTCGAAGCTCCCATGGTGTTGAAGAGCTGGGATTCCGGCGTGGAGGGCTGGGTGATGGCCGAGGAGCGGTCGTTGGAGGGATACACGGACGTATCGGAAACGAACGTCGGGTATTCGGCCTGCATGACCGTTACGCTGCCGGTACCGGCGGCCTCGTCAACACGGCCCGCATGGCGCGCCACATATTCATCATAGGAAGAAATCTGGCGGTACTGGATCGGGATGAGACGAATGGATTTGATGGCGAGGTTTTCCCGCGTTCCTTCCAAAGAAAGAATATGTTTACCCGTTTTCAGATAGAAAGCGAAATATCCCTGATAAAAACCGTCTGCGTCGGTGGCGATATAGGTCTGCCAGTTCGGGCGCTGGAACGCCGTATAGCGAAGATCGTTACCGCCTTTGTCCTGCTCATAGCGATAGAAGGTATCTTTGCCGGAGAAATACCGCGCGTCGCCTTTGTCGGCGAAGAATTCTTTGCCGGAATCGGAAAGGCGATAGCCGTAGATGGGATCGGTATACTCGTTTACCGTTCCCTCGATTTTATTGCGGTATCCGTACACCCAGCTTTTGGAGAAGGAAAGAGAACGCGCTTCGGAAAAAGGCGCTTCTCCGTCAATCGAAAGCGCGCGTTCCACCGTAGAAACATTGTCGGCCATGTTGATGGCATAATACTCGATTTCAACGGCATAAAGATATCCGCCGAGATAATTTCTGCCGTCGCTCGACAATATCCCCTGATCGGTCACCTCAAACTCCCAGGAAAGCGCTCCCGAATCCGGTGTAAAGAGAACGTCGGTTGCACCGGCCAATTCGGAGATTTTATAGGCCTTTCCGTCCAACGGAATCGCGTTGGCGGGATAGGAAGCGCTGAAATCAAATTCGCACATTTTCTTGCGGATCAGCGCGTCGGCCGCGTCGGTAGAAGTCTCAGACGGAACATAAGGATGAAAGAGATTGGTAGACCCGTCGATCACGATGGTGTCCATCTCTTTTCCGGCGTTCATCTGCGCCAGGCGTATGCCGGGCTGATACTTGGCATACTCGCTGTAAGACTTGGCCCCCAGCATTTTTTTCAGTTCTTCACTGGTAACGCCCGTACCGCCGCTTGCAGTACCGGATGCAGACCCTGCCGCGGCAGACGTGAGAGGGAGCGCGGCAAACGTGCCGAGCCCCATCAGAACAGCCAACAGCAAAGAGAGTATCCGTTTGCATTTGGTCTTTCTCATGGTGTTCCTCCTTCGGGATGAGTGAAATAATTGCTCATGAATCGGCAGGGAGATGCCCGCAAGGCCCGCAGGACATACCTATCCCCTACCCATAATTGCATATCTATATGATACCATATCGCGTCGTGGTTGTCAAGAATGCAAAAACCGCGCTTTCCCTTTCCCGGTCGCTCTTTTGCGGTTTTTCGGCTCGCTTGAAAATGCATAAATACCCATTTTTATTGTTTTTTTCCAATGCCTCGGTCTCCAAATATTACTAAAAAGTTAAAAGTAAACTGTATTTACTGCCGTATCTCTTGTTTGTAAGGTTGTTTTTGCTATAATCTTGTTAAAAATTAAATTTAATTTAATGCCTTTTTCAAAGAAACAACGCGCGCCCTCTTTGTTATTTTTGCACAAATCGGTTCGCTTTTTTTCTACACCCGAACCGGCCGGAATTTTGACAGAAAGCAGATTTCCGGACAGTTTTTCGGTATATTCCGGCAACGGAACGGCAAATTTCCAAAACCTTCTTGACAACCGTTTCCCATGCGGTATAATAGAAACGTACGGGTTTCTCGGGCCTTTGCCGCTAAAACGATGAGCGCCCCCCTTCCCCGTCGAATGACCGGGGCCCGGAATATCCTGCGCCTTTTCTGCGCGCCATTCTATTTCAAATTAACGGAGGAAACCGGAATGTATACCATCGGGATCGATCTTGGAGGCACGAATATCGCCGCCGGCATCGTAGACGAAAACATGAATATCATACAAAAAGCGAGTGTGCCGACCCCTGTCAGCCGCGGCGGAGATGCCATCATCGAAGATATGGCCGCGCTCTGCACACGTCTGACGCAACAGGCCGGTATCGATATGGCTTCGGTTTCCTCGGCGGGGATTGCAAGCCCCGGCACGATCCTCTATGAAGAAGGTATGGTCGAACGATCGGACAATCTGCGTTTCTTCCGGTTTCCCATCGTGGAAAAATTCCGGGCGCTCTTCCCTGTCCGCCATGTCTTTCTGGAAAACGACGCAAACGCCGCCGCATATGCCGAAGCCGTCTGCGGCGCGGCGCGCGGTACGCGCGACTCGGTCATGATCACACTCGGAACCGGTCTTGGCGGCGGGATTGTCATCAACCGCAAGATTTATTACGGCTGGAACGGCGGCGCGGCCGAACTCGGCCATGTGGTCATCAAAAAGTACGGTCGTCTCTGTAATTGCGGCCGCCACGGCTGCTGGGAAGCCTATTGCTCCGCCACCGGGCTGATTCAGACGACGGAGGAAGCGCTGGAAGAATGCCGCCGTCTGAAACACAAAACCCTCATGACCGATGAAGTTGAAAAATACGGGAAGGTCAATGCGCGCGTTGCGTTCAATGCCATGCGCGCCGGCGACATTTACGGAAGGCAGGTCGTGGAGCTATATCAGGACTATCTTGCCGAAGGGATTGTCAATCTCATCAACATCTTCCAGCCGGAAGTTCTGTCAATCGGCGGCGGAATCTGCAACGAAAAAGAATACCTTCTTTCCCCCGATTTTCTGCTCCGGATTTCGGAAGAACAGTTCACTCGTGACGCGGCGCGCAAGACCTCTATCCGTATTGCCGAGCTCGGAAACGACGCCGGCATCATCGGAGCGGCCGCGCTGGAAAAGAACGCAAACGCGTAAACCGCTTTCTTCGTGCGCCCCTGCTTTTTTCGTGTACTTTCCGAAAAACGCGCAGGGCTTTCCGCGTCGGCATTCCAACAAAAAGAAAGTGACAGGCTTTTTCGGTCTGTCACTTTTTTTATTATGCTTGCGGCTCTTCGCGATAGTTTTTTGCCTGCGCGGTAAAGAGAGCGTGATAGCGGGCATGCTTTTTCATGAGATCGCGATGGGTTCCGCATTCTTCCAGACGGCCGTTTTCCATCACGATGATCTGACCGGCTGTCGTTGCGCCGGAAAGCCGGTGTGACACCAGCAACGTGATTTTGTCAGCCCCCAGATCGGAAAATCGCGTGAAAACGGCTTCCTCGGCCAGCGGATCGAGCGAGGCCGTCGGCTCATCGAGAATCAGAATATCGGCCTTTTTGTAAAAAGCGCGGGAGATGGCCAGTTTCTGCCACTGCCCGCCGGAAAGTTCCACGCCGTTCTCCTCAAAATAGCGTTGCAACGGCGTATCGTATCCGTCCGGCAAAGCGCGGATAAAGGCGTCGGCTTCTCCCAAACGCGCCGCTTCTTCGAGCGTTTCGGGCGACGGTGGGCGACAGACATCCCCGAAGGCGATATTCTCCCCGACCGTGACGGCATACCGGCCATAGTCCTGAAAAACCACGCCGAACAGCCGGTAATACTCCGTCGGTTCATACTCCCGCAAGTCATATCCGTCAAAAAGAATCTGCCCGGCAGTCGGATCATACAGGCGGGTCAGCAATTTGATCAGCGTGGTCTTCCCCGCGCCGTTCAGCCCGACGAGAACGGCCGTTTCTCCGGTGCGCAGCGTAAAGCTCACGTCTTCCAGAACATTCCGCGTTCCGCCCGGATAGCAAAAGGAAACATGGCGGAATTCGATGGTATGTCTCTTCCCGCGTTCGGGAATCCGCCCGGGGGTCACCGTGGGAACAATCTCGACTTTTTCCTGCATATATACGATCATATTGTCGATAAACAGGGTTCCTTCGTAGATTTTCGTCATGGAAGTAATCGATACCGATACATAGGAAAGAACCGATGTCAGCGCGCCGGTATACAGCGAATAGTCGCCGATCGCCCCCTGCCCGGCACCCATACGGAATACCACATACGCCAGCAAAAACAGGTTGCCGACCAAAGACAGGAAGTTTGTGGCGAGCATCCATGCGTTTTCCGAATATATCAACCGGCGTATCCCCCGGTAATAGATGCCGAACGAGGTCCTGTACCGCTCGATCATCGGCTCGGAAAGATCCATGACGCGGACCTCTTTCGCTTTATCCTTATCCACGAGCTGACGCGAAAAATACTCCATACGGAGCCGGTCTTTGGAATGGCGGCGCATATACCGGAAATTCCGCGTCCTGTATATGCAGCTCACCACCGCCCCGGGAAGTGCAAGCAATGCCACGATGACCGGAGCCAACGGATGCAGACCGACAAGGATTACCACAAAACTGACCGCACTGATCAGAGCGCTGACAAGATCAAAGGTCGCACGCAGGATTGCAAGCGGACGCATGCCGGCTTCCCGGTTGGCATTTTCCAGTTTTTCGTAGAATTCCGGCCGGTCGAAGGACGAAAGGTCCAGCGTTTTGGCCTTGTTCATGATCTTCAACCGGATGTGATTGCTGAGAAGCTCTCCCGCCAGATCGTTTACCGCAGAACTGAAACGGTTGATGACTCTGGTACCGAGCAGGTACAGAAATTGAAAAATGAGCAAAAACGTCAGATTTCGGAAACGCCCGGTGAAGGCTTCCCGAAGAAATCCGCGAAAGCTCTCCGGCATGGCACTCGTATCGGAAAGAAGTCCGGCAACGGCGTTCAGCACATCCCGGGTGATCCACGCGCCGACGACCGGCAACACGCCGCCGATCAAGCAGAAAAACGCCATCAGAAAGAGCAGGACCGGCTTTGTTTCATAAACAAGTTTCACAACATAAAAAAGGCGGTGAAAAAAACCGGCGCATATACGCAGAATATACCCCGGCCATTCCCGGATTTTTTCGGGTTTTTTCAGGCCGTCGGTCGGCCGGGGGCGAAAAGGTTGCATTTCATTCGGCATATCGGTCACATCCTTTCATCAGTTCCCGGGCAATGGCCAGCGAAGCATTCATTTTTTCCGGAGTCAGCGTTCCGTCCGGCCGCATACAACTGCATTCAAGCGTTACGGTTCCCCGGTATCCCGCCCGCAAAAGAGCGCCGGTGAAGCCGGCAATATCCACATGTCCTTCCCCGAGGTGGAGTACGCGCAGATGTTCAAAGTCGCGATAACCGCCTCCATAATCGTTCAGATGAATGTGGCGGACCTTGCCCGCCCGAAGGATCGAAAGACCGGGAGTGGTGAAAAGCGCGGTTTCCTCCCGGTGAAAAGCCGCCATTTTCGTGTCATAGGTGAAAGCCGCGTCCGGATAGGCGGCGTGCAGGGCGAGCAGATGTGAAATCGGCGATCCCACCGCACAGACGACGTTTTCCACGGTCAGGAGAAGCCCGAACCGCCCGGCAATATCGGCAAAAACCGGATAGGCCGCCATATGTCGCTGAAAATTCCGGTCGCTCGGTATTCCGTTCCAAAGATGCAAGACCAGTTTTTCCGAGCCGAGACGGGCGGCGTACTCGCAATTCAGGGAGAAACGTTTCTCCGCTTCTTTCCGGTTCTCTTCTCCGCCAAGACCGATATATTCGCCAATCCGTTTTTCCACATGAAAAACCGGAAATCGGTATCCGCCGGCGATAAAATCCGAAAGAACGGCCCCGGCCTTTTCGTACCATGATTCGTACATCATGAATTCAAACGCATCTGCCGTAAGACTGTCGGCGATCCTGAGAAAACCGCGGTGATCCCGGTCATTCACCCGGCCGATAAACGCCCCCGTGGAACAAAGCATTTCACCCATAAAGCTCTTCCTTCCCATGTGAAAAGAGGATATTGTCTCCCTGTATTGTCAAAAGTCCGTACCGTGGGATCCCGTCCGGAGGCGCGCCGATACTGCCGGGGTTAAAAAGGCAGAGCGGGCCGCCTTCTTCTTCGGGGATCCGGGTTTTTGCCGGGATATGCGTATGCCCGTACAGGACGATGTCCGCTCCGGCCTCTTTTGCGGCAACCACAAGGCCGGAAAGACCGCATCTGGCTCCGGCCGTATGGCCGTGCAACAGGAGGATACGGTGTCCGGGGAGAGTATATGTTTCATACATACGTCTTTCCATGCCATACGGAGAAAGCGAGGAATCACAGTTCCCGAGCACACGAAAAACCGGCGGACAATCGCCCCGCAGACTGATTTCTTCCGCGTCCGATATGCCGTCTCCGAGGAAAAAGACGGCATCGGCATCCCTGTGACGGACAAGCGCGCGCTCCATCGCGGACGTATGCCCGTGCGAATCCGAAAAAATCAAAAATTTCATACATTTCTCCCCTGTCACGCCAAAAGAACGGCGCATATACTGCTAACACAGAAAAAGTGAGGTGATAACATGGAATTTGACCCGCGCGTTTTGGAAACACTGCTCTCTCTTGATGATGCGTCGCTCTGGAGCGCCGTGTGCCGGATGGCGGAAAAGAACGGCATTACCCTGCCGCCCGGCTCTCCGCCCGTCGCCGAAATGCAAAGACTCCGGGAATCCCTGTCGCGCAAAAGCGCGGCCGATGTAAAGGAAGCGGCGCGTATTCTGCGGGAAGTGCAAGCCGCCCGGAAAAAGCAATAAAAATGGAGAACGCCATGCCGGACCTCTCCGGCCTCATCGGAACGCTGCTGCAAAATCCGTCGGCACTGGCATCGATCCTCGGGCTTTTGTCCGGATTGGGTGGCGACAAAGAGCCGCCCTGTCCGGGAAATTGTCCGCCTCCGCGACCGGGTGATTGCCCACCGCCCTGTCCGGGAGATTGTCCGCCGCCGCGACCGGGAGACTGCCCACCGCCCTGTCCGGGAAATTGTCCGCCAACGCGACCGGGAGACTGCCCGCCACCGCGACCGGGAGACTGCCCACCACCGCGACCGGGAGACTGCCCACCACCGCGACCGGGAGACTGCCCACCACCGCGACCGGGAGACTGCCCTCCTCCCTGTCCGGGAAATTATCCGCCGCCCTGTCCGGTACCGCATAAAAAAGGTCGCTGTGACGAACGTCGCGCACTTCTCATGGCTTTGCGCCCCTTTCTGTCCGAGGGGCGGCGCAGAGCCATTGACAGCATTCTCGGCGTGTTGGAAATACTGGAGTTGCTTGAAAATAAAACCGGAGGGTGCGGATGATGTACAGCCGAGATTTTTCCGATAAAACCGGCGGGGAGATTGTCTTGCCGGCCCATTACGGCGGAACCGCCTTTCGGGATGACGGACGGCCGACCGCACTCCTGCCCGAAGAGGAACGCTCTTTGGAAAAGGCGGCCGTGCCGGGAAGCGATGAACCCGCCGGAAACGCGCCCGGTGAACCCCCCGGCAGGACTGCCCTGCCGGAATCGCTCTCGCAGACCACGGCGCAACAGGAACCGCCGCCGGGGGAAGACGAATCGGGCGCGACCCGTTCTGCGGGAATTCTTCTTGCAGGGAGCGCCTCTGCCGGCTCGCCGGAACGGCCGGAAGCGGAAAGCCGCGCCGCAGGCATCCTGTGCGACCGTCGGGCGAACGATTGCCGGCCGGTACGGAAAAAGGAGGCGTTTTTCGGCGAGCGACTTTTTTCGGACCCGGAAGAAATCCTGCTGGCGGCGCTTTCGCTTCTGCTCTTCCGGTGCGAAAACCGAGACGATCTGCTTGCCTGCATTCTGCTCTACTTATTGTTCGTATAAAGGATAGTTTTGTTTACAAAATCAAAAAAATGTGAACTGCGCTGTTTCGGAAAGCCCTTCCAGTACCTTGTGGGCGCGGAGCAACTCGATCACCGTTTTGGAAAGGCCGGCTTTTTCCCGCAATTCCTCGACCGAATAGATCTCGCCGGCCTTTTCACGCGCTTCCACAATTTTTCCTGCGGCGGTTTCGCCGAGGCCGCCGAGTGAGAAGAAGGGCATCCGGATCCCGCCTTCCTCGGGTAAAAATGCCGTGGCATCCGAACGGTACAGATCGATCGGCAAGAACCGAACGCCGCGCAGAATGGCCTCCCGCGCCAGCATCATGGCGGCGAGGGTTTCTTCGTCCTTCTGGGTGGCTTCTTTTTTATCTTTCGTTTCGATTTCCTGAATCAGCCGGGTGATCGCCGCGCGCCCGCCGGATACGACGGTGGCATCAAAGCCGCCGGGGGCGACTGTGAAGTACGCAGCGTAAAATTCCTTCGGATAATAAATCTTATACCACCCGAGGCGGATTGCGGTGATCGCATAGGCGGCGGCATGCGCCTTCGGGAACATATATTTGATTTTTTTGCAGGAATCGATATACCAATCGGGAACATCATGCGCCCGCATGGCTTCTTCATATTCGGGCTTCACCCCGCGCCCTTTTCGCACGTCTTCCATGATCTTGAAGGACGTTCCGTTTTCAAGACCGTGCCGGATCAGATACAGCATGATGCTATCCCGCGTTCCGACAACTTCGGAAATATCGCATATCCCGCCTTTAATCAGGTCCTGCGCGTTGCCGAGCCAGACATCTGACCCATGCGTCAATCCTTCAATCTGCATCAGGTCGGCAAAGTTTTTCGGCTGGGCGTCAATCAATACCTGCTGAACAAACCGGGTTCCCGTTTCGGGCAATCCCAGCGTTCCGATCTCACACCCGACCTCTTTCGGCGACACCCCGAGCGGTTCAATCGAAGTAAAGAGTTTGTATATCTCTTTGTCATTCATCTTGACATCCATCACGCTCTTGCCGGTGTAGCGTTCCAGCATCTTATATTTGGTCGGCATATCATGGCCGAGTTCGTCCAGTTTCAGGATGGTGTCATGCAGATAGGAAAACTGAAAGTGCGTGGTGATAATATCGGAATGCGGGTCATCCGCCGGGTGTTGAATCGGGGTGAAATCGTAGATATCATACTCCCGCGGAACAACGATGATTCCGCCGGGATGCTGACCGGTGGTACGCTTGATCCCCACACAACGGCTGACCATGGAATCAATTTCCGCGCGCGGCAAAGCAATCTTTCGCTCTTCAAGATACTTCATGATATAGCCATACGCGGTCTTGTCCGCCAGCGTACCGATGGTGCCTGCGCGATAAACATTTCCTTCTCCGAACAGTTCCTCCGTGTACTTATGGACACGCCCCTGCACTTCTCCGGAGAAATTCAGGTCGATATCGGGGGATTTATCCCCGTGGAAGCCGAGAAAGGTCTCAAACGGAATATCATGCCCGTCGGAAATCATCGGGGTCCCGCACACGGGGCAGACCTTATCAGGCAGGTCAAAACCCGAACCGACCGAGCCGTCCGTGAAAAACTCGGAATGGCGGCAGGAAGGACAGCGATAATGCGGCGCCAGCGGATTCACCTCCGAGATTCCGGACATGCTGGCGACGAAAGAAGAGCCGACAGACCCGCGGGAACCGACGACATAGCCGTTATCCTCGCTGAATTTCACCAGTTTCTGCGCAATCATGTAAAGGACGGCAAATCCGTTTTTGATGATTGAATCCAGTTCGCGCCGAAGACGTGTTTCCACGATTTCGGGAAGCGGGTCGCCGTAAAAATCGTGGGCGCGATCCCAGCAAAGTTTTTGCAGTTCTTCCTCTGCGCCTTCCATGTGCGGCGGATAATTCCCCTTCGGGATCGGACGGATATTTTCAACCATCGCGGCGATTTTTTGCGTGTTTTCAATAACAATTTCCCGGGCGGTTTCTTCTCCGAGATAGGAAAACTCCGCAAGCATTTCTTCGGTCGTGCGCAAATAAAGCCCGGCATCGGCATCGGCACCCGGAAATTTCATGCCGGCCAACAATATCTTGCGGCAGATTTCGTCTTCTTTATTGAGAAAATGCGCGTCGCAAGTGGCGACCACAGGGCGACCGTATTTGCGCCCGAGCGCCACAATACGGCGGTTCAGGTTCCGCAGGGCTTCATCGTCGGCAACGGTCCGCTCCCGGATAAGAAAACGGTTGTTGCAGATCGGTTGAATTTCCAGATAATCATAATATTCGACGATTGTGCGCAGGTCGCTCTCGGAACGGTTCTCAAGCAGCGCGCGGAAAAGTTCGCCGGACTCACACGCCGAGCCGATAATCAGCCCTTCGCGATGGCGGTCAAGCACGCTTTTCGGAATTCTGGGGGAACGATGGTAGCACCGAAGATACCCGTAGGAGACAAGTTTATAAAGATTTTTAAGCCCCGTCATGTTTTTGGCATAGATAATCATGTGGTAGGGTTTCAGTCGCAAAGGATCGGTCGTATCGCGCAAAAGATTGGTCAGTTCTCCGTATGTGCGGATTCCTTCGCCGTCCAACTGCTCCGACATCTTGAAAAAGACGGCGGCCAGCATGGCGGCATCGTCGGAAGCGCGGTGATGGTTGAAATCCCCGAGGCGGTAATGTGTACCGAGTGCATCCAGCGTGTGTTTTTGTAATTTCGGATTGAGATACCGCGAAAGAGCCAGCGTATCCAGATAAGGGTTTGTGAAAGGCACATGGCAGCGTTCTGCCGCGGCACGGATAAACCCGATGTCAAAATTCGCGTTATGGGCAATCAGGAGCGAATCGCCGCAAAAGTAAAGAAAACTTTGCAAAGCGGCCTCTGTCTTGGGGGCGTCCTTCACCATTTCATCCGTGATATGCGTAATTTCGGTGATCTTTTCCGGGATCGGCATTTCGGGATTGACGAAAGTGCAGAAGGTATCGATAATTTCTCCCGCACGGATCCGGACGGCACCGATCTCCGTGATACCGCATCCGACGGCGGAAAGGCCGGTCGTTTCAATATCAAAAACGACCGCATCCCCGGAAAGTTCTCCTTCATGCGTTCCGTACAGCACAGCGGAGGTATCATTGACGTAATAGGCTTCCATCCCGTACAGCACTTTGAGTTCCGGGTATTTTTTCTCCTTCTCCAACATGATTTCCGGGAAAGCCTGCACTGTACCGTGATCGGTGATCCCGATGGCTGTATGCCCCCATCGTTTCGCCGTGGCCACAATCTCGTCCGGACGCGTCAGGGCATCCATGGTGGACATATTGGTGTGCAGATGGAGTTCCACGCGCTTTTTGGGCGCTTTATCCCGGCGATACCCGCGGGCAATGCGGGCTATGCTGTTCGGCGTAATCGCCAGCTCATTGTTCGCATATTGTTCCCGATAGAGTTTTCCCTGCACGGCCAGCACGGTTCCCGTCTCGATATCCCGGAGAAAATCCGCCGCTTCCGCCGAAAAAGAACGGCGCAGATATATGGAAGACGAACTGTCGCTGATCCCAATGGTAACAATCACGCGGTCTCCGTTCCGGTTTTCCCGCAACGCTTTGCTGAAAACCTCGCCGAAAACCAGCAGATTTCCCCCTTCTTTTCCCTGCACGGCGGAAAGCGGTATCGGAGAATCCAGCGGAACGCTTCGCCCGAGTATCCACTCCGGTGAAGAAATATCAAAAAGCGCCGAGCCGATTCTGAGCGTCTTTTCATCCTCGCGTCCGGCCTCCGGCGCGGTATCGGTCAGACTGACGCGCTTTTCATAATCCGGATTTTCCATAGGGGGAAGAGCCTCTCGGTGCCGGCTTTCGGCTTCTGCCATCTGTTTCATCTGTTCCTCCCGGCGGATTCGTTCTTTTTCCGCGAAGGACTCCGCCCGGATACGGCTTTTTTCTTCGGCATCCTCGCTGGAACGGATCAGGACGCGCTTTTTCACCCCGTAGCGGCTTTCAAGAATGGCGGAAAGAAGTCGGGCGGTTTTGTCGAGAAGCGAAACGCCCCCCGCCGTAAAAGGAATCTCGACGACAAGGTTTCCTTCTTCGGTATGGCAACGGGCTTCATAAAAAAATCCGTTTGAAACCGCGCCGATCTTGGCGGCTTCCCGGTAGATTTCCGGCATCATGTCCGTTGTGAATTCCTCCGGCGGATAGTGCGGAAATATCCGGAAAGAAAACGCGCCGGTCAGTGCGCAAAGATCGTCTTCAATGTCGTATAATACTTCCGCGTTCCGGCGGGTCGGATAGGCCATGTGCAATTCCAGCCGCGGCGGTTCATGCGTCGCAAAGCGAAAGCTCAGCACTTCCCCGTCGTCCAGCAGTTTGCGGCGCTGTTCGTCAATCGGCTGATACCGGTTGGCGATAATTTTTTCATATGCTTCTTTTTCGGTCATTTCTTCATTTCTTTCAATTTACTAATCAGAGTCCCAATGATCTCCTCCTCGTTGATTTTTCCGAGGATTTCGCCATGGGAAAAAAGAACTGCTTCTCCCCGTCCGCCCGCAATGCCGATGTCGGCTTCGCGCGCTTCTCCCGGGCCGTTGACAACGCACCCCATAAGCGCTACCGTCAAGGGAAGCCTGTCCACACCGGCCTCACGGGCCGCTTCTTCAAACCGGCGGGAAAGCGAGATCAGGTCAATTCCGGTACGCCCGCAGGTCGGGCAGGATACAATGCGCAAGCGCGGTTTTAGGGATAGGTCGAGTGAAGAAAGGATTTCTTCGGCGGCGCGTACCTCTTCAAGCGGGTCGTCCGTCAGCGAAACGCGGATCGTATCTCCAATCCCCTCGGCCAGCAAAGTTCCGATGCCGACAGCACCGCGCACCGTGGCGGCTCTCCCTCCGCCGGCCTCGGTCACGCCAAGGTGAAGCGGATATCCGGTCTGCCCGGCAAGGATCCGGTTGGCGGCAATCATAACGGGAACCGAGGAGGACTTGACCGAAACGGCTATGTCGCAAAAATCCTCGGCCTCCAGCATGGCGATATGGGCCAGTGCGCTTTCGGCCAGTGCTTCCGCTGTCGGAGCGCCGTATTTGGCAAGCAGTTCTTTTTCAAGCGAACCGCCGTTTACCCCCACGCGGATCGGCACACCTCTTTTCCGGCAAGCGGCGGCAACCGCCGCAACTCTCTCACGCCCCCCGATATTTCCGGGGTTGAGACGGATTTTATCGGCCCCGGCCTCGACAGCCGAAAGAGCCAGGCGGTAGTCAAAATGAATATCCGCACAAAGCGGTATCCCGATGCCGGCCTCATGCAAAAAATCAAAAACACGCGCAGCTTCCGCGTCCGGAACCGTCAGGCGGACAAGATCGCATCCCGCCGCTTCCAGCGCGCGCACCTGTTCCAGACAAGCCTGAAAATCGTGCGGATCCGTATTGGTCATGGACTGTACCGAAACCGAAGAATCGCCCCCGATAGCAAGAGGGCCTGCATGGATTGTGCGGCTTTTTCGACGCATACCGATAGAATTCATGGTACCTCCGATTATACAAAGATGAATTGAATTTGCGCAATCAGCGGAAAAGTTGCAGAATATCCTTGCCCGTAATCAGAATCATCAACCCGAAAAGCAGGAGGATCCCTACGGTATGGATCAGGTTCTCCACCTTGGAGGGAACGGGTTTTCTGGTAATCATTTCCCAAAGGACAAAAACGATATGCCCGCCGTCCAGTGCGGGAAGCGGAAAGAGGTTGACAACGCCGAGGTTGAGACTGATAACAGCGACCAGGTATAAGAAATTCCATATCCCGCTCTTTGCGGCATCGGTCATGGCGCCCGCGACGCCGACAGGCCCTGAAAGCGCGTCAACACCGTACCTTCCCGTCACCAGATCAAAAAAGGATTCCCACACCATCCGCACCGTCATGGCAGAACGGTAAAAAGCCTGACGAAAGACCCCGAAAAAGCCCCCGTCGTCTGCGGTCAGATAAAAATCCCGCCCGCCCAGCAGTTGCTTATTTTCCACATAAGTGGGGAATTTCACGTCGGAGAGCTTGATTTCTTCCCCGTCTCGCAGCAAGCGAACTTCCACCGGCCGGATTCCGCGCCGCATGATCTCATAATCAAGTTCCGCCCCGGTATGCACGCGGCGGCCGCCGATTGAAAGGATTTTATCCCCTTCCCGCAAACCGGAATCATAACTGGATACCGGGCGTTCAGCATCCGAAAACCGCCCGACCGTCGTTCCGGTGCGGGTCCCCGGCAACGCGGAAACAATCAGCAGAATAATCAGCGCGCCAATCAGGAGATTGGTTATGGCACCGGCCGCCATAATAATCAGGCGTTGCCAGGCCGGCTTCGTGCTGAGGGAACCGGGTTCTTCGGACGCTTCCTCTTCCCCGGCCATACTGACGTACCCCCCTATCGGGAAAAGACATATTTTGTAAACAATACTTGTCTTTTTTGAGGTAAAGGAAACAAGTTTCGGCCCCATGCCGAGTGAAAACTCCCGCACACACACGCCACACGCGCGCGCAGCGAAAAAATGGCCGCATTCATGTACAAGAATCAGCAGGCCGAACGCAAGAACTGCCAAGATAACATACAGGACTTCCATCAGACTCTCCTTTTTGCAGTTATAAGCTCCCGGGTCTTTTCCCGGGCGGCGGCATCGGCGGCGAGAATTCCTTCCAGCGAACGCTCCGCAAAGAGATCGGCCGTGGCCTCATAAGTTTCCTCGACCGTGCGTGAAATTTCGGCAAAGGATATCTCTTCCCGAAGAAACGCGCCGACCGCCACCTCGTCGGCAGCATTCAGAATCGCCGGCGCGGCTCCGCCTTGAAGAATGGCGCGGCGGCTGAGCGGAAGAAGCGGAAAGGCCTCTTCATCCGGAACGGCGAAACTGAGCGTTGCCAGCTTTGCAAGGTCCAGCGAAGGGATGACTGCCGGTGCCCGCCCGGGATAAGACAGGGCATATTGCACGCAACTCCGCATATCCGGAACCGAAAGTTGCGCAATGACCGTGTTATCAATATATTCCACCGCAGAATGAATTATACTCTCGCGGTGTACCAAAACCGTAACATCCGCAGGGCTCACGTCAAATAGATGAACGGCCTCGATCAGCTCGAACCCTTTATTCATCAGGGTGGCTGAATCAACCGTAATCTTTTCTCCCATTTGCCAGGTGGGATGTGCCAGGGTCTCTGCCTTGGTCACACGTTCCAGCTCCTCTTTATGACGGCCGAAGAACGGGCCGCCAGAGGCCGTGAGCAAAATGCGGCGTATTTCGCCGGGATGCCCCGCAAGCAGACATTGAAAAATCGCGCAATGTTCACTGTCCACCGGGAGAAGTTCTGCCCGGTTTTCCCGCGCGGTCTTTTTGACGATCTCCCCGGCAATGACCAAAGATTCTTTATTGGAAAGCGCCAGCCTCATCCCGCGCCGTAAAACCGCCAGCGTCGGGGCAAGACCATCTTTGCCGAGGATTGCATTCACGGCGGCGGCGGCATCGGTTTGTGCAATCGCGGCAAGCAGGCCGTCTTCCCCGGATAAAACGCGCGTGCCGGTGTCGCGTACACGAACCGCAAGGTCGGCTGCCGCCGCCGGGTCTGTCACGGCGCAAAAGCGGGGAGAAAAGGCGCGTATCTGCTCTTCAAGAAGCGGAACGGAACGCCGGGCGGCAAGCAGGTCAATCGCAATTCCCTGCTCGGCCGCTACCGCAAGCGCCTGCCTGCCAACCGAGCCGGTTGACCCCAAAACAGCCAACCGACCGGGAAACGAGAAATGGTTTTTCTTCATAAAATTTCCTTTCGGAAGGAAGAGAGGCGAGGAAAACTCCCCGCCTTTCCGGTTAATGAAACAAGTGAGTACCCGAATCGATCAGATACAAAAAGAGGAAAAGCGGTGCGGTGGCGATCACCGAATCAAAACGATCCAGCACCCCTCCGTGCCCCGGGAAAATGCGGCCGTAGTCCTTGATACCGTTTTCGCGCTTGATGACGGAGAGCGAAAGGTCGCCGATCTGGGAAACGACCGAAACAACCAAAGCGCAAAGTGCCAGAACCGGATAATTCGGCGTAAGATTTTCTTTTCCGAGAATCAACCCGTACAGAAGGAATGCGGCCACGCAGAATACCACGCCCCCGACGCTTCCCTCCACGGTTTTTTTCGGGCTGACATCGGGCGCAAGTTTATGCCGGCCGAAGAGTCGCCCGGTAAAATAGGCAAACGTGTCGGTAATCCAGGCGCCGAGATAAGGCAAAAGAAACCAATATGCTCCATGGGTGATATAGCGCAAAAGAACCAGCGACACGAACGCCGCCGTCACATAAAAACAGCCGGCAAACGCGCGGGAAACTTCCGCGTAGGTGAAGCGGCCGCCCCGAAAGACCGACAGCCCCATCAGATAAAGGAAAAAGAGGAAGAAGCAACCGGCCGTCAGCAATAAATACGCACCCGTATCCGGCCGCCAAAATGCAAAAAACGGAAGAGCGGCACCGAGCAACAGGGCCGGAATCAGTAAAGGGAGATCGCGTGAAAGCGAGAGACAGCGTAACAGTTCAAAAACCCCCACAGCGGAAAGGATGGCGCATGCCGCCGGATAAACAAACGTGTCCGAAAAGATCAGGACCGGGATAAACAGACAAAGCAACACCGCCGCCGTTATGATGCGCGTTTTCATTTCAGCCCTCCGAAACGGCGGACGCGCCCTGCATAGGCACGTAAAGCCTCATCCACATCGGTTTCCTTCATATCCGGCCACAGCGTTTCTGTCGAATAGAATTCCGCATACGATGCCTGCCAAAGCAAAAAGTTTGAAAGGCGGTGCTCTCCGGCCGTCCGGATAATGAGATCGGGATCCGGGGAATGCGCCGTATACAAGCGCGAAGCGATATCCGCCTGCGTGATGGAAGTCTTGCCTTCCGCAAGCAGGGCGTTGACCGCGTGAACGATTTCGTCCCGGCCGCCGTAATTTATGGCAATATTCAGCACATACTCATCGTAAAGCGCGGCCGATTCCCGTTCCAGCCGCTCCATTTTCTCACGGAGTTCCCGGGAAAGCGGCGCTTTGTCTCCGATAAAGACATACCGCGAGCCATGCCGGCGATATTCGGAAAGAAGCATCTCGACATACCGGTCAAAAAGTTGCATCAAAGCATCGACTTCGTCCTGCGGGCGACTCCAGTTTTCGGTGGAAAAAGCATAGACCGTCACCGTCCGGATGCCGATTTTTTTGCAATAGCGGAAAATACGGCGGCAGGCTTCCGCTCCTGCGGCATGTCCGGCTTTGCGCGGAAGACCCCGGCGGCGCGCCCACCGACCGTTCCCGTCCATGATAAAGGCCACGTGAGCAGGTACCGGCAGAGGCTCCGGAGCCGTCTTTTTACGGAAAAGCCCCATCAGATCTCCATGATCTCCTTCTGCTTGGCAGCCGTCACTTCGTCGATTTCTTTGATATGCTTATCGGTGATATCCTGAACCTGTTTGTCTCCGGCCTTGGCTTCATCTTCGGTCATTTCGCTGTTTTTCTTTCTGGCCTTGATGGTATCGTTGGCCTCGCGGCGAATATTCCGGACGGCGACTTTGGCTTCTTCGCCCATTTTGGCGACCTGTTTGGTCATGGCGCGGCGGGTTTCTTCGGTCATCGCCGGGAAGATGATACGAATGCAGGAGCCGTCATTCTGCGGGTTGAGGCCGAGGTCAGAGGCGAGAATAGCCTTCTCAATGGCCTTGAGTTGGCTCTTATCCCACGAATTGATAATCAGTGTGCGGGCATCCGTCACTTTCATCTCTGCGACCTGATTGATGGGAGTAGGCGTACCGTAATAATCGATTGTCACTTTGGAAAGAACCTCGGGATTCGCGCGGCCGACGCGGAGTACCAGCAGGGATTTAGCATAGGACTCCACGCTTTTTTTCATTTTGCTTTCAAATTCCACGGTTTCAAATTTCATAATTCTGTCTCCTTTTATCCTTAATTTATCCTGAACTTTTATTCGGCAATGACCGTTCCGATAGCTTCACCCATGACGGCACGATAGATATTTTCGGCTTTGTCAAGCCCGAAAACCAGCGTTTTCATCCCGTTGTCCATGCATAGCGCCGCGGCGGTGGAATCGATCACTTTCAGATTCTTTCCGAGAATTTCGGAATAGGAAACGGTATCCAGTTTTTTTGCGGTCGGATCCCGGTGCGGGTCGGCCGTATATACGCCGTCAATATTCTTGGCCATCAGCATAACATCAGCCCCGATCTCAATGGCGCGAAGCGCCCCGGCCGTATCGGTCGAAAAGTAAGGACGGCCGAGACCGCAGGCAAACAGAACCACACGGCCCGCTTCCAGATGTGCAACGGCGGCATCACGCGTGTAATATTCTCCGACTTCTTTCATATCAATCGCGCAAAGGACGCGCGCGTCCATCCCCGCCCGGATGAAAGCGTCCTGCAGATAGAGCGAGTTGACGGCCGTTGCCAGCATACCCATATAATCGCCCCGGGTGCGGTTCATCGGAACTTCCGCCCGGCCGCCGCGCCAGATATTCCCGGCTCCCACAATCACGCCGACCTGCACTCCGGCAGACAGGCAGTAGCGAATAGCCCCGGCCACCTCGTTCACAAAAGCGTCGTTCAGAATTCCGTCCCCGCCGGCGGCCAGTGCCTCGCCGGACAGTTTGAGAAGTACCCGTTTGTATTTCGGTTCCATGCATTTTTCCTCACTGATGTTTTCTTTCTAATACATTGTAGCATATCCGTCGGATGAATGCAAGAAAAAAGACGGGAAAAACCCGTCTTTCTTCCAAAAAACTTATTGCTGGATCATCTTGGAAACTTCATCCGCAAAGTCGTCTTCCCGTTTCTGGATTCCTTCGCCCTTATCATAACGGTAGAAGTTTGTGACTTTGATAGCACCGCCGAATTCACGGGCGGCCGCGGCAATATACTTGCCGACAGTCAGCGAGTCGTCCTTGACGTAGGGCTGCTCGGTGAGGCAGTTGTTTTCATAGAACTTGCCGAGCTTGCCGTTGATAATGCCTTCAAGAACCTTGGCGGGCTTTCCGGCAAACTTCGGATCCTGCTCCATTTGCTTCGTGAGAATATCCTTTTCCTCAGCGAGAACGGATTCCGGAACAGAAGCACGGTCCACATACTGGCTGGGCAGTGCCGCAGCCTGCAAAGCGATATTCTTTGCGAATTCGGCAAAACCGGGGTTGGAAACGGCGGCATCATCAGCATCAAAGCAGATGATAACACCGGTAACGCCGCCGCCGTGAATATAGGTGCTGACAACGCCTTCCACAACCACGAACCGGCGGAGACTCAGTTTTTCACCGATGGTAAAGGTCTTTTCCTGAAGAGCGGCCTCGACGGTCTGCCCGTCTGCCATCGTCTTGCCCATCAGCTCGTCCACCGTAGCGGGACGGGTGGCAATGATTGTTTCAAGAATGCTCCGGACAAAAGCGCGGAAGCTCTCGTTTTTGGCCACGAAATCCGTCTCCGAGTTGACCTCGATCATCGCGGTAACGTCGCCGACGGTCAGAATATCAACAATCCCCTCCGCGGCGATACGGCTTGCCTTTTTCGCGGTAGCGGCCATCCCCTTTTCTCGAAGGACCTTGATGGCTTCTTCCATGTTGCCGTCAGCCTCGGTCAGAGCGCGCTTGCAATCCATCATCCCGCAGCCGGTCTGGCGGCGGAGTTCTGCTACGTCTTTTGCGGTAAATGCCATATGATTGATCCTCCGTATACTTATTCGCCGTCTGCGGCGGGAGCGGCTTCTTCAGCGGGAACGGTTTCTTCGGCGGGAGCGGCTTCCTCAGCGGGAACATCGGTGAGCTGTTCTCCGCCGCGGCCTTCGATCACCGCATCAGCCAGCGTAGAGCCGATGAGTTTGATGGCGCGGATTGCGTCATCGTTACCGGGAATGATATAATCGGCATCATCGGGATCGCAGTTGGTATCCACAATGGCAACAACCGGAATGCCGAGCTTCTTGGCTTCGGTCACGGCAATGTGTTCTTTGCGGGTATCGACCACAAAAATCGCGGAAGGAAGCGTGTCCATTTCCTTGATACCGCCGTAGTTCTTTTCGAGGTCTTCGATCTCTTTCATCTTCTGAGCCGCTTCCTTCTTCGGGAGCAGATTGAAGGTGCCGTCTTCCTGCATTTTTTCCAGTTCTTTCAAACGATTGATGCTCTTACGGATCGTCTTGAAGTTGGTCAGCATACCGCCGGGCCAACGGACGTTCACATAGTACATGCCGCACTTCTGCGCGTCTTCTTTAATGCTGTCGGCGGCCTGCTTTTTGGTGCCGACAAAAAGAACGGAACCGCCTTCTTCGGAGACCTGCTTGATGAAAGCATACGCTTCTTCAAACTTTTTGACGGTCTTCTGAAGGTCGATAATGTGAATCCCGTTCCGCATGGTGAAGATATACTCCGCCATCTTCGGGTTCCACTTTTTGGTGGGGTGGCCGAAATGAACGCCGGCCTCAAGCAACTGCTTGATGGAAATTACGAACATTGCTGTTCCTCCTTCGGTTTTTCCGCCACAGAGGGCCTTTGCATCGCGACTTATATCAAGCACCGGCGATGCACCCGTCTGTGTGAGAATTTTGTATCGCCCGAAAGCGACCTTTGCTATAATATCATCTTTGTCTACCCGCGTGCAAGGTCTTTTTTCACAATTTACAAAAAGTTTACATTCTTGCGCGCGGCACGGAAAAAGGCTCGCCCTCTCCCCTTTCCCCGGCCTATATTTTTCCTTTTCGCCGCCCGCGCCTTCCCTTTCCCCGGCCTATACTTTTCCTTTTCGCCGCCCGCGCCCGCAGGAAGTGGGTAGACAGGCGATGCCGTCTACCAGAATGATATCTTCGCCGATCTTCTGTATTTTATCCCACGGAATCACAATCTCTTCTCCTTTTCCGAGACCGAGGACCCCGCCCTCTCCGCGTACCACGATGGCGGTGATCCGCCCGTCGCAGACATCAAACTCTATCTCGCATATGTACCCGAGACGGCGACCGTCGCTGACGCATATGACTTCTTTATCCCGGAAGTCTTCACTGTTGCAAGATGGCATAACTCCCTCCTGTCGTCGGCGCCTTTCCGGCGCGGTATTCGTTTGCGCCTTTCCGGCGCGGTATACATGATGATTTTTACATGGTGGCGCTTTCAAAGAAGAGCCGCCGGAGTTCCGCGTAAATCAGGGGCATATCGCTCCCGGGGAGAGGATTTTCCCCGCGGCCGCATTCCAGGGTAAAAGAAGGAATACCGAGCGAGGCGGCTGCCCAGTCGCTCAGCCCGCCGTAAGCGGCCGCTCCGTCTGCCTCCGCAACCCTGTACCCCGAAAGTGCGGCAAGCCGCATGGCAATCGGGCGGCTCCCCGGTACGCGGGCGGGGGCGGCGTAATAAATCTCCTCTCCCTGCGTATGGAGCGTCAGTAAAAGACGCGGAGCGGCCGTACGGATGAATCCGCAAAGAGCCGCCGTTTCCGGCTCCGACTCGGGATATTCTCCGCTGTAACGGGTCGGCGCGCCTCCGGTAATCCCGCTTTCCGCCTCGATCTTTTTATACGCCGCAAAACCCGCGTCATAATTATGATTGAGGTCCACGCCGCGCGCGTTGGCCTGCCAATGGGTAAAATCTCCCGAAGGGTTCATATGCAACCGGCGTTCGGCCAATAGATCTCCTTCCGCAATCTCCCCCTGCGCAATCGCCACCCCGTCCGGGTTCAGCATCGGAACAATACAGAGCATCCGATTTTCAAGCAGATACGGAATATGTATCCCGAAAATCTTCTGCGCACCCGATACGGCTATGCAAAGTTCCTCTGCAAAACGCAAAAGCAGTCCGGCGGTCAGCCATTCGCTGCCGTGATGCGCGCCGACATACAACACTTTGCTTTTTCCGCGCCCGAGAAGCATGAGCGGAATCTCTCTGCCGAGGAGAGAATGACCGAGGCAACGGTAGGAAAGAAAGGGATAGGCCTCGGCAAGCCGCCGGCAAAGCGTTCCGGCACGGGCAGGGGTAAGGGGGTCCGGACTCCAGTCTGTAATCATGGCATTCTCCTCCTGTATCTTTCTTCCTCATTTTATGCGCCCGGAGAACCGGAAATGACTTTTCGGAAAAAGATTGACATTTCCGAGGAAAAATGATAGGATAACAGTGCATTATTTTCTGAAAGGATTTCCGATGGAAAAGAAAGAATATCTGCGGATCTGCCTCTCCGCCTTCCTGATACAACTGTTGATCGCTCTTGGTACGGCGCTGGTCTATCTGCTCGCACAGTCATCCAGCCCGATCGCCTATCCGTTGCTGAAGATCATCCGTTTCATTTCCCTGCTCTATCTCGCGTATATTCTCGGCATCGCGTTTGCGCTTCTGCAACGCCGCGGGCTCGGTTCCTCGTTCCTATTGCTTGCCGTCGCCGCCCTGGCTGATTTTTCCGGCGGGCTTCTTTCGCTCTTCTTGAAAAATCTGATTACAGAAGAGCCGTTCGTATGGGTGGAGATTCTGCAGACATTCACCGCGGCGCTGGAATCCACGCTCCTGCCGCTCACCATCCTTTTTTCCGGTTCCTATCTGCTCTTTTTCTCCAAAAGCCGGAAACGCCCCGCCGGGCTGTTTGACTTTTCCGCTCCGCTCCCCCGGTCGCTTCTCTTCACAGCCGGTCTTTCTCTTCTTTACAAATTGGTTTTTCAAATCATCGATACGGTGGAATTTGTAAACAGCGTGTTCGGCATGGTGAGCGCCGGAGAAAAGCTGGCTATCGTCATGGATTTTCTTCTGATCTTTCTCGGCGCGCTGGCGCACTATCTGCTGGCTTACGCAATCTGCATGCGCCTGTGTTATCCGAAGGAAAACGGTCGAAACGACGGTAACAGATAAGCCCGCTTCCCGCGTTTTCCGGCAAAAGCGCCCCGTCTTTTCTTTTTTCCCGCCCCGGCCTTTCCCGCTTTTGCGCCGCACACTGCTTTGGAATCTTCGCGGACAGGTTGTTTTCTTTGTATTGAAAAATATTTTTCACCGGTCTTTACAAGTCCCGGGAGACTGTGGTATACTATATGTTGATACAGCATGCCCGGGAAACCGGATAAAAACATGACCCGAACGGAGGAAAATCTTTTGATTATAGCCTTAGAAGAGGCAAAACGTCGCCTGAACGATATTTCCGGTACGGTCCGCGATCTGCGCGCGGCCATCCGCTATGACGACATGAAAGAAAAAATCGCCGAGCTGGAAGCCAGCACGCTGGCGGATAACTTCTGGAACGATGCCGACAAAAGCAGCAAAGTCCTGCAAAACATCAAGCAGATGAAAGATAAATGCGAAGCCTACGATAAACTTTCGTCCTCTTTGGATGACGCGCTGACCCTGGCGGAAATGGCCATTGAGGAAGAAGATGAGGGGTCCGTGGACGAAGTCACGCGTGAACTGGCCTTTATTGAAACGGAAAGCGAACGGATGCGGCTTGAAACTCTGCTGACCGGAGAATATGATCGCAACAATGCCATTCTTTCTTTCCATCCGGGAGCCGGCGGAACCGAAGCGCAGGACTGGGCGCTGATGCTCTACCGGATGTACACCCGCTGGGGGGAAAAACACGGCTACACCGTCAAATTGCTGGACTGGCTGGACGGAGACGAAGCCGGACTGAAAAGCGCAACCGTTTCGATTGAAGGCGAAAACGCTTACGGTTATCTGAAAAGCGAAAACGGCGTTCATCGTCTGGTGCGCGTTTCTCCCTTTGACTCTTCGGGGCGGCGACACACCTCTTTTGCCTCGGTAGAAGTCATGCCTGAATTCAACGATGATGATAACACCATCGAACTGCGGGACGAAGATCTTGAAATCACGGCGCACCGTTCCAGCGGCGCCGGCGGCCAGCATATCAATAAAACCGATTCGGCTATCCGGATTGTCCATATTCCGACCGGGATCGTTGTCGGCTGTCAGACCGAGCGCAGTCAGCTCCAGAACAAGGAAACCGCTCTCAAAATGCTGAAATCCCGCCTTATGGAAATCAAAGCGCGCGAAAAGCTCGACCGTATTGAAGATATTCAGGGAATCAAAACCAATATTGAATGGGGCGCGCAGATCCGCAGTTACGTTTTCATGCCTTATACGCTGGCCAAAGATGCCCGCACCGGCTATGAAGAAACCAACATCGGTGCCGTTATGGACGGAGAGATCGACGGGTTCATCAACGCCTATCTGAAACAGAACGCCAAATAATTTCAAAAAACGCCATGCGCCGTACCATGATGGCGCGACAAGAAAGGAGTTCCCATGCTGAAAAAATCCAAATTGATGGTTTCCATCGCCATGCTGGTTCAGTCTTTTACGCTTTTCATCCTCTTTCTGATCCTCTGCGTGAAGAAAAGAAGCATTGCCGCCGCCTGCCTCGCCGTCTCGGCGATGGAAGGAGCGACGGGCGCTTATCTCTTCTTCCAGGCAAAGGAAGAGCTGGAAAAGAACGATTTCGACCCCAGCGATTATCTGGACGATGACCTCTATCCCGAGGGAGAGGAAGATGAACCGCTCGACCTCAATGAAAGCAGTCTGAACGCCGAGCTCTACCGCGACGCGGACGAGCCGGAGGAACCGGTGAAAAAAGAAATTCCGCTGGATGACGACGCCAGCGAAGAAGAGTTCAAAAACCGTTGAATACCGGGGGCTGTTGCCATAGCAACAGCCCCCGTCAGCAGTCGGCAAGCCCGCAATACACGCAAACGACGGAACCATCCCTTCGCACCCCCGCAGGACGCGGCCGCCGCACAAAAACCCGCAGGACGCGACCGCCCGCATATCAGCGACCGACGGTAAACCTTCATCTGCGCGCCGGCGGTAAGCTCTGTCAGGGCAAAAATTCCGAAAATCCTGTTTTCCGGAGGATATTATGAGCGAAAAAGTGGTTTTTGAATCCAATATGTTCTTCTCGCCGCACCTTGCCGCCTCCTTCCGCCGGCAACACACCGGGCCGCACGCGTTACCGCCCTTCAGCTATATCAACTGGCATGAAGCGGTGGAACTCCTTTATGTCGTTTCCGGAGAATTGTTCCTTCTGTACGGCGATCATACCGAAACCGCCCACGCCGGGCAGATCATCGCCGTCAATCCATATATCCTGCACGCGGTCGGCTCTCTTGAAGCCACAGATTTTTTCTTTATTAAAGTCTATCCGCCTTTTTTTGACGAATGCGGAATCGACTTCACATCCCTCGGATTTATTCCTCTGATCAACGATCCCGAAGCCGCGCGGATCTTCCGTGAGCTCAACCGAATCCATACCGAAACCGACGACCCGTTTTTTCTCCCGCGTTTCAAGGGGTTGCTTCTTTGCCTGCTGGCTCGGCTCTGTAAGCATTATCAGGGAGACGCATCGGCCTATGTTCCGCTCCTCCCGAATCTTCGCCGACTGCATTTGGCGGTTCCGGCGCTGACGTATATCCATTCGCACTTCACGGAAAAAATCCGGATTCAACAAGTCGCGCAGGCTTCCCATATCAGTGAATCGCACCTTTTGCACATTTTCCGGCAGGTGACCGGCATGAGCGTATTACAGTACGTCAATCATCTGCGTTTTCTCTACGCGCACACGCTTTTCCTGACGCGCGGAATGCCGGTCGGCGCCGTCTGTGCGGCCTGCGGATTTGACAGCCCCTCGTATTTCACAAGGGAATATAAAAAACGTTTCGGCACTTCGCCTTCTGCGGACCGGCTGGCCGCCGTCATGCAGCAAAAACATAAAGAGTAAATATTCCCAGCAAAAAAGGCGGAATTCTCCGCCTTTTTTCATACATTCCCCCGCCTGTGCGAAAAAATGTAAACAAAACTATTCTTTTTTCATGGTTCAGCCATCGCTTTTGCGGCGCAGACGAACCTCGGTGACGGGGAGATCGGCGGAAGTATCGCCGCTCCTGCGAAGAAACACGCGATACCTGCCGGGCGCGGAAATGACGAATTCTCCGGCGGGACGTGCCACGCGAAGGTTTTCGGCATGCTCTCCGCTCAGCGAGAACCGATATTTTTCCGTCGTGAAGTCCACCGGATTTTCCTGTTTCCCGAGGGAAAGGAAACAAGCGCCGGTCAGATATTGGCTCGGATTATGAATTAACTCGACTTCATAGTTTCCGGCTTCGGTTACGATAAAGTCCCAGGTCAGTATATCGTTTGCGTCCTTCCAGAAATGCGCAGCGCCGCTCCTGGAAATCTCAAGACCGGTCTTTCCGTAATCAGGGGAAAACAGGTCGCAATCAAACTTCAGCCGACGCGGTTCTTCCCCCTTAACGGCGTTTTCCTTTTGCGCCCAGAAGATACCGAGGGAAATCAGCCCGTCCGCTTCCGCGATCACGGGCGAAATCTCCGGCGCGATATCAAAATGCAGAACACACACGGGGATTGGCAGTCCGGTCTTCGGCAAAAGGACCCGCAGACCGTTTTCCTCCTGCCGGAATTCTGCGTCTTCGCCGCCGAGAACCTTTGCGCTTACAGGACAGCTCTTTAACCCCGGCAAAACCACCTCGTTGACTCCTTCGGCCGTGATATACAGATACAGGTCATTCGCTTTTTGCGAGACATGGCCGAAAGAAAACATATACGGGAACGGATTTCCGGTAATATCGCCGTAGACGGCCGGGGCGTTTCGTTTCGTCCATTCCCCCATGCGATGAAGAATGTTTTCGGTCTCCGGGGTCATGGAGCCGTCCTTCTTCGGCCCGATGTTCAGAAGCAGGGTCGAGTCGCACGCCAGCGTTCCCGCCAGAACGCCGATCAGTTTTTCCGGCGTTTTCCAATTCGCGTCATCCCGGCGATACCCCCAGGTGTTATTCATCGTCACCAGGCATTCGGTCGGGATGCCTGTCGGCGCGGTCGGAAGAACGTTATCGCCCAGGGAGACATAATCGTAAGCACTGTGCGCGATCCGATAATTGATCAGGCAGTGCGGTTGCAGTCTTTTGACCAGCGCACGGAGTTCATGGCTTTGCTCTTTGGTAATATCGTGCGGGAAATCAAACCAGATAAGGCACAAATCGCCATACCGGGTCAGCAATTCTTCTACCTGCGGGAAGCATTTTTCATGCAGGTACTTTTCAAAATCCGGCTTATGCCGGGGGAAATCCCAGTAATTGTTATTGTGTGCCTCGTAACCGCCCTCCGAAGAAATCACGCCGCCGGCATCCTTTTCGTACCAATCCAGCGTATGCGAATAGTAGAATCCGATCTTCAACCCGACCCGGCGGCAGGCATCCGCCATTTCCCGGCAGAGATCGCGGCCGGTGTATGTATAGCTGTTATAGTCGGAAACATCGCTTTTGAAAAGGCAAAATCCGTCATGGTGCTTGGATGTCAGCACGATATACTTCATGCCGGCTTCTTTGGCCGCGGCCGCAATCCGGTCGGCAAAACCGGGCGCAGGGCGAAACTCCTCCCGCCCTGTTTTTGCATATTCGGCAATCGGAATCTCGGCGTTGCGCATAATCCATTCCCCGAGGCCGGTATGCGCGTTGACGGGTTTTCCGTGATAAAAGCCCTCAAAAGCACTGTAAATGCCGTAATGAATAAACATCCCGAACCGATCATTCAGCAGATTTCTGAATTCTTGCAACATGCTCATTTCCTCACTTCGGACGGCATCGCAGGACCTTTCCTGCTATGGCCGTATTTCGTCTTTATTATATGCCTGCCTTGTCGGGTTGTCAATATTCACGTTTGGTATAAAGTTATCATTTTTCGCTTTTGAAAGGGCGTGAAAATGAAAAAACAGAGCGGCTGACGGCCGCTCAGAATTCCCGGCGAATTTTATCGATAGCGCCTTTTTCAAGCCGCGAGACCTGCGCCTGTGATATGCCGATTTCCTCAGCAATCTCCATTTGCGTCCTGCCGGCATAGAAACGCCGTTCAACAATATAGCGTTCCCTTTCTCCCAGTTTTTTCATGGCTTCCCGCAGGGAAAGATTTTCAATCCAACTATCTTCCGTTGCCTCATTGTCTTTCAGCTGGTCAATCACATAGACCGCGTCATCTCCGTCACTGTAAACCGATTCGTACAGCGATACCGGCTCGACGATCGCTTCCATGGCGCGGCCGACCGCCTCTTTCTTTTCTCCGAGGGCGGCGGCAATCTCGTCTGTTCCCGGTTCCCGGCTCTCGCGCCGCAGAATCTCTTCCCGCACCCCGAGCGAGCGGTACGCCAGATCCCGTAACGACCGACTGACCCGGATCGGGTTGTTATCCCGCAGATAGCGGCGCACCTCTCCGATAATCATCGGAACGGCATAGGTGGAAAACTTCACGTCCAGTTCCGTATTGAAATTGTCTATCGCCTTGATCAGCCCGATACATCCGACCTGAAAAAGATCGTCCGCATTCTCGCGTCGGGAGGAAAAACGCTGTACGATTGACAATACCAGCCGCAGATTTCCGAGGATCAATTCCTTTCTTGCTTCTCTGTCACCATTTCTCGAAAGCACCAGTAATTCACGCTTTTCTTCATCGGTCAATGTTTTCAGTTGCGCCGTATTCACGCCGCAAATTTCCACCTTATGGGTATACAACATTCCACCGCCTTTTACTCTTTCTCATGAGTATTGTCCCCCCGGCCCCCGGCTTATACGACCAAAAATCGGGAATTTTTACCACGCGCGGATTTTCAGGTTCCGGGAAATTGTAACACCACACGGATTTTCGGGTTCCGGGGTGAATGTCAATACCTATTCGGAATTTTTTTGAAAAATTTAAGGGGCGATTTTTGAAAGTTCATTTTCAAAAAGAGAAGCGGCGGTACGGTCGCCGAGGATGGCGCGGGGGATGGCGTTGATATAGGCTTGCACGGTGGCAATATCAGAATCGGAAAAGCGAGAAATAGGAATGCCTTTCGGAATGCAACGACGAATGATACGATTTGCATTTTCATTGCTCCCGCGCTCCCATGAGGAATAGGAATGGCAGTAGTAGAATTTAGTTCGTTTTCCCTTATAAACACAGGATTTTTCAAGGATTTCCGGGTTTGCAAATTCACATCCGTTATCTACAGTGATTGTTTTGAATATCTGACAGAAACACTTACCGTAAAGCCGTTCAAGGCGATTGAGAATCCGGGCGGTAGAAGCGGTGGTTTTATCTTTGGATCGCAAAATGATTTCATACCAAGGAGCCGGATAAAGTCTTCTGCGGTCAATGTTTTACTGGTTATCGAACCCCAGTCAAACAGTACGTTGCTGTTAGAATGTTCGGATCGCATGAAGTCCCTCCGGGAGTAGAATTCTGCACCCCTGTTAGCCCCGGGGTGCTTTCCCCGCTTCGGCGCTTCGCGCCTCCGCGGGGACGGGGGTCAGAGGTGATTCCCATCATGCTCCTTGCAAGGTCGTTTTCCCGACCGCCTTTTCTCTTCAACTATAGCCGTTTGACCTCTCCGAATAGATTATATAATTTTCGTTCATTTTGTTCCAAATTACTTGACAGGGAACATAATTTTCTGTATAATTATATCGAAAAAGAACAATTTGTTCCGAAAAGGAGAAAAGACAAATGAAAAAATCACTCACAAAACTCGTAATGTTTTCCGGTTTTATCACTGTGGTTATTGGAATCATTGTTGATTCTATGATTACAGGATTACAAGCAATAGCATTCAGCATGCTTGAACTCTCAGTAGTAGCTGCAATTCTCGCCATTTGCTTTATAAATGCAAAAAACAATGTTTTAGTTAACGTTGGTTACTGCATGGCTGGTATTTTAGGAGCATGTGGGTTATCAAAATTTATAATCTTATCTTCAAGCGAACTCAACATAGTTACTTCCATAGGCTATATAGTTATGGGGGTTTCCGCAGTACTCTACTTATTTACAATAATCCTTGATTTCTTTGGTTTCGTTATTAAGGAAGGCCTTTCCGCAGACAATGACGGTAACATCGTAGCAGTTCTAAACACGTATAAAGAAATGGAAAAGGAAAAAGTTATTACGGCTGATGAATTTGACATATTAAAAGCAAAGGCTTTAAAGTGCACGGATGGTGAAAAGTATTCAGTTGAAGATCTTAAAAAATGGAAAAAGTTGTTTGATCAACAAATTATAAACGAAGAAGAATTTGCTTCTATTAAAAACAAGATTTTTAAGGCTTAATCATTAATTAAACAAAGAACTGCCACTTTTTGACAGTTCTTTCTTTTTGTCAGTCACTTGTAATTGCAACTTCTTTCTCCAACTCTTTACTAAACTTTCTAAAGAATAAGTTTTCACCACAGTCAACACTAATTATTCTTACTGATTTGATTTTTGCTTTTTCTTTTGCAACACGTTCGGCTTCCGTATCGAATAAATCCAACCCACAATGTTTGACCAATTGTGTCCATCTTGTTATGTTGAGAGCCATTTTTATGTGACTTGCTTTGCAACAAATCTCTTGATTTCTTCTTCTATCAAAATCGGCTTCATTTCTCGGAAGAAGTCTTTTATATTCGCTTATAAAATCTGAAACGTAATCTCTTTGGTAAACTCTCTCGTCAAAGAACGCCTTGTATAAACCCGGAATATATTCCTCCAACCATTTGAGATAACTTTTCTTCCACTTGTATTTGAACATTCCGTAATAAGGAAGTTCTTCGTATGCTTCCATTTCCTTTTCAGAAGGCATACGATTGTACTTCTGATAAAACGTTACTATACAATCAATGGTATTTACTTCGTTCCATTTTGCAAGTGGATATTCATCTAACATATCTTTTATCCGTTGTTGCTCTTCGCCATCAAGCATATCAAGTACTAATAACAACGTTTGCTTTCTTGTTGTTTTAGGTGGCTCATATTCTTGACCGTGCTTCATTAACCATTGACTTGCAGTAATACCGAAGATATACTTAAAGCTTGGATGGGCAGGAAGTTCTGCATTTTTCTTTTGCAAATCCGTTACAGTTGGCAAACGATGATTTTCCAAATAAAAGTTGTCGATACAATCTTTTGCTATCTTCTCTGACCACTGTAATATCGGCACTCCTGTCGCAAGTTCTTGAAGTATAGCGATTTCTTCTTCACGGTTTCCTTGCTTCTCTAATAACGAAATTGCCTTATAAATTGCGGCTTTTCTTGTAACAGGGAGCTTTTCTTGAGTGTTCATAGACAAATTTACCTCCGATGCTTGTATTGCATTTCGCTATACAAACATCATTGGAACGGCATAGGTGGAAAACTTCACGTCCAGTTCCGTATTGAAATTGTCTATCGCCTTGATCAGCCCGATACATCCGACCTGAAAAAGATCGTCCGCATTCTCGCGTCGGGAGGAAAAACGCTGTACGATTGACAATACCAGCCGCAGATTTCCGAGGATCAATTCCTTTCTTGCTTCTCTGTCACCATTTCTCGAAAGCACCAGTAATTCACGCTTTTCTTCATCGGTCAATGTTTTCAGTTGCGCCGTATTCACGCCGCAAATTTCCACCTTATGGGTATACAACATTCCACCGCCTTTTACTCTTTCTCATGAGTATTGTCCCCCCGGCCCCCGGCTTATACGACCAAAAATCGGGAATTTTTACCACGCGCGGATTTTCAGGTTCCGGGAAATTGTAACACCACACGGATTTTCGGGTTCCGGGAAATTGGTGGTTGACAGAAAACGCTGGAACGTGTATAATATTTTATTGTACCATTTTATTGACTGTTTTGCCCTTTCGTATCCGTTTACACGCCGCCCCCGACGGGTGTATTACCATTTTCAAAAAAGGAGCATACCGTGGATTTCAAAATCGCACTGGCCGGCGACCTCGGCAGCGGAAAAAGCACCGTTGCCGCTCTTCTCTCTGAGAGAACCGGAGCGGAAATCTATTCCACCGGGCAGATTTGCCGTGCCTTAGCCGAAAAAAAGGGCCTGCCCATCGACCATTTCAATATTTACATGGAGACGCACCCCGAAGTGGACCGGGAGATTGACGACGGATTGATCGCCCTCTCCGAAAAACCCGGGAAACTCATTATCGACTCCCGGATGGCCTGGCATTTTGTTTCCGGGTGTTTCTCGGTCTATCTCTCCACGGATCCGCGCGTTTCTGCCGAGCGGATTCTTTCCGACAACCGCTCCGGCGAGTGTTTTTCCGGTGTGGAGGAAGCCATGGAACGTATTGAGGCGCGCCGGAGCAGCGAGGACAAGCGGTATTATGAAAAATACGGCGTGCGCATCAAGGATATGCGCAGTTATGATTTTGTTCTGGATACCACCCACATCTCTCCGGTCCGGGTGGCAGATGAAATCCTGCGCGCTTTGGCGGTACATACCGAAGGCCGTTTGTCGCGCGAAGCCCGCATTTCCGCCGGACGGATCTATTACCGCCCCGATGATGTGCAAATGGATCTGCTGGCCGGTCTGCGGGCGGAGTTGCGCATGAACGCGCAGATTTTTATCCCGACCGTTACCGAAAAGAACGGGCGCTATTACCTGACAGGACATCCCGAGGCGGCGCTGGCGTACGCGGTGCACGGTTTTGACCTGCTCCCCTGCCGGATCGATGATTGCCCGCCGACGCTTCCCGAGGGCGGCTACTATCCTCTCACCGAATTTCCCCATACTTGAAAGAGGCATCCATGAAAGAACTGAAAAAACGCGCGGCCTCCCTGATCTTTGAAACCGCGCAAAAGAACTTCTCCGCCGAACTTCCTTCGCCCGAAGAAATCGAATCTATGCTTGAATACCCGCCCGACCCCTCCATGGGCGATCTGGCCTTCCCCTGTTTTCGGCTCTCTCGCACACTCCGCGCCGCGCCGCCGAAAATCGCGGCCGTGCTGGCAGAGGCCGTCTCCGATCCCGCCTTCTCGAAAATTGAAGCGGTCGGCGGTTATCTGAACTTTTTTGCGGACGCTTCCGTGCTGACTTCCAGAATCTGCGAAACGATTGCCGCAGAAGGAGAGATGTACGGTTCTCCCCGTACGGGGAAAGGCAAGACCGTGGTTCTTGACTACTCTTCCCCGAACGTGGCAAAGCCTTTTCATATCGGCCATCTCGGCACGACCGTCATCGGGCATTCGCTGAAATTGCTCCATGAATTTGCCGGGTATCATTGCGTCGGCATCAATCACCTCGGAGACTGGGGAACCCAGTTCGGCAAACTGATCGTGGCTTACCGCAAATGGGGTAGCCGCGAGGAGGTGGAGAGCCGGGAAATAGATGAACTGGTGGCACTCTATGTGCGCTTCCATGCCGAGGCCGAAAACGACCCTACGCTGAATGACGAAGCGCGGCGCGAATTTGCCAAGCTGGAAGCCGGAGACGAGGAAAATCTGGCCTTGTGGCGCTGGTTCAAGGAAATCAGCCTCCGGGAATATCAAAAGACCTATCGGCTCCTCGGTATCAGTTTTGACAGTTATAACGGCGAAAGTTTTTATACCGACAAGATGCCCGCCCAGATTGAAAAAATGAAGCAGATGAACCTGCTGACGCTGGACGACGGCGCATCGGTCGTGGATCTCGGAAAGTGGAAAATGCCGCCCTGCCTGATCCTCAAACGCGACGGTTCCACTCTCTATCCGACCCGTGACATAGCCGCCGCGGTCTATCGGTACGATACCTACCGCTTTGACAAATGCATTTATGTAACCAGCGCGGGGCAATCACTCCATTTTGCGCAGTGGTTCAAGGTGGTGGAACTGATGGGATATCCGTGGTATGACCGGCTGGTACACGTTCCGTACGGAACCGTCAGCCTCGGCGGAGCCAAGCTCGCCACCCGCACCGGAAACGTCGTCCTTCTCAAGGACCTGTTCCGCGAAGCGATTGAAAAAGTCGGCGAGATTTCGGCGGAAAAGAATACCGGAACCGCCGGCAGCGAAGAGGTGGCCGAGGCGGTCGGCGTCGGTGCGATTATCTTCTATTATCTTTCCGGCAACCGGATGCATGACATCAACTTTTCTTTGTCCGACGCACTTTCCTTTGACGGCGCGACCGGCCCATACGCGCAATACACCTATGCGCGCACCTGTTCCCTGCTGGAAAAGGCAGGCGGAACATCCGAAGCGGCCGGGCTTTCTTTCAGCCGTCCTCTCACCGGAGAAGAACGTGCGCTCAGCCGCGTGCTTTCCCTCTTCCCCGAGCGGGTAAACGAGGCGCTGGATACCTATGAACCGTCCGTTGTCACACGGTATATCCTCGACCTGTGCACCGCTTTCAACCGCTTTTACCATGAGTGCCAGATTCTCACTGCCGAACAGGAAGAGATTCGACGGGAGCGTATCGCGCTGACCGCCGCAACCAACACCGTCCTCCGGCGCGCCCTGCACCTCATCTGCCTCAAGACACCCGAAAAGATTTGATTAACGAAGGAGTATAGAGATCATGTCCGGACACAGCAAATGGAACAACATCAAGCGCAAAAAAGAAAAAACCGACGCGCAGAAAGGAAAGATCTTCACCAAAATCGGAAAGGAAATGGCCGTCGCCATTCGGGAAGGGGGCGCGAACCCCGCCACCAACAGCAAACTGCGCGAATTAATCGCCAAAGCAAAAGCCAACAACGTTCCGAACGACAATATTGACCGTTGTATCAAAAAGTTTTCTTCGGATAACAGTATCAATTTTGAAGAAATCACGTACGAGGGTTACGGCCCCGGCGGCGTGGCCGTTATTGTGGAAGCGGCCACCGATAACCGCAACCGCACGGCGGGCGCTGTCCGCTCTTATTTCTCGAAATTCCACGGGAATATGGGGCAGACCGGAAGCGTCAGTTTTCTTTTTGAAGAAAAAGGACTCATCACAATCATTGATGAAGAGGACGAAATCGATGAAGATGAACTGATGGAAGCCGCGCTGGAAGCCGGCGCTTCGGATTTTCGGGGAGAGGAAGGCTGTTACGAAATCTATACCGAAAAAGACGATCTTTTTGCCGTCCGTGACGCACTGACCGAGAAAGGATACCCTCTTGAATCGGCCGATCGCGCCATGGTTCCTTCGTCCTATATCGCGCTGACCGATGAAGAGGATATGAAAATGATGGAACTGCTCCTGGAACGGTTGGACGATGATGACGACGTGCTGAATGTCTTCCACAACTGGGAAAACTGATTCCGGCAGCGAATCTCGGCCCAACGCAAATAAAAAAGACGCCCGGGGCGTCTTTTTTGCTTTATTCCACGATGAATGGCTTAATCTTTTCAAAAAGCTCGGGATCGTCCTGGTGGGCGGTCAGTTGAATGGGTTTCATAAGATCCAGGCTGAAAATACCCATAATGGATTTGGCATCCACCACATAACGGCCGGAAGAAAGGTCAACATCTGTCTTTGCGGAACTGACAATATCAACAAAATTCCGTACATCCATGATCGTGGAAAGACGAATCATACACTTTTTCATTGTTCTTCTCCTTATTTACGCTTACTTGGCGCAGAAAACGACCGACACGCGGGATTGCCGCTTTTCCGCATTTCACGGAATATTATATCAGTATCCCGCACCTTTGTCAAGACGAAACCTGTCACTTATCAAAAATTGTGTGACAAAACGCACAAGCGCAAGCCAAAAGCCCGCAGGCGTTTCCTGCGGGCTTTCGTATCCGGGCAACTGTCCGGAAAGAGAAACGTTTATCTCTTGGAGAACTGCGGAGCGCGACGTGCGGCTTTGAGACCGTACTTCTTTCTTTCCTTCATACGAGGGTCGCGGGTCAGGAAACCGGCGCTCTTGAGTGCTTTCTTGTAGGAAGTTTCATCAGCCGCGACAAGCGCGCGGGCAAGGCCGTGACGGATTGCACCGGCCTGGCCGGAAAGTCCGCCGCCGGTCACGGTGGCAACAATGTCGAATTTGCCGATGGTATCCGTCGCACCGAAGGGCTGGTTGATGATAAGTTTCAGGGTTTCAAGACCGAAATATTCATCGACGCTCTTGCCGTTCACGGTAATCATACCGGTTCCGGGGAAAAGACGAACACGGGCAACGGATTTTTTTCTTCTGCCGGTGCCGTAAAAGTAAGGTTTTGCACTTGTATACATATTCGTTACTTCCTTTCTCTTCAGTCAAGCGCGACGGGCTGTTGGGCGGCCTGCTTGTGCTCTTCGCCGGCATAAACCTTCAAACGGGTGATGGCCTTGTCGCCGATAGAATTCTTCGGGAGCATTCCCTTGACGGCCTTGGTCATGGCAAACTCGGGGCGCTCTTCCATCAGGTGGCGATAGCTGACGGACTTCAGCCCGCCGATATAGCCGGAGTGATGACGGTAGAACTTCTTGTCAAGCTTTTTGCCGGTGAGAACGGCTTTGGCCGCGTTAATAATGATGACATACTCACCGCAATCAACGTGGGGGGTAAATTCGGGTCTGTGCTTACCGCGCAGGATATTGGCGGCCTCGACGGCAGTTCTGCCAAGGGGCTTGCCCGCGGCGTCAATCACATACCATTTGCGGCTAATGGTTTCTTTTTTAGCCATGAATGTGGACATTTTCTTTCCTCCGTTCCGGATATTCCGTATTTTTATCTGTTCAATAAAATCCAATCGGAAATTTTCTTCCGCAAGATTCACGGTTGTAAGTATATCATGCCGTTCTTCGGCTGTCAAGCGTTTTTCGCAAAGAAAAAGGGAGATTTTCACGCTTTTTTGAAAATGCTCCCGTTTTCTCTTTTTTCCTCTCGTTTTCTCTCTTTTCCGTTTTTCAAAGAGGCGGTTTCGGCAGAATTTTTATCGGTCGTCTCTTTCGTGCCGCAAAGGTCTTCGCATCAAACGGGCAATCTCCTCGCTGGGGCGCGCCTCTTCAAACAAAACGCGATAAACGGCGGAAACGATCGGCATTTCGACCCCGAGCCCGGCTGCGTCTTCCCGGATGGCGCGCGCGCTGTGTACCCCCTCCACCGTTTTATCGGGAATATCCGCAAGAGCCGACGCACTGTCGGCCAGTCCGATGGCGACCCCTGCACGGTAATTGCGCGAATGCCGGCTGAAGCAGGTAACAATCAGGTCGCCGACCCCCGTTAGGCCGGAAAACGTCTCGCGCTGGCCGCCCTTTTTCATTCCGTAACGCACGGTTTCCGAAAGACCTCTGGTAATCAACGCGGCCTTGGCATTATCCCCATATCCGCGCCCTTCCAGCATGCCGGAAGCCAGTGCAATGACGTTTTTGACCGCCACGCCGCACTCGGCCCCGATCTCATCGGCCGTCACGTAAACGCGCAGATATTCGTTGGAAAATATCTTTTGTACCGTCTCGGCCGCGGCCGCATCCGCAGATACCGCGCAAACAGAAGTCAGCATACGGCGGATTACCTCTTCGGCATGGCTCGGCCCGATAAGAGAAACGATTCCCCTGTGCGCCTGTCCGTTCAGCGCGTCCCGGATGCAGACGCTGAGACGCTTATTGGTGCCTTTTTCAAACCCTTTGGCCGCGTTGACAATCAGTGTGTCGGGGCGGATATAGGGCTTGATTTTTTCCACCGCCTCGGGAATGGCCTGCGCAGGAACCGCCAGCAAAAAGAGGTCGGCATATTCCGAAAGGGCTTCTGTCTCGCACGTTGCCCGGATCAGAGGTGAAATCCGGATATCGCCGAAATACCGGCTGTTTTGATGAGCGTTACAAATCTCTTCAACTTCTTCCCGGTTCCGGCCGTATACCAAAACCTCTGCGCCGTTATCGCAAAGCACCTGGGCCAAAGCGGTTCCCCAGGAACCGCTGCCGAATACCCCCGCCTTCATCACAACTCCAGCGTAAGCGAGCGCCCCGAATGCAGAGCGCGAAGTTCTACCCCCGCGCTGCGAAACATCCGTTTGGAAGCCAGCGTTCCCGGCGTTGTCGCATATTTGTCCGAAAGATAGACGACCTCCCGGATACCGCACTGAATAATTGCCTTGGCGCATTCATTGCAGGGGAAGAGCGCCACATAAATCCGCGCCCCCGTCAAAGGACGGCCCCCGGCATTCAGGATTGCGTTCAGTTCTGCGTGAACGACATACGGGTATTTGGTCGCGTTTGTGTCGCCTTCCCTCTCCCACGGATATTCATCGTCCGAGCAACCGTGCGGGAAGCCGTTATATCCGGTCGAGAGAATCCGGTTGTTTTCATCGACGATGCAAGCACCCACCTGCGTACTCGGGTCCTTGCTCCGCATAGAAGCAAGAATGGCTACCCCCATAAAGTATTCGTCCCACGAAATATAATCCTGTCTTTTCATCCGGATACCCCTTTCGGTTTGTTTTTGTCAGCGAACCAACGCTCTTTTTATTGTACCATAAAAGCGCGAGGATTTCTACCCCTTCCGCGCAATTCGGGAAAGTTTTTGCAATCTGCCGAAAGCAGTTGAAAAAAGACGAAAAAAGTGCTAAAATAAAAGATGAAAGTTCTATGCGTTCTCCCCTGCGCGGCTGAAGATTCTCCGCGAAGCCGCAAAGTGGCATATAAACCGCATAAAATTCCGGAAACTGCATATTCTTCCTTATATATACCGACGGAGGTAATCATGAAACTATTTCAACGCGCGGCGCTCTTTCCTTTTTCATCCTTTTTCTTTTCGTTGATTCTTTTTATCTGCGGGATTCTGGTTGCCGCGTTCCCCGGTGAATTTTACAGCTCCATCCGCACTATTCTCGGTGTCGGCGTACTTCTCTGCTCCCTGCTCGAATTCATTTTCTGCTTTTCCCGCAAGGATCGCCCGTTCCTTTTGGTCATGACGGCTTTCTTCTCCTTCTTTCTCGCCATGGGCGGGGTCGTGATTCTCCTTTTCCCGGAACGGGTCCTGCCGATCTTCATTCCAGCCGCCGGCCTGCTTTTCACGGTAGTGGCTTCTTTCCGGCTCAAACAGATTTTGGAACTCCGGGAACGCGCCGGGTTTTTGTACGCCTTTTGCCTTCTTCTCTCGGTCCTTTCGATCCTCTCTGCCTTCTTTCTCGGGCGAACCGACAGCGCGGACGGGTATTTTCTCCCGATTTTTTGCGCGTCGCTGATCTGTGCCGGTCTGCTCGGCATGTTCACTTCAGGGCTGCATTTTTCCTGCCGGCTGGCAGCCACCGATTTCGGCGAATACGAAAAAAAGCCGCGCCGTACCCGGCGTGAAAGAAAAAAGGCCATGCGGCAAGAAAAGAACCGGGAAGGGTTTTTCAGCCGGGTGCGCGCATTTTTCCGGAGGCTCTTTGCCCGCCTGTTCGGAAAGAAAGGAAAAGCCGGCCTGCCCGTTCCGGCTGATGAAACGCCATCCGCCCCGACAGAAAACCGGGAAAACACGTCGGCCGTAATCCTGCCGCACGACAAAAGCGACTCCTGATTGCTTTTTCCGCAGGACTGCGATACATCCCGAATACTGCCGGCCGACAGGATTTTTGTCCGCCGGGAAACACAAAAACAGAGGCACACATTCGTTGCCTCTGTTTTTGTCAGAATAAATCCGGCGGCTTTTTCAAAACGCTGTTTCAAACAGCATTTTTTGTAAATCAAACATTACTTTTTGCTGAAAAACCGCACATACGGCGATCATTCTCCCGGTAAAAAGAAGGCATATGAATCGGGGGAAAATCTGCCGAAAATCAGACGGCTGTACATGCGGTCTTCGCGACTGAGCACATCCTTGCACCCGTTGCTCCGCAGGATGGCCAGACGGAAGGGTTCATGCGGCTCCATCCCCATGTCGCGGCGCAAAAACCGGATTGAATACACATAGGTGCCGTTTTCCTCACGGAAAGCGGGGTGCAGGGCGAGGCGGCGTTCTTCGACCGATTTCCCGAAGAAGGAATAATGAATGTTCTGGCTGATTTCCACTTTCCCGGGAGACAATACAATCGGAGCCGACGGATGAAACATCCGGAATTCCGGTTTGATAATCAGCCAATCGGACACCGGGCCGGCCACACGAATCTCTATCGTGATCTCTCCGTTCTGCTCGGCGGCGCGAAGTATCGTGTTGCGGCTCGGCATTCCGTCTTCTCCGATAAAGCAGATATCCTCCGCATCTTCTGTCCTTTTGGCCAAAAGGCGGATGGAACGCGCCCCCTCCTCTTCGCCGAAATAAAACCCGAGCGGGGTGCGTCCTTCGGCAATACGGTTCCGCACTTCGGGAAATTCGGTTTTAAGCAGTTTTTCCAGTTCGCCGATACGCCAATTGAGTTTTTCCGGGAAGAACTTATATCCGTGTGCTTCCGAATGGTAGCCGAGGCGGCCGTCCGCTTCGCAAAGCGGAATGAGCGCACGGCTGATTTCAATCTCACGGTGTACGATTTTTTCCATGGCGGCCAGCGTTTCTTCGGCGTTTTGGGAACCGATGCCAAGCAAACGGCGCAGACGGTAGAAATTCAAAATGTTGTTTCCGCTTTCAAAGACCAACGAGACGGCGGCACTGACCGACAACTGCTCGGAACGGGCAATCTTGCCTTCGTCCGGCAGGGTGGAAAGAATCTTCTCCCCTTCCCCGAAAATGCGGCACATCCGCCCCGTCAGTTCGCAAGCCTCCTCCATCGTATGGCCGTCCAGCAGGCATTCTCCGATACGGTCGCCGCCCGACATGTCCTGAATCAACCAGGTTCCCGGCATCGGCAGATCGACCGGAAGCAGATGCAGGGGGCAAGCCGGCGAATCCTGCATCGGGCCAAACCATTCAAAAGAGACGCTGACCGGGAAATTCCGGTAACCCTCTTCAAAGAGTTCCCAGGCCGAAGCAACGGTGGCCGCGTCGCGCCCCCAATAAATTCCGGCCAGAAACTCCAGGAACGCGCGCTTATCCGTAAAGAAGGGCAAAAACGCCAATTCACAAGCCGCTTTGTTCATCAGGCAGGGGTAATTGCCGAAATACCAGCACTGCACCACGCCGCTGATTCCGTTTTCATACATATATTTGTATTTATCGTAGAGTATCCCGGGAGCCGGTACATACGGAACCGTCGATATCTCATGCGAAGAGCAGGCCTGTATTTTGGCGTATGTACGGATGCCGCGCGAACGGTTGACCGCCAGCGATTTTTCCATCAACTGACCGGGCCCGACATAAGAGAGCCAGTAGTCAAGTGCAAGCCGCTCTTTTCCGAGTTGAACCGGATGGCCGAAGTCCTCAAAATTCTGCATATGGATAACGCCGGGGTCACGCAGACGGCAGGCCTCTTCCACATGATTGAAATTCCATGTGCGCTGCGCATAGGTCCAGCTGATGAATTCCGCTTCCGGTGCTACTTCATGCATGGCATCGGCAATCATTTTTTCGGTAGCCGCCAGCGTAGCCCCCAAGGTTTTGTATGTTTCTTGACACCGCGGGCAATCCAGCGGCTCGGAAGAACCGCATCCGGAGAGACATTCGCCGGTGGTGATGTCGATAAATCCGGCAAGATGCGGTGCTTCGCGGAAGAGTTTGGTCACGGATTCATGGATATATGCCTTTCCTTCCTCCGTGGACGGACAGAAAAGATGGCGGCTGCCGCCCCAGGCCCGCCCCCCGTGCAGTTCCGTGTGTTTTTCAAAGAGCGGATTATCATACCCGGATGCCGGTTCTACCGAGAAAAGATATATTCCGATCCCGTAACGGCGGCATTTTTCAATGACGGCATTCAGCTTTTTCATGCGGCGCTCGGCATCTGAGCCATATTCCGGGATAATATCGCTCGTCATGATATCACGGAAACTGGCGCCGAGCCAAAGCCCGTTGATACCGTCGTGCGCCAGCCGGTTCAGATACTCGTCCGGGTAATAATCGATATCGCTCGCCAGTTCGTTGACCAGACCTTCATTGGAAGCGTGGCTCGGCGGAGTGAAAAAACACCGTGAGATCCGCGTCCGCACAAACGGCCGGCGGGCCGTTTCGCCAAATGGAAGGAAACTGCCTTCCCGCCGCTGCATTTCATCTTCGATAAAAATCAGACCGCGGCGCACCCCCTCGGTATCTCCGGCCGTCAGGGTCACCCCGTCCTTTGTGACCGTGATCCGGTACGCCTCGCGGCAGGGCACCTCGCCCTTCACCACGGAAAGAGGAACGCCCTTTGGCCCGTCAAGCACGGTGACGCGCATAAAATCCCGAAAATCACGATAAGCTGTTACCAGCAGTCCGTCGGGGTCCGGGAATTCCGGAAGAAAAGAAATCGCTTTCAGAAAAAGTTCGTCTTTTTGCGGCCGACGGGTATTGAAACGGGCGGGAGCCTGCTCATGTACCGGGCGGGTCAGATCGGAAAGAAAGGCAATATCGGGTTGTTTTTTGAAAAAAACATCCTCTGTGGCACGATAACGCATACTGTGTCCTCCGTGTTCGGAAAGTTGGTATTCTCATTGTAGCATATCCCCGGCCGGAAAGCAAGAAAGGTTTAACATTTCCCGACAAAAATCTTGACCTCATCACGCAGAAGTGCTACAATGAATTATCTCAAAACACAGGGCGGCCGCGTGGCCGCCGGGGAGATCCATCATGTATAAGACCGAATTGCATCTTCATACGCGCGGGATCAGCTCCTGTTGCGATTGCCCGCCGGAAATTGCCGCAGAATACTATCGGGAGGCCGGATACGCCACTGTCACGGTGACCGATCACTTCACGCCCCAAACCCTGAAAAGCGACTGCGCGGCCGCCGGACAGATCGAACGCTTTTTTTCGGGGGCGGAAATTTATCGCGCGTTGCTCGGCGATAATATAACCGTTATCCCCGCGATGGAACTCCGCTTTGCCGAAAACCAGAACGATTATCTGGTGTACGGAATCGGAGCCGACTTTTTGCTCCGCAATCCGGACCTTCCCTCACTCCCCCGCACCGAAGGAATTGCCCGTATCCATGCCGCCGGCGGACTGATTTATCAGGCGCATCCCTTTCGCGATATGATGACAGTCATGCACCCGGGCGGTCTCGACGGAATTGAAATCTTCAACGCCCACAATCATCATGACTCCCGCAACGAGCTGGCCGCCGCCTTTGCCGCGCACCACGCGCTCCCCGGTATTGCGGGTTCTGATTTTCACCATGTTTTCAACCGCCCGACGGCCGGTATTCTGACGCAGGAACCCATCCGGAGCAACGATGAGCTGCTCCGCGTGTTGCGCTGTGGCGACTACAAGGTGTTCGGCACGATTTACCCGTATGGCAAATAACAGGCTTTTGCGCAAAAATGAAATGGCACGGTGTTTCACCGTGCCATGTTTTGTTTACATAACGGAAGATATGGGCGGACAGGTTCAGTCGGGAATGATCTCGTCGCCGTGCTTCTTCATCCACTCATGCGCAATCGGGAACGCTTCGTATCCGCAGTCGGCCAGCGCGTTGGTGTGCAGAACAATGCCTTCCACTTCACCCGCAAGCAGCAATTCATGGTACCGGTCAAGTTCCCATTTCACCCATTCGGGGTCGGAGGGTTTCTTTCCTCCGAAGTCATAAAGATACAGGCCGAGCATCCGCTTTTGGCCTTCGGTGTGATCGAGGAACCATTTGTAGTTCTTCTCAAAGTCTTTGAGATCGCGCTCTTCCCATGTCCACAGAATAATGCCGTCAAACGGCTTAAGATACGGAACGACCTCTTCTTCTTTCTTGTTGACAAAATCCCGTGTATAAAGGACCATCCACATTTCCAGCGGACGCACTTCGTTCGTGTGCAGGCGGTCGCGCAGGGCCTCAACTTCGGCAACGCGGACATCGCGGTCATCATTTTGCTTCATCAAGATTTTTTTGGTGAAGAAATCATCAAATACCGCGCGGTCGATGTTCGGGAATTCCTTTGCCTCTTCGATCAGCTTCTCGACCTTGTCCGGATTGATGTCCATCATCCAGCCGACATGATCCATCGTGGTGAGGGAAAGGTCGTACTGCCGCCAGTTTACCTCAAGATCCATCGGAACCATATACATATTCCGTGCGCCGAGGTACAGCGCCCCTTCCGCCGGGGTCATGCGGCATACACGGTCATTGTTGTACTGCCCCAGAAAACAGTTTTCCGGATGTCCCCAAATCCAGTATTTGTCGCGTAAACGTGCCATAAAAAATCCTCTCTTTTCTTTGATTATGTTAGAAATTTCGTGACGTTATCACACAATCACCGGGACGCAAAATCCGTGCACTCCCTACGCTTGTATTATACAGCAGCTTCCGATGGAAATGCAAGAGGGGAAAAACGTTTTTTATTAGGAAATCGCGCAGAAGACGAATCCTCCGCAGGCAAAATTTCCGGTAATGCGCCGAACGCATCCGGGAACATCGGGTCGCTTCGGGGCCGCCGTGAGCGCAAGGCGTTCGGCACGATCTGCCCGTATGGTAAATAACCGGCTTTTGCGCAAAAATGAAATGGCACGGTGTTTCACCGTGCCATGTTTTGTTTACATAACGGAAGATATGGGCGGACAGGTTCAGTCGGGAATGATCTCATCGCCGTGCTTCTTCATCCATTCATGCACAACCGGGAACGCTTCGTATCCGCAGTCGGCCAGCGCGTTGGTGTGCAGAACAATGCCTTCCACTTCACCCGCAAGCAGTAATTCGCGATACCGGTCAAGTTCCCATTTCACCCATTCGGGATCGGAGGGTTTCTTGTCTCCGAAGTCATAAAGATACAGGCCGAGCATCCTCTTTTTGCCTTCGGTGTGATCGAGGAACCATTTGTAGTTCTTCTCAAAATCCGCGAGGCAATTCTCATTCCAGGTCCACAGAATAATACCGTCAAACGGTTCAAGATACGGAACGACATCTTCTTCCTTTTGGCTGATAAAATCCCACGTATAAAGCACCATCCACATTTCCAGCGGACGCACTTCGTTCGTGTGCAGGCGGTCGCGCAGAGCCTCGACTTCGGCAACGCGGACATCGCGGTCGTCATTTTGCTTCATTAAGTTTTTTTTGGCAAAGAAATCATCAAATACCGCGCGGTCGATGTTCGGGAATTCCTTTGCCTCTTCGATCAGCTTTTCGACCTTGTCCGGATTGATATCCATCATCCAGCCGACATGATCCATCGTGGTGAAGGAAAGGTTATACTGCCGCCAGTTTACATCGAGATCCATCGGAACCATGTACATATTCCGTGCGCCGAGGTACAGCGCCCCTTCCGCCGGGGTCATGCGGCATACACGGTCATTGTTGTACTGCCCCAGAAAACAGTTTTCCGGATGTCCCCAAATCCAGTATTTGTCGCGCAAACGTGCCATAAGAAATCCTCCCTTTTATTGATAATGAAAAATTTTTGTGACGATGTCACACGATTACCGGGACGCAAAATCCGTGCATTCCCTACGCCTGTATTATACAGGAAATCCCGATGGAAATGCAAGTGGGGTAAAAACGTTTTTTATTAGGAAATCACGCAGATGGCGAGTCCTCCGCAGGCAAAACTTCCGGTAATGCGCCGCCGGACCTGTCCTGCCACACCACCAGCAACGTTCCCTCGCGGCAACTGATATATGCCGGCGTTTCATTCAGAAATTCATTGCTGACCCCGAGCGCCGTATCTGCCGGCAACATCGCCTCCGACAAGGGATAGAAAAGACCGCTCAAAGTTACGCCGACGGCCGTTCCGCCGTGTGAAAACACCGAGACCGTGCCACGGCCTCCGGGGGGAAAATGCAATTTACCGGCATGGACCGCCGTTACCGTATAGCCAGGTCCGAAAAGAAATGCCCGACATCCGGAACGGGATACCAAAGAGGCAAGCAAGGATAACGAGGCCAATGTATGATCAAGACGACCGCCGAGCGCACCAAAAATCCGAAAATCGGTACACCCGGCTGCCAGCCCCTGACGGATGGCGAGGCCGAGGTCGGTATCGTCTTTCTGACGCGGGAAGACCAATACTTCTCCGGTCGGTATATATCCGAGCGAATCAAAATCCCCCACCGAAATATCCGGGCGGCCACACGCGCGACAAGCGAAAGGGTATCCGCCGTCTGCGGCAATTACATAAATTTCTTCTCGCGGCGGGAGCGGAGGCAACAAAGACTCCTCTCCTGCGCCAAAAATACAACAGATTTTTTTCATTTTCATGCACCTCAGCCGAAGAATAACATAAAAAGCACCGGAAGTCAACCCCAAAACCAAAAGGCCGGAATGCGATATGTATCTCACATCATTGATAAATGTACAACGGCGTGAATTTTTGTTTTAATTAGGTGTGGACATTTCCGTTTCGTTGTGCTATAATCTTTCATGAAGTGATTGAGCCTTTCCGGAAGATTTGTTTGGTGTTTAAGCGATTCTATCAGAACTCAATCACTTTTTCTATGCTTTCTCCGGTTTTAGTCTCACATCAATTGTAACACTACACTCTTTTTTCTCTTTTTCGTGTTTTCGCCCTTGACAAACCCCTCGGGCGGTGCTATAATGGTGAAGTGCAAACGGGAAACGGGTATCCCGGTTGATTTCTGGGTGTGGCGCAGTTGGTAGCGCGCTACCTTGGGGTGGTAGAGGCCGCAAGTTCAAGTCTTGTCACTCAGACCATATCGAGTGTTCATAACAGACCTGATGGTTTGGTATGGACACTCGATTGTTTTTTGCCTGAAATATTGTTTTTGTTATTGCCGTGCAAGTTCTCCGCACGGCTTTTTCTTTTGGGTCAAGCGGTGAGAGTCGGCGTTTCACTGTGTTGGTATAGTTCGGTGCGCTCTACTCTCACTTACGCCGTCTGTTCCCCGTTCACATACCGGATTGCCACACCCTGTCTTGTCTCCATCAGAACCGGAGCCTTTTGCACATATGGGACATCAATCACGCCGACAAAGCGATAATGAATCACAATCTTTTGCGTTCGGTTCTTGCCCCAGCCCTGTACAGCATGGATGTCAATGCGCTCAATCAGCTCATGAAGTACGGTAGGAGTCAGCGTCTCCATCTGCATGAAGGAACGGATGGCTCGGAGAAAACCGTCTTTTGCTGTCTGCATACCGGACAGGCGGTTCAGGCGCTCGGTCAAATCGAAAATCTGCTTTTTCAGTTCCGCTTTTTCTTCCTCGTACTTTTTGGAAAGCTGCATGAACCATTCGTCGCTGACCTTTCCGTTGACATTGTCCTCATAAATACGCTCGTACAGTTTCAGCACCTCGGCATTGCGGGCTTGGGTAGCGGCGAGACCGGCTTCCAACCGTTTTTGCTCCGCCAGCATATCCGCATCCGTCTTTTGCCGCAGAAGTTCCGCAAAAGCGGTCTCATCGCAGGCAAGGAAAGCGGCAAGCCGCCGGAGTTCCGAGAGAATGACCTCGGTCAGTGCATCCTCCCGGATATAGTGGTGATCGTTGCAAGTGCCTCTCATGCCCTTGTAGTTGGAACAGAAGAAGTGCCGGACCGGTACTTTGTTTGTACTTTTGTGAAACCACATCCGGCTCCCGCAATCGGCGCAATAGAGGAGGTTTGTGAAGATACTCTTTTCCTCCTCCGGATTCTTCAGATGCCTCTGCTTCACTTTCCCGACAATCTGCTGAACACGCTCAAAGGTCTCACGGTCAATGATCGGCTCATGGACATCACGGAATACCGCCCAATTCTCCTGCGGATTTTCGATACGGGTCTTATTCCGGAACGATTTGGAGTAGGTCTTGAAATTGATGACATCCCCGCAATATTCCTGCTGCGTCAGCATCTTGGCAACGGTCGTTTTACACCACCGGTACGGATTCGGCTGTGTTTTCTTGCCGCCTCTCGGAAGTCCCTTGCTCTGCCAGTAGGCTTGCGGGACAAGCACTTTTTCATTCTGCAGCTGTCTTGCAATCGTTTCATTGCCTTTTCCCTCCATACAGAGACGGAACACTTTACGGACGACCTCTGCCGCTTCCGGGTCGATCACCCATTTCTTCCTGTTCTCCGGCGACTTCCTATACCCGTATGGCGGCGGTGAGAGCGGTTCTCCGGCATTACCCCTCAACCGTTGTGAGCTTCTGACCTTCCGGCTGATGTCCTTGGCATACATCTCGTTCATCACATTTCGGAAGGCACCGAAATCATCCTCCCCGTTGTCGCTGTCCACGCAGTCATTGATGGCGATGAAACGGATATTATGCTCCGGAAAGTAGTAGTCGGTGTATTTGCCCACTTCCAGATAGTTCCTCCCCAACCGTGACGAATCCTTGACAATAACCGTGGAGATATATCCCATATCCATGTCGGCAAGCATCTGCTGAAAGCCCGGGCGGTTGAAAGATGAGGTTAGATAACGATACTTTTTGAAACATAGTAAAATCAAGGTTTTTCGGACAACGGACAAGCATGGTTT